>CAVTEC010000081.1:0-65820 GCA_963733475.1 uncultured Alphaproteobacteria bacterium | reverse complement strand
CGCAGTGATCCAGTCCAGGCCAGCAGGTTTGACATCGGCTTCAAGCCGCGCGTCGGTGATCATGCCACGATCGCCGACCAGCACGACGCGGCTGAGGTTGAAGCGTGTTCGCAGCTTGGTGATCTGGGCCGCGAGCGTCATCGGGTCCGCGGTGTTTCCGTCAAACACCTCGACCGCGATCGGGCATCCCTGCTCGTTGCAGAGCAGGCCATAGACAATCTGCGGACGATCGGGCCGGTGGTCACGGCTGTAGCCACGCTGCGCAAGTTCGCAATGCTCGCCTTCGAGATAGCTCGAGCTGACATCGTAGAGCACCAGCACGCCGTCCTTGAGATGACGGCGGGCGAGTGCCTGTTCGATCTCCGGCTGGGCGGCCTGCAGCCGATCCAGTGCCTCGTAGAGTTCGTCGGCATCGACTTCACCGAGACCGAGCAAGGCGCCGAGCGCGTGCGATGCGGTGGCGTCGCTGAGCTGGCGCGCGGTGGCGAGCTTGGCGGCCGGTTCGACCACGCGGGCGACAATCATGGCTGTGGTCAGCTTGGCCAGACGGTCGGGACGTCTGGGCAGGATCTGCTCAAGGCCAATCCGCCGCAGTGTGCCGAGCGCGGCCGCGACATGGCCATACGCCAAGGCACGCTCGATCTCGAAGCGCTGGGCCGCCGCGGGCTGCATCGGCTCGTCGGCGAGCACCCTTCGCAGGGCATGGATCTTCGCTTCAGGCCATCTGGACAGATTGGCCAGCGTGCGACTCTTCACCTTGCCTTGCTCGCGATAGCTCTCGCGCAGCAGCACGGCGGGCGGGGAGTTCCGGTTGGCGATGGTCGTGATGTACACGCGGGCATCGACTCATGAACCGCCCGCGTCGCGCAAGAACTATTCTACATGCCTACGAATTTTCCCAAAATCGGCGGCCAGCTGCCGCTTTTGGGAAATTCAGAGGTAAGTTCGGTCTAAGCACTGGTTCCCACTGCACGATCATCGACCGGCCCTGGTCTGGGAGAGCATGGACGATCTTGCGATACAGACGTTCAGCTTCGGTGAAGCTGCCGGCCCCGTGCGCCGTATCAACCGGCCTGTTCATCCGTTGTTGACGGGCTGCCCGATCTGTTCGGTATCCAGACGCACCTCGCGCTTATGGTCGCCTTCGCTCCACGTGATGGAGACGCTGACCGAATAAAGCGCAACCGGCACCTGCGACCCGCTATTCGAACCCGCGCTCGCCTGTGCGATCGGCCGCACCTGGATCTGCCACTGATAGCCTCCGCCATCGTCGCCGCTCCAGTTGCCCGGCATCACCGACCCGGCGTTGGTGGCCATCGCCAGGTGCGACTTCGCGCGCACCACCGCCTCCTCGTAGCGCGCTGATATCGCCGATTCCTGCAGCGAGTCCGTTGCGACCCTGAACATCACTGACAGTGCCAGTGCGGCGATGACGAACGCGATCAACACTTCCAGCAGAGTGAAGCCGCGCGCGCCGCGTTTGCTCATCGCGGTGCATTGCCGCCAAATAATCGCGTTGCCGAGTTCGATCACACGCAACCGATAGGCTGCGGCCAGCGGAGGCGTGTGCGAACAGTAATAGCCAACCGCCTGCAGCAGGTCGCCATGCGCTTCATCCAGGAATATGCGCATGATCGCGCCAGCGACCGCGATATTGTAACAAGGATCGAACAGCAGGCGCTGCTGCACCTGCGGTGGCGGCATGCCGGTCTGTTGCGCGAGCGGCTGTATCCAGGTCGTGTTCACCTGCATGACCCCAAGGTCCCGCGTGCCATTGCGGTTGACGTTGATCGCCCCTGGGTAACCCCCTTCCACCGCCTGGATCGATGGCAGCACGCGCGGCGGCAGATGGTAGAATGCAGCCACGCTCGCCATGCAGGCCAGAAATGGTATTGTCATGGGCGCTGTCCGTTGAGTAGGGCTATTGAACCCGCATGATTCGCCTGTATCGCCTGCTGTGCCGCCAGCACACCGTCTCGGACGAAGCCGGCTTCACCCTTTTGGAACTCCTCGTCGTCATTGCGATCCTTGGACTTCTGATCGGACTGGTAGCCCCGGCCGTGCTGCGCCAGCTTGGCAACGCCCGTGTCTCCGTCGCCCATCAGTCGATCGAGCGCCTGACCTCGATCCTCGACATGTATAAGCTCGATGTCGGAACATATCCGTCCACCGAGCAAGGCCTGGACGCGCTGGTGGATAAGCCCACCGACGTGCCGAACTGGAACGGGCCCTATGTGCAAGGGGACAAGCCGCCGGTAAACTCGTGGAACCATCCCTACGTTTACCGGTCGCCGTCGAGCCGCCCGAACCGTGACTATGATCTTTGTTCCCAAGGTCCCACCGGGAATGCCACCGGCGATGCGATGATCTGCAACAACTGAGCTCATTGCTGCAGCTCCTGCTGCACCTTGCGCACGACGTTGGCGTTCGGATCCGCTGAACCTGACGGCCGCAGCCCGTTCAACTGCGCCGGCACCGCCGCGGCGTTGATCAATTGCTCACGCATGTCCTCGGTCAGCGCTTGCGCGTCGCGCTGGTCGTGCATGACATGCGGCGTTATCAGGATCAGCAGCTCGGTGCGCTGCCGCGTGTTGTTCTGGTTGCCCGCCAGCAGCCCCAGCACCGGCATGTCCTTCAGCCACGGAATGCCCTGGTTCCCCACCGTCTGTTGTCGCTGGATCAGCCCAGCCAGCCCGATCGTCTGGCCATCCTGCACCACCACCCGAGAGTTGATGTTGCGGTCTCGAATGTCGGCGAGTTGATCCCCTGCGTCGTGATGCCGCTGGGACCTCGCTCACATCCTGCATCACATCCAGCGTCACCAGGCCGCCGCTATTCACCCGCGGTGTGACCTGCATGATCACGCCGGTCTGCTGGTAGTTGATCGAGTTGACCACCGGCGCGTTGCTGGTGATGGTGCTCTGCGAGGTCTGGCTGAGATACGGCACGACGTTGCCAACCTGCAGCCGGGCCGGCTGGTTGTCGAGCACCATGATCTCGGGCGAGGACAGCACGTGCACCGTGGTCACCTGCTGCAGTGCCTGGATCGCGAATGGCGCACCGCCGGCGCCGTGTGCCGCCAAGGAAGAACCCGGGAAAACCCAGGTTCAGGCTGGTCGCCGCGGCGTTGGCTGGCGTCTGGGTCGCGGCGTTCAGGATGCCGTTGATGCCACCGGCCTTGAAGAAGAACTGCGTGCCGTATTGCAGATTGTCGTTCAGCGTGACCTCGGCGATCACCGCATCGATGCGAACCTGCAACGGCAGGATGTCGATCTTGCGCAGCATCGCCTCGATCGTGTCGTCTCCCGATGGTGGCATATACCAGGATCGCGTTGTTCTGCGATCGGGGATGATGCTGAGGCCCTGGCCGGCGTTCTCGGTCGTGCCCGCCGATAGCGGCCCGGCAAGCGGCGCAGCGGCAGCAGGCAGCGGCTCCCCCCTGTGCCTGGGCGGCCGCCTGTGGTGCCTGTGCCAGTGGCGACGCTCCGTATTGCCCGGCGCCGCCAGGCATGCCGCCAGCGGCCCGCGCCCAAACCACCGCCTGCCTGTCCGAACCCGCCACCTCCACCACCTTGCGCACCGGCGGCGCCAAGCACGCCGCCCGCGCCTTGCAATCCGGCAACGCCGGTCGATGAGAGCCGTCGAGGCGACGGCTGCGCCGTCACGTTGTTCGGCGTGAAGGCCTGTTGGAGCACATAGGCCACGTCCTCGGCGTGGCTGTTCTGCAGATAGTAGACATGCCAACTGCGGATCGTCCGCTCGCGCTCGCGCTCCACCATTTGGTAGACGCGACGCACCTGCTCGATCGAACGCGGGTTCGCGGCGATCACCAGCACGGCGTTGATCCGCTCCATTGGGACGACGCGTACCTGGCCCGCGAATGGGCCGGTCTTTTGGCCGTGGAACGCGTCCTCAAGAGCGCTGGAAAAATCCTTGGCGCCGCCACTCTCAACGGGCAACAGCGCATAGGACTGGCCGGACAGCACATCGATATCGAACGCGCGGATCAGGCTGATCAGGCTCTCGCGCGTCTCAGGCGGGCCGCTGACCAGCAGAATATTGCGGCCCGGATCAGCGGCGATCTTCCCTTCGGTGCCGACGAACGGCTGCAGCACCTTGGCGAGATCCTCGGACGATGCGTAGCGCAGTGACACCGGTTCTGCACCGGCCGTCCCTGCCTCCGCCGCAACGGCCGCCGCCTGCGCAATCGGCACAACGCGATAGAGCGATCCGGATTGGACCAGTGCCGCGCCGTTCTCAGACAGCAACGATTGCAGCACGGGCAAAAGCTGCGAGCGCGTCAGCGGCGTATCGGTGCGCAGCGTCGCCGAACCATGCACCGACGGATCGATCGTGTAATTCAACTTGAGAATGGTGCCGAGGATCTGTGCCACCACAGCGCGGATATCCGTGTCGGCAAAGTCGAGGGAAATGTCGCCCGGCCCTTCATTGCCTGCACCACCGGCCAATGCGGCTTGCTGTGGCGTGCCGTAAGACAACTCGGCAGGAGGCAGTCCTTGTGGCGAACCGACATTGCCGTTGACGCGCGGCTGAGCGCCTGCCGTCGCCTCGGGCAACGGGGGCAATGTCGTGATAGTCGGGGTCTCCGGATGTTGGCAGCCCGCCAGCCAAGCGGCAGCCAGGACGGCGAGAACTCGCCCCGCGCGATCCACGTTGCTCCCGCTCATTGCCGCTGCGACGGCCCCATACCTTGCGGGGCCACGGGCATGTTGCCGAAGCTCGGCTGCAGCATGCGTTTGCCGTCTGGACCGACGACCTCCACCGCATTGGCCCTTATGGCCTGAACCGTCCAGGCAGCGACACGGCCGCCCTCAACGACGATGAGCGGCTTCCCGCCATCTGGCGCGAAGATCGCGCTGCGTCCGAACGGACCAACCAGCACGCCGGAGAGCCGTGGCAGGCTGGCAAGTTCAGCGCCCGCGACAACCGAGCCGTCCGCAGGCGGGCGTCGGTCCGGACTGAACAGCGGGCGAGCCAGGATGCTGGCGACCCACTCATTCGTGTGATCCGGCACGACTGCTTCCGGCGCAGCAACGGCGGCAGCACGGCGTGGTGACGCGATGGGACCCGCTGCCGGCGCGAATGCCCCAACCTCCCACGCAAGGATGACGGCCAATCCGCAGGCGATCACGCTCAGACCACCGATCACCAGCCGGATCATGATCCGGTCCCGTTGGCAGCGCGAAAGGCAAGTAACGTGAAGCTGGCGCCAATCGGCGTGGCAGAGCTACGAACCTGCACAGGTGCCGCGCGCAGTTGCACATCGTCCACCAGCATCCGCGGCTGGCCCTGACCGGCGGCACGCAACAACTCGATCACCACCGGCCAGGTTGCCGTCAGCGACACGCGCAACCCGATCCGGCGATAGGCGCCGCTGGGTTCGGCCGGCAACGTCTCCATGCTGGCCAGCTCAACGCCGGAATGTGCCGCCATCGCCTGCACCGCGCTCTGCATTGCCGCCGCCGCCAATGCATCTGTTGCACCTGACAACAATACCGGCGCGGCTGACTTCGCCGCCGCTGGCGTGTGCTCCAGTGCCGGCAACGTGTCGGCCAGCGCCTGCATATGCCGCAGCAGTGCCTGCCGCTGGGTCAACCCCTCGGCGTTGGCCCGATGCCAGTCGATCAGTGGCGCCGCGACGCCAAGCCATAACGCGATCAGCACCGTCACTGTGAGGACTGACGCGAGGATCTGGCCGCGGCGGCCGTCTGGGAGGGTCGTGTCCATGCTATGGTGCGAGATCAGCACGGATGACGAACAAATCGGCATGGCCATCGGGCGCTCGGGTGACAGGCGCCGCGAAGGCAGGATTGCGGAGAGAGGGCTCCGCCGCGAGCGCCGGGATCAGCCGTGCAGCGGCAGGTGATTGGCCAGCAATGTTCAATTTGCCCTGGTGCAGCGAAAACTCCGTCAGCCAGGTATCGTCGGGCAACGTGTCGGTAACGGTGGCCAATACCTGAAGCACGTTGCCGACACGATTCCGCTCGGCGGCCAGCGCATCGGAGCCTGCATCGGCCAAATGCTTGCGCAACGCCTCGACCCGCGTCACCTGGGGCTGCAGGGCGGCAATGGCCTGTTCCGTGGCATCGCTGGCAAGCCATTGCGTGACGAACGGCGCCGCCAGAACCGCCACCGCAAGTCCCGCAACGGCACCGGCCGCGATGGACGCTGCGCGATATGGTCGAGGTGTCGAGTGGTCCGCCAGCGGCAAACGGCGTGGCGCGCCGTCCGCGGCGACAGCCTCCAGCCAACCCGGTGCGAGTCCGGCGCGAGACAGCAGATCAAGGCGGGATTGGATTGCGCGCCTCGGCACCAGGCTCAGGCGCAACAGCAGACGCCGTTGCGCATGGTCGCGTTGCAGCAAGTCCGTTTGCCAGACGACGTCGGCAGCCGTGAACGGGGTGAGCCGATCCATCTCGAATGCGAGGACACGATCAACGTCGCGTTCCGCCGCAAGCGGCAGCTCGACCGAGCGTTCCAGCAGCGCGCCTGAAGCCAGCCGCAGAATTACCTGCCGCGGGCGCCGGCGAAGCGATCGGGTCGCCTGGGCCAGGCTCGCCTCGCTCATTCCGAAGCGGCCCAATAACGTTTCGCGGCCGCGCCGGCGCATGCTCAGTTCGAAGTGGCCAGTCTGCACGTCGACCAGTAACGCGTCGCCCTGCGCTGCACCGGGCCACAGCCGGCGCGGGAGCAACGTGCGCATTTGTCTTGCCCACCACAAGACGAAGTCACGCAACATGCCCCGGCCCCAATCCCATTGGTGCGGCGCTTAGCATGGCCTTCCCCCCAGCCAACAGCGGCGAAGTCATGAAGTCATATCGTCACGGAAATGCCACCAGCACTGAATTCCCCGTGTAGGCTCAATCAGCCACCCGCGGCAAGGTTGTTCAGGCTCAACATCGCACTGAGCAAGGAGGCGACGATGCCGGCCACTGCGGCGCCCATCACGATGGTAATCGCCGGGACCATCATCGCAACCAAGCGTTGCACCGCGACTCGCGAGCGCTCCTCGTGAATTTCCGCCGCGTGCAATGCCATCGTGCCAAGCTGAGCATTCTCCTCGCCGAGGCGAAGCAGGTGGATGGTGCGTATCGGAAACACCGCCGCGTCGGCAAGCGGTTGGGCAAGACTGCCGCCGCCACGGGCGCTCTGGCTGGCTCGATCGAGCGCTGCCATCGCCACCCGATTCCCCAAAGCATCGCGCGTGATACCCAAGGCCGCAATCAGTGGCACGCCGTTGACCAGCAGCGTGCCCAAGGCCCGCGTCAGCCGCGCTGCAATCAGCTCGCGCTGCAACGACCCAAAAATCGGCAAACGAAGCAGCAGGCGGTCGACCATCAGGCGTGGGCCGGGCCGGCGGAGTGCTGCCGCGCCCAAGAGAACCAAAACCAACCCGAGGACCAGCATCACGACGCCCCAATTCGACACGAACGCGCCGACATCGATCAGGAGCTGGGTTGATGCGGGCAATTGCACGCCGTTCTGCTCAAACAACGGCACGAACTGCGGCAGCACTTCGGTGAGCAGCATGGTGACCGCGCCAACTGCCGCGACCAGCAATAGGCACGGATAGATCAACGCCGACGTTACTGTGGCGGCGACACGCCGCTGCCGCTCCAAAAGATCGGCGAGCCGTGCGAGCGCTTCGCCAAGCCGGCCGCTCGCTTCGCCGGCGCGTACCATGCCGACATACAGGCGGGAGAAACTGGCTTCCTTGGCCAGCGCGGTCGACAGCGGGCTGCCGTCGCGCACCTGGTCGCGAATCCGCGTCAGCACGCGCTGGACCCGTGAGTTGGGTGCGGTCTCCAGGGCATAGCGCAGGGCACGATCAAGGTCCTGGCCCGCCGCGAGCATCGTCGCCAGTTCGCGCGTCAGGTCGGTGGTCTGCTGGGCCGACAGGCCGCCGCGCGGCAGGAAATCGGCGTGCAGCAGGCTGCTGAAGAAGCCGCCTTCCGCCATAGGCTCCGCGCGCATCGGCAAGCTGCCTTGGCGCCGCAGCTTCGCGACGACCTCGGCCTCGCTGGCAGCCTCCAGGGTGCCGCGCTGCATCTCGCCGCCGGCACCGATGGCAGTATAGCGGAACTGGACCATGGCGCCGCATTCTGAGCGAGACGCTTGGCAATGCAAGTGACCGCCGCGCGACAGATTGCCCCTCTTTCGTCATCGCCGGCTCCCGAGCCGGCCATCAGCCACAACGGCACCAATGTGCACTGATGGCCGGGTCAAGCCCCATAGGCGCCAACATAACGTCGGAATGCATTCGTGAGCCGTCCAAACCACCGTCATGGCCGGGCCGAAGTCCCGGGCTTGTCCCGGGAATCGGTCCCGGCCGCCCGTAGCGGCAACTTGCTGGTGCTCAGACGCTTTCCGATGATTCGCTGGCACTACTCTCCCGTCATTCCTGCGAAAGCAGGAACCCAGGGCGACAGATGAATCAGGGTCAGTGAGCTTTGGTATGTGTTTGCCACCGGAATGCCGACCCGCCGTGAATGCAACAAGTCGGCGGAGTTCGGGCCGGTCAGGAGAATAACCTTTCTCGTTTCTGTTTAGTTACTCAGCGACCCGGCGCCAGGACAGGATCTCGAACGGCAACCCGCCAGCCGTGGCGTTCAGTCGAACGACCGCCTGAAGCACGATCGACGCTCCGTCCGGGTCGTACCCGGCAGCCGTGATGCGCTGCACGGCGATGCTGCCCATGTCGCCGCCTGGCGGCAGCGATCCCGCCGGCGTGGCCGCCTGTATCGCGCGCGCGACGACCGGATCGCTGGACACACCGATAGGGTCCAGATCGGTGAACACCGTCAGATGCGGGCGCAGCAGGTCCAGCAATCCCGGCGTCATGCCAAGCACCAGGCCGAGTTCGCCAACGCTGCCGAACGATGTATCGGCAGGACCATAGACACGACCGGCCGCGCGATATTGCGGCACTTTCGCGCCGCCTGGGCGCGGCAGGCTACCGCCGGTGCGCCAGTCAAGAATGGCGGCTGCCAAGGAGTTTGCCGTGCTTGTATTGGCGCCGAGTTGCTGCAACAGCGTCGTCAATTCAATCACGCCAGCCAGGTTTGGATTAAGCAGGCTGCCCTCATTGGCAACCGTGAGGTTCACCAGCGTCCCACCGATCCGAATTTGCCGAGGCGCCGCCCCTGCGCCGCTCAACAGTCCGAATATCTCTGCCTCGATGGCGCCCGTTGTGGCTGCTTCCACCTGGGCCGCCGCGCGGCCGTTGCGCGCCAACGCCGTACCCGCTCGTCCGGCCGCGATAAAATGGGTCCCAAGCAACGCCAGAAATCCGAGAACGAGCAATACGATCAGCAGGGCGAAACCGCGTTCGCCAGGGAGGTGTGGCCCCCCTGGCGTCGATACGCGATCAGGCAGTTTGCGCGCGTCAGTCGTCGAACTGCTGGCCACCGTTGTGGTCATGTCCGAAGTTGAACATGTCCATCAGGTCGCCGATAGCCGGGCGGTTGATCGGCACGTAAGGATTGAACGGCAGTGCGACCGGGTCTGGCAGGTTGTCGCGGCTGCGGTTCGAAATCGGACCGAGCCGCCAGTTCCGCTCGATGAACTTCAGGATGGAGACATGGTCCGTGTAGCTGTGCACCACGCGGCCGCCCTGCGA
The DNA here is from genome assembly GCA_963733475.1 of uncultured Alphaproteobacteria bacterium. GTDB lineage: Bacteria > Pseudomonadota > Alphaproteobacteria > Acetobacterales > Acetobacteraceae > JAMXLO01. Next base: position 56,180 of record CAVTEC010000081.1, on the reverse strand, counting down.
ATAGGGTGAAACCACGATCAGCGAGATGCGTGGACCGTCGCCGAAGAAGTCGAGCGGCTGGATGTAGCCCGAGTTGTAGTAGCCGCCGGCCTCATCGGTCGTGATCAATATTGCGGTGGAGCTTCCAAAGCTCCGGCTGAGCCTGCACCGTGGTGACGATCTTGCGGACGAACGCCTCGAAGATGTCGTATTTCGAAGAGGCAGGGTGGCCGTCATTCAATGCCGCCCGGCTTGACGAATGACACCGCCGGCAGCACGCCGTTCTGAATGTCGGCGTAGAAGTCCTTGGTGTCCTGGATCATGCTGTCCCGCACGGCAGGGTTGGTCATGACCGAGGTCTGGTACTGGAACGGATTGCAGATATTGCAATAGACGTTGGTCGGATCGTTCGGGTTGGCCTTGTAGTGATCCCAACCCTCGCCGAACCAGGTCACAGAAATGTTGGCGCGCCTGAGCAGCATGTCGCCGATGCTGTGCGTCGTGACCGGCGGGATGGTGAACGTGTCGGTGGTGTCCACCGAGCCGTCGCCGAAGTAGCCCGGGTTGTAGTTGTTCAGCAGGTAGTAGTGCCCCGATTTGCAATTCGCAGCGATCTTGTGCGGGAGCGACTGGCAGGTAGGCGACCACCTCGCCCACGCCTGGCTGCGATGTGTCGGCGCAAGCGCTATACGATCCGCCCGAGTAGCCGTCCTGCGCATAGTAGTTATTGGTCCCGGGCTGTGGATTCGGATTCTCGATCTGGTTGCTCGGCGGCGTGGCAGGCTGGCCCTCCGTCGTGTACCAGATCGCGATCGCCGAAGCCGGCAATGATGCTGTCCAACCCAGTGCCACCCATCGTCGGCTGATGGTAGTTGTCGCGAGATCGCATACCGGTCGGCGAGTTGCTTGAAGTACGGCATGTCGCCCTGCAGCACATTGTAGAAGCCCATCGCCGTTGAGCCTTCGCCAGTGCTCTGGTCATTGAAACCGGCGGGCTGAGGATTGCCGTTGCTGCCGGCGCCAATCGTCGTCTCGACCCACGGGAACAGATCGCATGAGGCAGCCGCTCGGATTGTCGAATGTAGCGTGGCTCACCGCGCAGTCCGACTGCTGCCAATTCTGATAGAAGCGATGAACTGGGCTCGCGCCGTAGGCGTCATAGGAAATGCCGGGCGTGAGCTGGAATGGCAACGGTGCCAGGCTGGTCGCATCCGGTCGCCGTGTATCGATACTGCCCTGTGGCAAGCCAGTCGCGCCGGTCGTGAGCTTGGGAATATCAATCGGTAGCAGACCATAATCGACCGCCGCCGCCGCGGCTGCGGTCGCGAAGGGTGGCGGATTGGTGTCGCTTGCGGCAGTGGGCGCGCCGCCCGTCATGACAGGCGGCAGTACTTCGTAAGCGCCGGCCTTGGTTGGTGCGATGCTGTACGTTGAGGTGTCGGTCGCCTGGTACTGCGTTGCCTTCGCCGCATTCGGTCCCGGATTGCCAAATTCGTCGATGATCCCCTCCGATAGGAGATTGTGCACAGACTGTCCGTTACGGGGACGGTACGTGGCGAACAGGTGATCGAAGCTGCGGTTCTCGCCGTAGATCACGATGACGTGTTTGATCGGTGTTGCTGTCTGATTGTCGCGCGCTGCCATCGGCGGGGCGGCGAGCGCCCCCGTTGCACACGCGTTCATGCCAATTGCGGTCGCCGATACGCACGCAAACAGTCTGCGCCGCCACGTGACGGTGATCATGCCGGACTCCCCTCGTCTGGTTTGCAATAGGGACAATATAGTTTCCGATTTTGACTGTTCGTTTACACAAGTATTTCCGAAATATGACGGCAGCAAATATGCCGCAATCGTGAGATTGAGATGCTATTAACCAATAATTGCGAGAGCCAATTATGTGATGAGCTTCAGTCGCTGCATCCCGCGTCATTGTACGCGAAGCACGCCCCGGTTCAGGCCGGCGCAGCCGCCAAAGCATGGGGCCATTGGTGACAATTAGAAATAACACGGATTATACCACTACTCGCTGACCGCGACCCATTCGCTCTAACCGTCATGGCCGACCCCCGAGCCGGCCATCGGTCTCGGCGGCACAACGGTGCCGATGTACGCTGATGGCCGGGTCGCGCCTGCACGACAGCCATCGGCAAGCTCATCGGGGTGGCCAACGACATCCTGCATCTTTATCAGACGCAAGGCTTTCGCTCCCTGCTGCTGGGCAGCTACGAGCCCTTGTTGGGCTTGAAGAAGGTAGAATTGGAGAATCTCGTGCAACACTATGAGGACAGGATCGAGGACCAACGGTTGCAACCCGGTTTGTCGGTGAAGCCGGTCGGAACGCCCTGATGCGCGGCCGCATTTTGCTTATGGCAGCGCTGCTGGCATGTGTCGCTCAGGCACCCTCGCCAGGCGACGTGGTGGCCGAAGCCGGTGACGTGAAGATAACAGCGGCGGATGTCAGCAACCTGGTCGCGGCAGCCACCCCAGAAGTTCGCGCCAAGCTGGCCAGCGACCCGACGCTGCTGGACCGGCTGATCCGCAGCCAGATTGTGCAACTGCTGCTGTTGCAAGAGGCACATCAGAAGCAGTGGGACAGCAAACCGGACATTGCCTATCTCGCACAACAGGCGCACGACTCGGCAATTGCCAATTCCTATCTCGCTTCGCTTGCCGCGCTGCCGGCCGATTACCCAACTGATGCCGAGGTGCAGTCCGCCTATGAAGCACAGAAGGACCATCTGATGCTGCCGCGTCAGTACCATCTGGCACAGATTTTTGTAGCGTTGCCGAACAATGCGCCCGCTGCTGCCGAGGCTGACGCGAAAAAGCGCATTACAGCGTTGCGACAGCAACTAGCAAAACCACACGCCGACTTTGCCGGGATTGCGCAGCATGATTCGGATGACAAGGCTTCCGCGGCATCAGGCGGAGATCTTGGCTGGTTGCCGGAGGACAGGTTGCGACCGCAAGTTCGCGATGCGGTGGCCGGCCTGCAGGTGGGCACAATCAGTGAGCCGATACGGATGGACGACGGCTGGCATTTGATCTCATTGCTCGGAACAAAACCTGCTGCCCCGGCGTCACTGGCAGATGTCCGTGCACGGCTGGTTCAGGCGCTGCGCCAGCAACGAATGGCTGCGACCGAGCAGAGCCTGATTGAGGATTTGCTGCGCCGCCAGCCGATTCGACTGGATGAGATCGAGTTGCACCGTGCAGTTAATACCAAAGCCCACTGACCATGACTCATTTGTCGCTCCAACCGTCATATGCGGACTTGACCCGGCCATCAACCTCAGCGGCACGACGGTGCGGATGTACACCGATGGCCGGGTCAAGCCCGCCCATGACGGTGAAAGCGAATGGATCGCGGTCAGTGAGCTCTGATATTCGCCATCAGTTCCAGGTCAGAAGCTGCCAGCCTCGTTCGCCAGGATTTGGCCGCGCTGGAATTCGCACCACCGCACGGCGGATGAACCGTGTGCCGCCGGCAATCTCGGCAATATCGCGGATCAATACCAGCCTGTCGCGACTCGTATAGCCAATCAACGCCGATTGGCGACCAATCATGGCGGCGTCCGCGACAATATTCCGGCCCATCGACGCACCGGCCGCGTTGCTCGCATCGCCAGCCTGATACACCGACAAGTACGGCTTCAACCGCCCAAGCAAATCCGACGACATTCCAGGAACAAGTCCCATCTCCTCGACGCTTTCGAATGGCCGATCTGGTGGGCCATACGGCAGGTTGGCGAGCCGGTAGCGGTCCAGCTTCAATCTGCCCGTCAGCGAGATCGTGGCCGCGGTTCGCCAATCCACCAGCATCCGCGACAGATCGGTGGCCTGTGCCGGATCGAGTCCAGCCGCGCCAAGCAACGCAGCCAGCATGGGTGGTGAACTGAAGTTGGGATTGAAGCGGCCAGTCTGGTCTTCGATGGTCACCACGACAGCGGCACTGCCGATGGTAAATCGATGCGGCAAGCCATCAGGCTGCCATCCACCCCGCAGCAGTTGAAAAATTGCCTGCCCGACCCCGCCGTCGGCCGCGGCTTCAGCGAGTGCACTGCCGCGGACGTTGCTCGAGAGCCCAGTGCCACTGCGCGCCGAGGCGGCCAATCCGGCAACCAGCAAACCCAGCAGCCCGAGCGTCCACAACACGACCAGAAGCGCAAATCCCCGCTGGCGCTTAGTGCCATCGGGCGCCTTCACCATGACAACTGATCCCGCATTGGCGCGACAACGATGTCCGGCCAGTGGCGCGCGTCTCCTGATGGGAACACGATGTGAAGGCGGACCAACGACGGCGGCGATCGCGTCGGCCAGGCGGTCAGCCAGCGACCCTGTTGCGATGCAGTGCCCTGTTGCCAATACGCGAAGTCGATCTGCTGCACGCCTCCCACCAGCGGGATCACCGCAGGAGCCGGTGGCTGCACGATCCACCGACTATAGTGCGGCCGCCAAAACAGTTCGAGCCGATGACCGTCGGCGACAAGCAGCGTGACATCCGCCTCGTGTGTCGACGGCGCACCGTATCCTTCGGGTAGCACGGTCGCGAACGACAGCACGTGCGCGTTGCCGTTGAAGCCGTCGGCTGCCTGTGGATCCGTCGGTATTGCCCGCTCGATCAGTCCGCGCAAGGCGCGATCGGTGGTCTCCAGCTTCCCCGCCTGCTGGTCCATGCGCCCTTCAAGCGCCCATGCCTTCAACCCGACTTCGCACCCCTTCGCTGATCGTCACCATCAGCAGGCCAAGGACCACGAGCATCACGAGGACCTCGAGAAGCGTAAATCCGTCCTGGTGTGCGGTATGGTCTCGCATGGCTGGTCGCCTTATATCATCCTGCAAGCCAGTCCCCCGTCCAGCGTGTGCCGGCGGCAGCAACGTGATGAATTTGTGGCACACCGGATCCTACTGCGTAGCCGCGACCTCTACACTGCCAGTGAGCCAGCTCACGACGATCGCCGTGCGTGAGGTTGGCGTCTGCACAAAGACTGTGCCTCCCGACGAACTGCCGTCGGGCGAGAAGCGAATCACGGCATTACCTCCGAGAGCCACATCGCGCGGCACAGCGCGTTGGGGCAGGCCGTCAATCTGGTAGGTATTCGGCGTCAGCACGACAGAGACAGACTGATCATGTGCAATGGCGCGGCCACGAGCGAGACGCAACGCACCCGCTACTTCACGTGCCGCGGCTTCAGTGTCCAGTCGCGCGCTGTGCATCGGGCCGCGCGTGACGACAAGCCCCAATATGAGGCCCAGGATCACCAGCACGATAATCATCTCGAGCAACGTAAAGCCGCTCTGGCGATAGCGATTCATGCCAGGTTCCAGGCTGATCCGTACAGCCAGTATAACCAAAATGCAGCCGCAAGGAATGCGCCGAATGGCAAGGCGGTATTCGCGTGCACGTTCCGGCCTGCCGCGGCCGCCACCGCAGCGAACACGAGTCCGCCGAGCGCGGCGAGCAAGATGACCCAGGGCAATGCACCGACTCCAAGCCAGGCGCCGGCGGCCGCCAGGAGTTTCGCGTCACCCAGGCCAAGTCCGTCTCGCCCGCGCAACATGCGATACAGGATGTTCACGCCGTAGAGCGCCAAATAGCCTGTTGCCGCTCCCAATGCGTGCCAGAACACCTGGTCTGGTGTGGTCAGGATCGCCACGCCGAGGCCGGCCAACAGTAGGGGCAATGTGAGGACATCGGGTAGCAGAAACGAACGCACATCGATCCATGCAAGAAGTCAGCAGTGTCCATCCAAGCAGGCAGCCGAACCAGAGTTGTTGCGTCGTCTCACTGGCGAAAACAGCCCAGACAGCAACACCGAGCGCGGAGAGTTCGATAGCTGGATAGAACCAGCCGATAGACCGGTCGCAATGGCGGCATCGCCCACGCAGCAGAACGAAGCTGAGCAAGGGCACAAGGTCCAGCGGTCCAAGCACGGTGCCGCAAGCCGAACAAGCCGAGCGTGAGATGACGACCGGTTCCCGTGCGGGCAAGCGCAGAATGAGCACGCCCAGGAAGCTGCCGATGAAGGGGGCGGCCAAAACTGGCAGTGCACAGGCTGCTTCGTTCAATGTCAGTGTGAAAGGCATGGCCGGTTTGTAGCACATCACCGATTGGACGACCCCCTCGATTGGACATCGCGGTGCCTCGGCATAAGCTGGGCGCGCTGCACGAAGGGAGGAGACCTCAATGGCCCGGTTCGGAGAGTCCAAAGGCGAGTACCGCGGTGGCGTTTATCGCGAGGATGCGGCGCTGAAGGCGTGGTTGGCCAAGCGCCCGACCGAGGCGGCCCTGGAGCCGGAGCTGCCGATCATCGATCCGCATCACCACTTCTGGGACACGCCGAATCGCGGACAGTATCTGCTGCCTGAGCTGCTCGAAGACATCGGTGGCGGCCACAACATCGTCTCGACCGTCTTCCTGGAATGCCGCGCGATGTATCGCAAGGATGGTCCGCGCGAGATGGCCCCACTCGGCGAGGTCGAGTTCGTTACGGGTATTGCCGCGATGAGCGCCTCGGGTGGTTATGGGCCTTGTCGCGTGGCGGAAGGGATTGTCGGTGGCTGCGACCTGACCGTCGGCGCAAAGGTCCGCGAACTGCTGGAGGCGCAGATCACCGCGGGAGGCGGGCGCTTCCGTGGCCTGCGTCATGGCGTGGCATGGGATACGCATGAAGCTGTCTACAAATACGCGTCGCGCGCCGTGCCGCTGCATCAGGTGCTGGACCCGAAGTTCCGCGAGGGGCTGGCCCAGCTTGCACCGCTCGGCCTGAGCTTCGAGTCATGGCAGTATCATCCGCAATTGCCTGACGCGACGGACATGGCGCGCGCGTTTCCCGACACCACGATCATTCTCAACCATGTCGGCGGCCTTCTCGGGGTTGGGCCATACAACAATCGCCGCCAGGAGGTTCTTGCGAGTTGGCGAAAGGATATCAGTGAGCTTGCCAAATGCTCGAACGTCTATTGCAAGCTGGGTGGGCTCGGCATGGTGTCGGTCGGCTTCGACTTCCATGAACAGGACGTGCCGCCGTCATCGGAAGATCTTGCGGCGGGGTGGCGGCCGTATATTGAACACTGCATCGAAGCATTCGGCGTCAACCGCTGCATGTTCGAGAGCAACTTTCCGCCCGACAAGCAGTCCTGTGGCTATACCGAGCTGTGGAACGCGTTCAAACGCATCACCGCCGGCGCGTCGGCCGCGGATAAAAAGGCGCTCTATAGTGGAACCGCCGCGAAGGTCTATCGGCTGATCGCGCCATGATGGATCTCTCCGGCAAGACCGCCATCGTCACAGGCGCCGCCTCTGGCATCGGCCTCGGCATTGCAACGTCACTCGCCGAGGCAGGTGCCAACGTGGTGATGGCCGACATTCAGAAAGATGCAGTCGAACAGGCAGCGCATGGGCTTTCCGGCACCAACAAGCGAGTGATGCCGGTACGGATCGACGTGACGCAGGATAAATCCGTTCTTGCTGCACTTGCCGAAGCCGAACGCAATTTCGGCAAGCTGCACATCGCCTGCAACAATGCCGGTGTGCCGATGCACGGCACCAGGATCGTCGATGTGCCGCCCGAGGATTGGGAGTTCGTCATCGGCGTCAACATCTGGGGCGTGATTCACGGCATTCGCCATTTCGTGCCTGCAATCCTGAAGCACGGCGAGGAGGGCCACGTCGTCAATACCGCGTCGGTTGCGGGATTCCAGAACCGGCGTGGCACCGATCAGGCCCCCTACTCGATGACCAAGTATGCCGTGCTTTCGCTATCCGAGGCGCTGGAGCAGGAGTTGGAAGGCACCAATGTCGGAGTATCGGTCCTGTGCCCTGGGCCGATCGCCACGAACATCGCGCGTGGCGCGCGCAATCGGCCTGATCACATGGGCGGCCCGAAGCTTGGCGGCAAGGATGAGGCTATGCTTACCGAACGGCTTGCGACGACCGGTCTCGATCCCATGAAGGTTGGGGAGCGAGTAGTGGATGCGATCCGCACGAAGACTTTCTATGCGTTCGTCAGTGCGGTGCCCGCCGAGGTGATCAAGGCGCGTCATCGGCGGATTGAGCAGGCACTGAACAGTCCATGGGTGACGCACTACTGACCCTTCCCGCTCGTCATGGCCGGGCTTGACCCGGCCATCAGCATGTATTGGCATATGTATTGCCGTTGACGCTGATGGCCGGGTCAAGCCCAGCCATGACGTGGAAGGAACACCGTGTTATTCTTGAATCACGTCGCCACGTATGGCCGCACCATCTTGGCCGGATCGACCACCTGATCGAACTCCTTCTCGCTGATGAACCCAAGTTGCAGCGCAGCTTCCTTCAACGTCAGATCATGATCCATAGCGTGATGTGCGATCTGCGACGCCTTGTCATAGCCGATGACCGGCGAAAGAGCCGTCACCAGCATGAGCGACCGCTGCACATACTCCTCGATCTTCTTCTGATTGGGCCGCGTCCCTTCCACCAGGAACTTGCGGAAGTTGGTGCATCCATCCGTCAGCAGCGTGATCGAGTGCGTGATGTTGTAGATCATCAGCGGCTTATAGACGTTCATCTCCAGATAGCCGCTGGCGCCGCCGAAGCCCACAGCCACGTCGTTCGCCATCACCTGCACGGCGATCATCGTCAGCGCCTCGGCCTGCGTCGGGTTAACTTTGCCAGGCATGATGGACGAGCCAGGCTCGTTTTCCGGAATCAGCAGCTCGTAGAATCCCGCACGCGGGCCGCACGACATCAGCCTTATGTCGTTGCCGATCTTGTAGAGCGACGTCCCCAGCGTGCGCAGCGTCCCGGAGAGCTGCACGAGAGCATCGTGCGATCCTTGCACGGTGAACTTGTTCGGCGCGCTGACGAACGGCAGCTTGGTATAGCGTGCAATCTCCGCCGTGGCCGCATCGGCAAAATCCGGCGCGGCGTTGATGCCGGTGCCAACCGCGGTGCCACCGAGTGCCAGCCGATACACACCCTTCAGCGCGTCCCCGATCCGCTCGAGATTGTCTGACAGCATGCCCGCATAGCCCGACCACTCCTGGCCCAGCGTAAGCGGCGTGGCATCCTGCATGTGGGTGCGGCCGATCTTGACGATGCCATCCCATTCCTTCGCCTTCGTCGCGATCGCATCGCGCAATGCGTCGACAGCAGCGACCAAACGGCTGGTGACGCCAATCGCGGCAGCGATGTACATCGCTGACGGAAAGCTGTCGTTCGACGACTGCGACATGTTGACGTGGTCGTTCGGATGCACAGGCGTCTTGCTGCCCAGCGCGGTGCCGGCAAGCTGACAGCAGCGGTTGGAGATGACCTCGTTCACGTTCATGTTGAACTGCGTCCCGCTGCCGGTCATCCACACGTGCAGCGGAAACATGTCCTGATGCTGACCTGCCAGAATTTCGTCGCAGGTGCGCACGATCAGCTCATGGGCCTTGTCGTTCAGCCGTCCACCAGCGTGGTTGGCCACCGCAGCCGAGCGCTTCAGGATCGCATAAGCGGTGATCATCTCCCGCGGAATCAGGTCCTTGCCAATGCTGAAATGCTCGAGCGAACGCTGCGTCTGAGCACCCCAAAGCTTGTCGGCCGGGACCTCAACCGCCCCCATGCTGTCCGTCTCACGCCGAAACTCGGTCATGGGCATTCTCCTGTCAGATATTCTCGATCTTCAGAACGTCCGCCGTCTCGGCACGTATGCGCTTCGTCATCGCTGCATCGTCGATCAGCGACACCCCATATGACGGAATGATTTCTTTCAACTTCGGCAGCCAGCCGCTTGCGGTCAATTCCTGCGGGAAGCACTTTTCCAGCACGCCGATTGCGATAAAGGCCGCGGTGGACGCGCCAGGCGACGCGCCAAGCAATGCAACGATTGAGCGGTCCTCCGCGGCGACCAGCTCCGTGCCGAATTCGAGCAATCCGCCGTGTTGCTGGTCGGGCTTGATGATCTGGACACGCTGTCCGGCAACCTGCAATTGCCAACCATCCTGCTTCGCGTTCGGATAGTATTCTTGCAAGGTCTTGAACCGCCGGTGCGGTGTCAGCAGCAATTGACCCACCAGATATTCGGTGAGAGCAATGTTATCGCGGGCGACCGACAGCAGCGGAATGACATTGCTGGTCTCGATCAACTCGAACAGATCAAGCAGCGAACCGTGCTTGAGGAACTTGCTGGAGAAACCCGCATAAGGACCGAACAGCAGTGAATGCTGGCCACCGATGATGCGGGCGTCCAAGTGTGGCACCGACATCGGCGGCGAACCGACCGCTGCCTTGCCATAGACCTTCGCATGGTAGCGGCCACTGATCACCGGATCGTCACAGCGCAACCAGATGCCGCTGACCGGGAAACCGCCATAGCCGCGGCCCTCGGGGATGCCTGACTTTTGCAAGAGCGGCAGCGCGCCGCCACCAGCACCAATGAATACGAATTTCGCGCTCACCGAACGCACGTTGCCGTTCGACATGTCCTCGACATCCACGCGCCAGCGGCCATTGGCATCGCGCTCGATGTTGGTGACGCGATGACGATACTGCACCGTGAAGCCAGACAGGCTGACGAGATGCTCGACCAGACGATGCGTGAGCGATCCGTAATCGACATCGGTGCCGGTGACGATACGTGTCGCAGCAACCTGCTCGTCCGGCGAACGCCCCTCCATGATCAATGGCGCCCACTGTTCGATCGTATGATGGTCCTCGGAATACTCCATGCCGTGATAGCAGTGATGCGCGCTCATCGCGGCAAAGCGCTTTTTCAGGAATGCGACATTCTCCGCCCCGCGCACGAAGCTCATATGCGGCACGGGATGAATGAACGAGCGAGGGTCGGCTATCGCGCCGCGTTGCACCAGGTACGACCAAAGCTGCCGCGATAGGTCGAACTCGACGTTCACCTGCAGCGCCTTGGAGATGTCAACGCTTCCGTCCGGACGCTCGGGCGTATAGTTCATTTCACAATTGGCGGCGTGACCGGTGCCGGCGTTGTTCCACGCCTCAGAGCTTTCCTGCGCGCAATCCTGCAACGCTTCGAACATCGCAATATCGAGGGTCGGCTCCAGCTCCTTGAGCAGAACTCCGAGAGTACTGCTCATGATTCCCGCACCGATAAGGACAACGTCTGGTGTATCGCTCATCGGGAGGTCTCCTTAGGCTGGAAGGGCACGCTGATGCCGGGTGCAAGGATGACGTACGCGCGGCGCCAGGGCTGATTGTCGGTCAGCTTCCACCGATGGCCGCCGCCGGCAGTATCCTCGGCAAACAGTATATCACCGGGATGCAGCATGAAATGCTCGCCCGCCCGCGTCTCGAAGTCCAACGTGCCGCTGAGCGTGATGACGAACTGCCGGGCAGGAGCGGTGTGCCAGGCAAAGGCGCCGCCGGACGCGGTCTCCTGGAAAGAAATAGTGGTCACGCCCAACGTTCCGCTCAGCAGGTCGCCTCGCGCGCCCGGCTCAAGCGCGAGAATGCCATCCTCGAAGTGGGAATTGTCGTCATCCCCCGTCCACAGCCGTACGCACCGGATCATTGGCCACCTGTATTTGCGACACGCCCCAATTGGCGGTTGTCAGACCCTACTCGGATAGAAGGATTCTATGCACATTTTCGGCACGATCAGCCCGAACGTCATGGCCATGATGATCAGCATCGCGCTGCTGCCGTCAGAAATCGCGTCAAGCAGGACAACTGGAGGCGCCTGCCCACCCAGCGACGCCAACATGACCAGCCCGCTGGCCATGCGGAACAAATACACTCCGGGGATCAGCGAAACGACCGAGGCAAATGCGAAAGACGCGAACGGCATGCGCATCTTGTCGGCGACCGGTGTCACAACCGTGCCGACAAGCAGACACGCGACAAGCGCGCCTGTCTCTACGCTGGCACCAGCGATTGTGATGGTTGCCCAGCGTGTCGCATGGGCAACCATACCGATGGCGACTGGGATTGGCAGCGTTCGCCACGGCATTGAGAAGAACGTGCCGTATGCCGCGACCGCGATGCCCGCGGCAAGCACGTCGTAGGCAAGCGGCACCGGTGCCGACGAACCGGTGATGGGCAGGCTTACTCCGCCTGATGCAAGCCCAGCCAACAGCCCGGTACAGATCATCAGAACGATGAGTCCTGCGAAGACAAGACGCGCAACGCCGAGTGCGATATGCGCGCGGACCAGATCGATGGCACCATTCAGCAGATGTGGACCCGGAACGAGCACCATGCACGGACACACAGCAATCAGGCGCACCGAGGTGCTGAGCTCCGCTCGCACGGCGATTGCACCGACAATTCCCGCCAGCAATGCGGCGCCGAGCGGTTGCACGAAAGCGTTGTGTGTCAAGCCGGCAAGCCAGCGACGCAAGCAGGCCCCAGCACCGGCGCTGAGAGCGATGAGCACAAGGCTGAGCCAATGCGCCGCACCAAATATCACCCCGAGCGCCGCAGCTCCCAGTCCGGCCATCACCGCGAAACGCATCAACGAAATCGGTGGCGACTTGGCGATTGCATCAAGTTCCTCGAGCGCGCAACTCGGACCAATACTTCCCGCGCATACCTTATTGATGGTCTCGATCGTAGAGGCGACCTTCCGCATCTCCACGGCCGTTGGAGCAACCGCGAGATCCTCGTTGTGGTCTGCGAACCGAATGGTCACGTGATCCCAAGTCGCCAGGACAGTAACTTCCTGTCCCAGCGCCGCCGCGACGCGCTGCACATCAGACACGGTGCGGCGCGTGGTCTGGCCATTAGCAAACAGCAATGAAGCGCAGGCACATATCACGCCAACTTCCCCCCTCCCCTTGCGGGAGGGGGCTAGGGGGAGGGGACATCACCCCATTTGCTTGGCAAGCTGTGCGGACAGCCTACTGTATACACGGAGCGCATTACCCTCATAAACCTTCGCCTTCTGCTCCGCGTTGAATGGCAACTGCTCAATATAGCGCTTGGTATCGTCGTAATGGTGGCCGGTTTCCGGGTCGATACCGCGCACCGCCCCGATCATCTCCGACGCAAACAGGATGTTCTCCGCCGGAATCACCTTGGCCAGCAGCTCCTGCCCCGGCAGGTGATACACGCACGTATCAAAGAAGACATTCTTCAGCAGCAGTTCCTGCAACGGCGGCAGCTTCATGTCCTGTGCGATGCCGCGGAAGCGGCCCCAGTGGTACGGCACGGCTCCCCCGCCATGCGGTATAATGAACTTCAGCGTGGGAAAATTCTTGAACAAATCTGATGTGAGACACTGCATAAATCCGGCAGTGTCGCCGGCCAGATAGTGCGAACCAGTGGTGTGCCACGCGGGATTGCACGCCGCGCTGACATGGATCATCGCCGGCACGTCCAGCTCCACCATCTTCTCGTACAGCGGATACCAGTAGCGATCACCCAGCGGCGGGTCCTTCCAATACCCGCCCGATGGATCCGGATTCAGATTGCAGCCGACGAAGCCGTACTCCGTCACGCACCGCTCCAGCTCTGCGATGCAGTTGCTTGGCGAAACCCCAGCGCTCTGCGGCAGCATGCAGACGCCAATGAAATTGCGCGGGAACAACGTGCAAACCCTATGGATCAGTTCGTTGCACGCCGTCGCCCATGCCTCACTGGTGGATGCATCGCCCAGATGATGCCCCATTCCCGCGGCGCGCGGCGAGAAGATTGTCAAATCGGTCCCGCGTTCCTGTTGCAGCTTCAACTGGCCGTTGACGATGGTGTCGCGGACTGCGTCATCGCTGATCGTGGGGCGTGCAGGTGCCGCACGCCCCTCCTTATGGGCAGCGATCTGCTCGATGCGCCAGGCCTCATGCTGGCGCGGGGACGTGGTGTAGTGGCCATGACAGTCGATAATCATGGTATCCTCCCGCTGTTCGCGCGGAGTGTAGAGCGATCAGCCCTCCGAGCCCAGATGGCTAAGGAAATCGCGTGTCCGTTCCACCAGAGGCGCGTCGAAGATCTGCCCCGGCGGGCCTTGTTCGATGATCGTGCCGCGCTCGAACACCACCACGTGATTGGCGACACGCCGGGCAAAGTTCATTTCGTGCGTGACGACCACCATCGTCATGCCTTCTTCCGCGAGCGCCTTCATCACGTTCAGCACTTCGCCGATCGTCTCGGGATCGAGCGCGGATGTCGGTTCGTCGAACAACATGATGTCAGGCTGCATGGCGAGTGCGCGCGCGATCGCCACGCGCTGCTGCTGCCCTCCGGACAGGTTGGCAGGATAGCTCGCCGCCTTGTCGGCCAGCCCCACCTTCACCAGCAGCGCCATTGCGCGCTGTTCCGCCTCGGAGCGGGACAGGCGCAGCACGGTCAGCGGCCCGCTCATGATGTTGGCGAGCGCGGTGCGATGCGGGAACAGCTCGAAATTCTGGAATACCATACCCATGCGCTGGCGCACCGCTCGCATGCCTTTGGGATCGCGCGGCATGGTCTGACCTTCCAGCCTGATCTCGCCCGCATCGATCACCTCCAGCCCGTTGGTACAGCGAAGCAACGTGTACTTGCCGGAGCCGGAGGGACCGATCAGACACACCACCTGGCCGTGATGCACCTGCATCGACACGCCGGACAGCGCAACAAAATCGCCGAACCGCTTCACCACGTTATGATAGTCCAGCATCGGCGCGGTCATTCGCTGACCCCATACCGGCGGTTGAGCCAGTCCACCAGCTTGGCCTGGGGATAGCCGAGCATCCAGTAGATCAGTGCCATCGCGGTCAGCATCTCCAGCACGCGAAAAGTCTGCGAGCGTATCCGCATCGAGGTATACGCCAGTTCGCCGACCGCGATCACCGAGACCAGCGAGGTGTCCTTGAACAGTGACACCCAGGTGCTGGCCAGCACCGGCAATACGCGGCGGATGGCTTGCGGCAGGATGACCTCGCGCATCGCCTGCCAGCGGCTCATGCCGAGCGCCAGCGCCGCCTCGCCTTGGCCGCGGCGGATCGAGGCGATGCCGGCGCGGAAGGTCTCGCCGTTATAGGCTGACACGTTCAGCGACAACGCGATCAGTGCCGTGACGATCGGCGAGAAGGCCACGTCCAATGCCAGTGGCAGCATGTAATACGCAGCGTATATCAACAGGATCAGCGGCAGGTTGCGGAAGAATTCGGTAAAGCTGGCACTGGCCGCCACCAGGAACTTCGAACCGGACAGCCGCAGCAGTGCCAGCACGATGCCGCCTGGAATGGCAATCGCCATGGTGACGACGGCCAGCATGATGGTGAGCTCGGTGCCTTGCACCAGCTCCCCGGCATGCGTCCAGACAACGGACCAGTCGAAAGTCATGAGCGGCCCAAATGGGCGACGCGTGTGTAGATCATGTCCACCACGCGTGTCGTCGGGAACAGGATGAT
This sequence comes from uncultured Alphaproteobacteria bacterium, assembly GCA_963733475.1. Lineage (GTDB taxonomy): Bacteria > Pseudomonadota > Alphaproteobacteria > Acetobacterales > Acetobacteraceae > JAMXLO01. Next base: position 40,871 of record CAVTEC010000081.1, on the reverse strand, counting down.
GAAGTAGACGACCATCGCGACAAGGAAAACTTCGATCGGCCGGAAGCTCTGGCCGGCAACTGTCTGCGAACGGTTCATGTATTCGGGCACCGCGATCACGGAGGCGATCGCAGTGTCCTTGATCGTAATCGAGATGATCGAGCCGAACGCTGGAAGCATACGCACGATCGCCTGCGGCAGGATCACCTCGCGGATCGCCTGTGCCAGCGACATGCCGAGCGCCAGTGCCGCGCGCGTCTGTCCCGGCCGAACGGATGTCACGCCCGCCCGGATGATCTCCGCCACGTAGGCGGCAATATGAAGCGACAGCGCGACCAGTGCCGCCCAGAACGGCGGCAGGCTGACGCCGGTGACAATCGGCAGTGCGAAGTAGGTCCACACCAGCACGACCAGCACTGGGATCGCGCGCATCGAGTCGATGTAGAAGACAAGTGGGATGCGCAGCCAAGCCGGACCATAGCAGCGTGCGAGGCCGACGGCGGTGCCAACCACCAGGCTGCACAGCACGGTCAGCGCCGCGAGCGCGAGGGTCAGTTCCAGCCCACCAAGCAGGAACTGCCAGCTATCGATCAGAGGGGAAAAGTCTAGGTCCATTGGTCACGCCCGCCGTCGCGCGCTGTCGCCCACTGTCATTGCGAGGAGCGGAGCGACGAAGCAATCCCGATGAAGTGGGTTCCCAGCGAACTCGGCTTGAGCTTGCTTCGTCGCTGCGCTCCTCGCAATGACAGGTGGTGTGGGAAAGTGGTGGCTATTTCATCGTGGACACAACATCCTGCTCCGCCGCCACCAGCTTCGGATGCACTTCCTTCTCCACCGCGCGCAGCCATTCCAGGAACGCCGGCTGGTTCTTGTCGATTGCCATGCCGACGGGCTGCGCTTTCTCAGTGCTGTCCTGGCAGTTGTTCGCCTTCGGCAGCACGGCCAGTCCCTTCACCTTGCGCGCCATCGGCACATAAGGAATGCGATTGATCGGCGCGGCGTCAGCACGCTTCGCCATGATGTCCTCCAGCGGTGCGGTCGCGCCGGAATTCGCCACGCCCAAAAACTTCGCCTGCGGGAAGCGCTGTTTCACCCACGCTTCCTCGGCGCCCCCAATGAAGTAGGCGATGGTTATGTCCGGCTTGTTCAGGTCATCCACGGTCTTGGCAGCAGCGAATTTCGGATTATCAGCACGTCCGAACATGCAAACCGAAGTGTTCGAGTACAACACGAAGTCCACCACCTTGTCGCGCTCCGGCGTCTCGGCGAGCGGAGTGATCGAGATATCGACCTGGTTCGCCGCCAGCACCGGAATTTTGGTTTCATGTGAAACCAGCACAGGTTGTAGCTTGACACCAAGGCGCTTGGCGTACTCTTCCGACAGCAGCCAGGCGGGCCCTGACCAGTGGTCGCCCTCGCCGGTCGTGTTCTCCACCAGCCACGGCGCATTCGCCAGTACGGCGACGCGCAGCGCACCGGCTTTCTTGATCGCGTCGATACGCGGACTCGATGGCACGGTCTGCGCGGCAGCCGGCAAGGACAGCAGCATCGCTACCAGTAGCAAGCGGAGCATCATCATTTTCCTCCCATGGAAAGCAAAGTCTCTCTGACGCCGTGCGTGGCGAGACGTGTCAGCGCTTCAGCGACGTCGGCACGGAAAGGCAGTGGCACTGGCGGCACAATGTCGGGCATGTCGAACACCGACAGCGGATCTAGATACCGCAGCCGCGCGCAGGCGGTCGGCCCACGGATCGTCGAGAGCGAGCGGCGTGCCGTCGTCAGCGTGGCCTTGCAGAAACCGCAACCACGCCGCCACACCCAATGCGATGCGCGGCGCGCGCCCTCCGGCGGCCAGCCGCACCAGCGCCGGGACGAACAGGCGCTGCGGCAGCTTCTGCGAGCCATCCATCGCGATCTGCGCCGTCCGATGACGCAGCGCCGGATTGGCGAAGCGAGTCAGCAGCGCATTGCGGTAACCGTTGAGATCAACAGTAGGTGGCAGCGTCAAAGTCGTCGCTACCTCATCCATCAGAGCCGAGATGTGCGCACGGAGCTCCGGCACTGCGATCGCCTCGGCCACCGTCTGCCATCCTGCGAGTTGGCCGAGATAAGCGATCGACGAGTGACTCCCATTCAGCAGCCGCAGCTTCATATTTTCGTAAGGACGCAAATCGCTGACCAGCTCGGCGCCAGTGTGCTCCCAAGCAGGGCGACCTTGAGGGAAGTGATCCTCGATGACCCATTGCGTGAACGGCTCGCACACTACAGGCCATGTATCGTGCACGCCCAGCGCCGCGTCGACGCGCGCGCGATCATCCAAGGTGGTCGCCGGCACGATGCGGTCCACCATGCAGTTCGGAAACGCCACCTCGTCGGCAATGAAGCGGGCAAGCGCCGGGTCAAGCTGCTCGGCTGCCGAAAGGACGAAGCGTCGCGTGGTGTCGCCGTTGCTGGGCAGATTGTCGCAGCTCAGCACGGTGAACGGCGCGATATTCGCTTCACGTCGGCCCAGCGACGCTTTTGCCAGCAGCCGCGGCAGTGGACCGTCATACCCCTTCTCGGTCACGGTCAGCGTGACGATACGCACTGCCGGATCGAGCATGGACGCCAACGCCGCCTCGGCACCCACGACCACGCCGGTCAGCGCCGCCATCACCTCCAGCCGCTCGCCGCAGCCATCGCGTTCGGCGCGTGTATACAACCAGTCCTGCGGTGCCAGCGCATCGCGCGTCTCTGGACTGCGCAAGCTGACGCCGCGGATGCCCCACGACGGCTCATCACGCAGCAACGGCTGTGTATACGCAGCAAGATGCGCCCGAGCGAACGCGCCGATTCCCAGATGCACAATACCTGTCCCCAGCCGTGCCGGATCGAAATCCGGCCGCCGCACCGAAGCCGGCAGCGTCGCCAACGTCGTGCGCGACAGCCGTGTCACAGCGGCAGGTTCTCCACCGAGGCCAGCGCCACCATCACGCCACGCAGTTCGGCCAGACCGCGCATGCGGCCGATCAACGGATAGCCTGGATGCGTCTTGCGGTTCGTGTCGTCCAGCAGCTCGTGCCCGTGATCGGGGCGGAACGGCAGCCGCCAATGCGGATCGCCGGCATCACGCCGCCGCACCTGCTCACGCAGCAGAGGCTGCATCACCGCGACAATATCCACATCGCCGCCCAAATGATCGGCTTCCTGGAACGAGCCGTCCGGCTCCTTGCTGACATTGCGCAGGTGAATGAAATGTGTGCGCGATGCGAAGCGCCGCGCGATAGCAGGAAGATCATTGCCTGCACCGGCTCCCAGCGAACCGGTGCACAGCGTCAGTCCGTTCGCTATGCTGTCCACCGCACCCAGCAAAATCTCGATATCATCCGCATTGGAAACGATGCGCGGCAACCCAAACAGCGGCCGCGGCGGATCGTCCGGATGAATACACATGCGAACGCCAGCCTCTTCGGCCGTCGGCACGACCTCGCGCAGGAACCGCGCCAGATTCTCCCGCAGTCCGTCCGCGGTGATGTCCGCATAGCGATCCAGCATCCGCCGCAGTCCCGGCACATCGTAGCGATCATACGCGCCAGGTAGCCCCGCCATGATCGTCGCCAGCAGCTTATCCTTGTCGCTCTCCGGCGCGCGATCGAACCAAGCCTTCGCACGCGTCATCACATCCGGCGCATGCTCCGACTCAGCGCCTTTGCGCGCCAGCATGAAGCAATCGAACGCCGCATATTCATGTGCGTTGAACCGCAGCGCGGTGCTGCCGCCTGGCAGAGGCACGGCAAGCTGCGTGCGTGTCCAGTCCAGCACAGGCATGAAGTTGTAGCAGACTGTGGTGACACCCAACGCACCAAGATTGCGCAGCGACTCCCGATAGTTGTCGAACAGCTTCGACAGGTCGCCATCCGCCTGTTTGATCGCCTCGGCGACAGGCAGGCTTTCCACCACGCTCCAGCGCAGACCCAGCGATGCATCGGCCTCGATCATCGCCTTGCGCTTGCCGATTTCGTCCCGCGTCCAGACCACGCCGTACGGGATATGGTGCAACGCTGTGACGATGCCGCTTGCACCAGCCTGGCGGATTTCGTGCAGCTTCACAGCATCATCGGGGCCGAACCAGCGCCAGGTCTGTTCCATCAGGTGGTCTCCTCGAAGAATTCGGCATGCGTCTCGGCGATACGATCGATCGCGGCAAACACAGTGCGCAGGTGCTGCTGCATCGAGCTGGCCGCGGCCGCATCGTTGTGCACCGCGATGTTCGACACGATGTCCTGGTGCTGCGCAAAGATCATCGACAGCCAATCGCGATCCTCCAGCGACAAATGCCGCACGCGATCAAGCTGCGCCTTCACAGACGCGATTAGCTCCCACACCGAGGGATGCTCGGCGATCGCCAGGATGGTACGATGCATCGTCTCATCGAGCGCGAAGAAGCCGATCTGGTCGCCCACAGCGACACGGCGCTGCTGCTGCACAAGCTGGCGCTGAAGCGTGCGAACCTGCGTTTCGGTAGCGCGTTCCGCGGCGCGGGCGACGGCGTGGCATTCCAACGCCTCGCGGATGAATTGGCTGTCGCGCACCGCGGCGAGATTGATCGGTGCGACGAAGCTGCCGGTCTGTGGCACGACGCGCAGCAGGCCATCCTTCACCAGTCGCTGGAAGACTTCCCGGACCGGCGTGCGGCTGATGCCATGCTGCGCGGCGAGCCGTGTTTCGGAGAGCGCCTGACCGGGGCGAAGGCGGCCCGTCAGGATGTCCTCATGCAGCCGCGCATACAGGCGGTTGCCGACGTTGCGCGCCGGTTCGTAGCTGTCGATGCGGATCGCGGCGTTGGCGCCGTCGCGCATGGATAGGCTCCCTCCGTTGGTCTACATTGTACACTTGTATACAAGTCGCGCAAGCCCGTTGTTTCACAAGTTTCCACACGGAGAAGGCCGAGAACCACGGAGCACCACTGAGGAAGTATATACACGCCGCGCGGAGCGCATTACCCTTCCTTCTCCGTGGCGCTCCGTGGTTCTCGGCCTTCTCCGTGTGGAAACTGGGATGCTTCTAGCGGCACAGGATTGACATCCTGTATACTGGAAGATAGTTCCACTAACATGGATGCCCCAGACATCGAGCGCCACATCGCAGCCCGGTTGAAAGCGCTACGCGCCCAGTGTGCTCTCACGCTTGACGAGCTGGCGCGCCAGTCAGGTGTCAGCCGCTCCATGATCTCATTGATCGAGCGAGCGGAAAGCAGCCCAACGGCCAGCGTGCTCGACAAGCTATCCGCGGCGCTTGGCGTCACGCTCGCCTCAATGTTCGCCGAGGAGACGCGCGTGGATGCCCAGCCAGTCGTGCGTCGTGCCGAACAGCCTACGTGGTCCGATTCTGAGACCGGCTATGTTCGCCGCAACCTGTCCCCGCCCGCGTTTCCATCGCCAATCGAACTGGTCGAGGTGATCCTGCCGCGTGGTGCGCGCGTCGCCTATGACAGCGGCTATCGCGATCCGCCCATCGATCAGCAGGTCTGGGTAATCGAAGGCGCGATCGAGGTGACCATCGGCGATCACGTCCACCGACTTGCGGCCGGCGATTGCCTGGCAATGCGTGTCGATCGCCCGATCGGCTTTCGCAATCGCGGCAGGACAGCGGCGCGCCATATCGTCGCGCTGACCACGCAACAGCGGAATGCAAGATGAGTGAAGCATCCATCCTGGTTCGCGCCCTAACGGCGAAGGAAGCCCACGCGCACAACGTCGCTCTGACCAACATCCTGATCGATTGCGTGCATGGCGGTGCCTCGGTCAGCTTCATGGCTCCGCTGCCAGATGAAAAAGCGAACGCGTTCTGGCGCAACGTCGCGGATGGTGTGGCCCGCCATGACCGCGCGCTGCTAGTGGCCGAGGATGCGACGCACGGCATCGTCGGCACTGTGCAGGTCGTGTTCGCGCAACCGGAGAACCAGCCCCATCGCGCCGACATCGCCAAGATGCTGGTGCATCGGCGCGCTCGCCGGCGCGGTATCGGTGCGATGTTGATGCAAGCCGCGGAAGCCACGGCGCGCGCTGCCGGAAAGACATTGCTTGTGCTGGATACCGCGACCGGCAGCGATGCGGAGCGGCTGTATCAACGGCTCGGCTGGCAACGTGTTGGCGCGGTGCCCGACTATGCGCTGTGGCCCGATGGGCGGCCGTGCGCCACAACCTATTACTACAAGGCGATCGGCTGAATTTGCCGCCTACCATATGACCCAGCGTGCGAGCGCTTCCACGAGCAGGACACACGGGTGTTGACCGCCAGCCGCTACCAGGTGCGCGAACCGGTGAACACACGTAGCATCGGCCGCTGGCATACTTACGAAAGGCAGCTACAATCGCTGCTCGCTGCTCGCAGCTCTCAGCACACATTCACCTCGCCCGCGAAGCGGGAGAGGTCGCACCGCGCAGCGGCGCGGGTGAGGGTGTCGCAACCAGCACTTCCGCACCACCGCCTACGTCATCCTCTGCCGCGCCGACGCGCCGCCAGCAGGCCGACCATACCAACGCCAAACAGCGCCACTGATGCGGGTTCGGGAGTAGATGTCACGTCCGCAACAATGATCGGATAGGCACTGCTTATCGTGACCGAAGAAAATTGCCCAACATTCGCCAGGTCAGCCGCGCCCTCCGGGAAAAAGTCGCCGCCCACCAAACCTGCAACAAAGGACCGTGTGACCCCGGTATTGGTTTCCACCATCAGCGTGTCGCTGCCGCCGCTCGCAAAGAAATCACCCAGCGCGAAATCGAACGCCAGAACCGTCTGCGGCGCCGAGAACGAAATGCCGAGCATCGCATCCACGCCGCCCGAAGACAGCACTGAACTTCCCAGATCGCTGAACAACCCACCATTTGGCCCGAAGGTAAATGCGCCCGGATCGCTGGGCGAGCTGAACGTGGCGCCCTGGATAGAATAAGGCGTCGTGGCCCCAGCCGCCGCAGCGGCAGAGAAATCGTACATAGTCGTATGGGCAAAAGCGGATGGCGCCCCGAATGCGACAGCGCAGACCGCGAAAGCGGCGATAACGTGACTGCGACGGACCATGACCTGATAACCTCCTCGACGAAATTCGTTCAACCCGTTCGACGCATCGCTATTGCACCGGCAACGGATGCATCAGCCCGCCCTGTGTCCAGAGCGCATTCAGTCCACGCGGCAACTTCAGGGAACTTTGTGAACCCACAGTGCGGTCGTAGGTGAGTGGCGCGGGGCATTGCAGCCCCGCGCTCTCTCAGAACCGGACGTGAACCTCTCGATTCATCCGGCTCCCATCATCCAGCCGCTTGCCCCAGGGTCCAGTGGGCGAACATGGTTGGGTTGCGCCGCTTGAGCGAGCGCAACCAATCCCAGGCCGCCAACGTATGTCCCCGGAACCGTTTGTATTTGCGAGACACCCATCGCACGATGAAAGCGTCAATCGTGCGGAGTTCCTCGCGAAGCTTCGAGGGGTAGAACCGCCCATAGTAGCGCACCCATCCGGAGAGGATGGGGCGGGTCCAATTGGCGATTTCGTCCAGCTCAAGATCGGTGCGCAGATGCATTCGCCACCACCGCACCTCCAGCCGTATCCTTTTGGCAGCCTTATCGCTGACCGCCGGGATGAAGCTGACAAAGCGCTTTTGGTTGCGGCCAATCGCCGATCTCGACCGAAATGTATAGCCGAGAAAGTCGAATGATCGCTCCGGGTATTCCCCGGGACGATTGGCATCCTTGCAGTAGACGATCTTGGTCTTCTCCGGGTGCAGCCGTAGCCGACACGCCGCAAACCTCTGTTCCAGTGCCTGACGTAGCTCAAGCGCCTGGGCTTCGCTCGCGCAGTGGCAGATCGCGTCGTCAGCGTAGCGTTCGAACGGGATGGTCGGGTATTCTCGTTGCATCCAGCAATCGAACGCATAGTGGAGAAAGAGGTTCGCCAGCACGGGGCTAACCACAGCCCCCTGCGGGGTCCCTCTTTCCCTGTCAACCAAGTCACCGTTCGGCATGCTCACGGGCGCCCGCAGCCACCGTTCAAGGTAGAGCAGCACCCATGGGCAGTCCGTGTGTCGCCGCACCGCTTTCATCAGGAGTTCCCAATCGATCTCATCGAAGAAACTCTTGATGTCGAGGTCGAGCACCCAGTCGTAAGCCCAGCAACGCTGCCGGGCTTTGACGAGTGCGTCATGCGCCGACTTCCCAGGCCGATATCCATAAGAGTCCCGGTGGAATACCGGTTCCAGGATCGGTTCCAAGTGCCGCTTGACCACCATCTGGGCGATCCTGTCGGAGACCGTCGGTATCCCGAGCGGCCGGGTTCCTCCGGTATCGCCTTTCGGTATGTCAACACGGCGCACGGGTGGCGGAAAGTAGCTTCCGGACGACATCCTATTCCAGATCCGGTAGAGGTTCTTACTCAAATCTCTGTCGAAGTCCTCGATAGACTGTCCGTCAACACCAGCCGCCCCTCGGTTGGCCTTCACTTGCTTGTACGCTTCCCACACCTCGCGTTTGGCGATACAAAACGGCTTCGCTCTATCCATGGCGGTCATCCCCTTGCGGGTTGCCACCGGGATAGAGCTGAATGACGACGCCCCTTCGGTCCGGTCCCATTACAGAACCATCACCCCTACTACGGGCGCCTCCGCCCCTGTGCCCCGCATCGGTACTCAGACCCTTACGGTGACTAACCGCTTGGGTTTCTCCCTTCACATCGGGACGACAGGTTCCTGTGTTCCTTACCGAAGCCTGTCTTGAGGTCACGCCGCCTTCATGCCGGACGCCAGTTGGGCCGTCAGCAGGCATCGCCCAACCCTTGCTCGCGGGATAGAGATCCGGATCCCGGTTTCGACGTCGGTTGAATACGTAACGACACGTCATCAGCGGTTTACTCGCGTTCGTCTCCTCAAGACCCACCTGACGGAATAGCTTCCGCCTTTTCCAGCAACGCTCACCACGAAGGCTCTTTACCCTCGCAGCTTGTGGCGGTTTGAAGCCTGCCCCTGCAGGCCGACTTCGGGGGGCCGTCCCCCATCTCCGGTAAAGCTCCGCTCCGTCTCAAGTGGAGACGAAACGTTCACAGCACACTATCTCCCCGTAGTTACCCACCACACTGATCACCTGAGCGGCCCAATCATGCGCCGCGAGCCCCAGCGCACGGCTGGTGGCCCAATCCACGCCGAGCAGTCGCTGCACCACCGGATCCTCGCTGTTGCGATCTGCCGCGACATTCGCCTGGGTGACGCCGCTCGCCTCAGCCTGAACCAGCGCGTAGATCGTCCAATCGACGATCATGCCCCACTGCGCATCATCCTGACGGTAAGCCGGCGCAACCGGCGACAAGGTCAACAGATCGGGCAGGATCCTGTCGTCGCCCATTTGCTTGGGATACATCGCGCGCACCTGCGCCAGTCGCGTCACATAGGCACTGATGCCGTCGCAATGCCGAACCGCCAGGCCGTCGTCCATTTCGCCCTCCTCCTGGAAGGGCATCGGATTGATCGGAATGCCGCGCGCCACTGTCCGGGCCAACAGCACCTTTTCGTTGTCTGTGCCCTCGATGAAACAGATGTTCATATGCGCAAGCTGCGCAATCGAAATCACCGTCGCGTCCCTGCGGATCAGAAAGCCCTGACCGTCGTAAAACACCGGCGGTCCAAAACTGATCTGCCAATGCCACATCGAGGTCGCATCGGGCGTCACCCCGACCACCAGATCAGCTTCGCCCTTGTGCAGGCCTTCCTCAGCCTCAAGCTCGGAATGATAGGGCCTCACTTCGACATGTGCGGCCATACCGAGCGTCGCCACCGCGACGGCCTTGCAGATCTCACTGTCGAGCGAAGCAAGCGGTCCGTGCAGATCGGTCTTGTTCCAGTCTTCCGGCACAGTAATCAGACCGCACGTCAGCGCGTGCGCCGCGCGAACCTTGTCCAGCGTCGGCGACGCCATCGCAGGCCCTATACCGAGGCCGGCAACGCAAGCCATAAGCATCACTCGTGCAATCATCATAACCATTCGTTTGGGATGCGGCGAAGGTCAGGGACTTTCGCCCCTGCCCTTCCAGACATTCGCCTCAGTTCGGCCAAGGGCTGCCGGTACCAGTCGCGGAACCCGCAGTCGTGTTGTTGCTGGTATTGTAGTACGGGCTGCCCGGGCTCTCCGTCGGACGCGGATTGAAGTCCAGCGGAGGCTGATCGTTCGCACCGCCGACCACGTATCCGCCCGGATAGTCGGTGGGCGAGATGCCAAGGAACTGGCAACCGTAAGTCGGATTGCCGCTGCCATCGACACCCACGTATTGCGGTAGCGTATGGATCACCGCTGGGTCGATCATCGCGTAGCTCGCCGGCAGCGCCGCAACGGCACCTGTCAGGCGATCGTTGTCGAACGCCTCAAGCAGATCGCCCATGGTCGCCAGCGCGTCGCCCGGGCCCAGATTGGTCTGCGGACCATTGGGGCCATTGAACGCTGCGTTGCTGGCACCGGCCGTGCGGGCCGCTGCCTCATCCGGCAAGTCCGCCAACGCGGTCAAACCAAACACCTCGTTGATGAACTTGATGACCGAACTGTGCTCGCTATAGACGTGGCTCACCGTGTGCGCCGCGGCGAATGGTGAGATCACGATCGTCGGGATGCGCGGTCCGCCAGTCTCGGGCTTGCCGTCCGGACCGTAAGTGCGGAACTGCTCCGGCTGATGATCATACAGACCATCCGTCTCATCATACGTGATGATGATCGCGCTTTGGCTCCAGTACGGGCTGTTGGCGATTGCATTGATCGAGTCAGCAACCGACGCTTCAGAAATCTGTGCATCCGAATAGTTCGGATGGTCGTCATTGCCGGGCGTCGACGCCTGCACGTTCGGGTTCGGATCCACCACCTTCTGGTTGTCGTTGTTGTAGTAGCCGCCGCGGACATAGAACACGCCGCCACCCGCTGGAAGCGCATGGCTGGTGATGTCCGTATAGAACTGCTGCAGCCCGTGCATATGCGCCGCGACCTGCGGGTTGTCGCCGACATAGCCAAAGTATTGCGGACCATTGTGATGCACGACATACGAGGCGTGCTCCGGCGCGGCCGCCCAGTGGAAGCCGCCGGCATTCTCGCTGATGGTCTGCCCGTCAAACGGTTCCGGTCCGTAACCCTGCTGGTACCAACCCCAGCCCACCGCCGGATCCTTCACCGCGATGTCCAGAATATCATGCTGTACATCAGCCAGGTCGGCTGCCGGATGCTCATCCGTCTTGATGATGCTGCCGATCTGGCTGCCCATGAACGACAGAGGAAGCGTGGCGAAGGTGACGTTGGTCTGCCCGGGGTCCGGGGTGAAGTTGTCGCCGGGCGTTGTGCCGTTCGGGTTGACCGATTTATCCGGCCCATATGGCGGCTTCACCGACGAAGTATCCGTCGCGCTACCCGTGAAGGGCGGGTTGTCGTTCAGGTTCGTCAGCGTGAAATTGACCGTGTCGGCCTCGGTCGGGTGCTTCACCCACTGCGTGTCACCCACCTGGCCGGCAATCATCGCGATCGCATTCGGCGTCGAAGGACCTGTCGCCGTCTGATGGAAGTTGTCGAACAGGACCGAAGCGATCGGCATATTGCCACAGGAACGGGATCGTATCGCAGTCGATGTGCGACATCACGACCTCGCCCTTTTGCTTGGTCAGCAGGTTCGGGTCGGAGGTCGGCGGGAGGTTACTTGAACTTACCACAGTCGGGCATGGTCCACTCGGCGCGCCCGGAGCGCACGAGGCGTCCGTCGAATAGTGCAGACCCTCCTGGTCCGGCGCATAGCCATCGTTCTGCGGATGCGACTTGGTCGCCGCATCGTAGTGGAAGTCATTGATATAGCCGCCATGGCTGTGATCCACCGAGTAGGTATCCTCGGGGTAGAGCTGCACCGTCTGATCAGCATTGTTGACGATGGTGCGCGGAATCAGGAACGGCGTGATCGCCGAATAGCTGCCATCGACGTTGCGGATGACCGAATTATAGCTGCTGAATGTCTTGGCCGGTTGTGAATAAGGATCCGATGTCTGTGCACCCGGATACGTTGAGGTCAGGCCATTTGCGCCAGGATAGGTGCCGAAGTAGTGGTCGAACGAACGGTTCTCCTGGAACAGCACGAACACGTATTTCACTTTCTGCCGCAGCAGCGCGGTCTTCTGCTCGAGGCTCAGCGCCCCCTCGGAACTCGGGTCACGCGCCTGCCCCGCACCCGCGGTTCCGGTCTGCGTCGCCAGTGTGATGGCCGGCTCTGAACCTACACCAACGGCGGCCATTCCCGGCACCGACAGAGCAATCGGATTCAGCAGAGAAGCAACGGTAACCCAGGCCGTACTAGCCTTCAGCAGCGAGCGCTTCATCAATGCAACCCTTCCCGTCGAATGTGAATGCACCGTAATTTTCGGGTAAGGGGAGTCAGCGCACCATCACGCTGTGCTTGCAGTAAGGTTACGTTTTGACTGCTAAGCAAAAAGTTCACCCAACCGTCACAGAGACATTCCTGTGACCGAAATTGCGTGACAAATGCCCGAGTGCGATCAGTTCGTGAATCGCGTCGGCAATCCCGTCTTCGCGGTGAGGCCGCCATCGGCGACGAAAGCCGATCCCGTCACATACGACGCCAGATCGGACGCCAGGAACAGCACGACGTTTGCCATTTCCTCTGGCGTACCCAGCCGGCCCATGGGAATCGCTGCGAGCGTCGCATCAGCAAATCCCTGGATCGTGGTGAGTGAGCGTTGCAGCAACGGCGTGTCGATCGCACCGGGGCAGATGCAATTGCAGCGGATGTTGTCCCCCGCGTACTCCATCGCAACCACACGCGTGAAGTTCACCACCGCGGCTTTCATCGCGTTGTAGGCGGCCAGGCCATAGTCGCCGAACAGTCCGGAGATCGAGGCCGTATTGACGATGACGCCGCCGCCCTGCTTCTGCATCAGAGGCAGCACGGCACGGGTCGCTTGCATCACCGCGGTCAGTCCGATTTGCAGCGTGTAATCCCACACCTGCTGATCGATATCAGCCACGCGCGCGATGCGACCCTTGTAGATACTGGACGGCACACCAAAAGCGTTGTTGTGCAGCACGTCGATCCGGCCGAACGCACTCAACGTGTCAGCGATCATGGCATCGATCGCCGCCGCGCTCGTCAGATCGGCCACGATCGCGGTGGCACTGCCGCCACAAGCGGTGATTTCCGCCACGACCGAAGTCGCGGCCGCCTCGTTCACATCGGCTACCGCCACTGCACCGCCACGTCGTGCAAAACCGATCGCCGTGGCTCGACCAATCCCCGAGCCGCCACCGGTTATCAGTCCGATCCTGCCGTCGAAGCGCATGGGACACTCCCACCCTTTCCTGCAATGTGCCGCGCCGGCATCGGTGGATGCAAATGCGTGAGGCTCGGTGGCTCAGGCCGAAGGTCGCGTGCCCCCTCCCAGCAGCACTTCAGTCCCCGTTGCCAAGTAGCTCTCGTTTCAGCCGCGGTGTCGGTGGCGCTCCGATGAATGTGGCCAGGATTGTCTGGGAGAACTGTGGATCAGTAATGCGACCCATTGGCCGTCCATTTGTCGTCACTGCAACGCCTGATGGAGTAAACAGCAAAGTGGTCTCATCGCCCTTCTCTATCGATGGCACTGCCGCGATAAATTGTCGCACTGTGGAAGGATCAAGGCGGCATGGTGCTTTGCAATTCTGCTCAAAACCATCCTGCCATGCTCTTCGAGCATCATCCGCATCCACATCGTGTACGAACCGAAGGTCAAGCAGCTTGATCTCCGGGGAGTCCATGATCGCATCGGGATCGTGGCTTGGGTGTTCCAAATACAATCCCGCCACATAGATATGAATGTTGAAAACGGAGTACGTGCGTAGGGCGATGCCATTCAGCAGTAGTTGCTTCCCGTTCGACCATTGCGTGTCCGGCAGCGATACTCCGTCCAGGTTTGCCGCATGTGCGGCAGACAAGACGATCGAGCCAACAGCCGCAAACATCAAGCCGCGAATCATAGGATCACCGTACTCTCCTACAGCACTGGTCCTGTCAATCGTGATAGTTGCCGATCTACACGAGTCGCCAAAACTTTCTGCCAGAAAGAGCGGCGATCAGAGATCGAGCACGCTATTGAGAGGGTAATCGAGCAAGACAATGTGAAGCGTTACCCACACCGATTTGCGAGCAGGTCGGTGTAGACTGGGCGAGCGGATATTTCTGGGAAACGGATCACTGTCCTCCACGTCTGGCTGCCGCGGATCAAACAAGTCGGCGGAGTTCGGGCTGGTCAGGAAAAAAATCTTTCTTGCTTCTGTTTAGCGCATTGTGCGAGGTGCTGAAACTTCCAGTTCGGGCGACAATGGCGTTGGCGGATGGTTAGTGGACCGATGGATCGCATTGCTTCGCTGAGCCTGCTATTGCTGGCCGTCTGTTTGTTCAGCGGGTGTACCGCTTCGACGCCAGAGAGTGACATATCTCGCCCCATGGCTCCTGCGCCCGGAAATATGTCGGTTCACGTGAATGGAGCGGTAGGAGCCTCTTGGTCGTCCTCCCACCAATGAGGCATCGAGCCAGACCAGAAGGGCCGGACGCACGCACTTCGCAACATGGCGCTGCTTGGTGGTTCACAAAGGACTGTCTGGACACCTTCCACGACGATGCGCAAATCGATCTCACCAACCTGCAGGAGCCACCTCTGTGACCATCCACGTCGTCGCCTTGCAACCGCTCATCGCGCTGATCGCCGGTATTCTTATCCTGCTGGTCCCAAGAATTCTAAACTACGTCATAGCGATCTATCTGATATTGGTTGGCGTGTTCGGCCTATTCCCGAACCTCGTCCACTGAACACGGGCGACGGGAACCAAGCACTCCGCCGCTCCGGGAAAGCGTCCTGCTGCATATACACGCCGCATTCCTGGCGGGCCACGACCGACGATGAAGAGCACTATGGCTGCGCCACAGCACTGCCTTGAGGCGGACGCTCAGTCCGGAGCAATCAAGGACAGTTTTGGAAAATAAGTCCGATAGCGCGCCGCATCCCGGGTCATCAGCAGATATCCGGCAACAGCCGCGTGGGCACCGATGAACAAATCGGGAAGTGGCGATTGCCTTGTTGCGCCCCGCCGTCGATAGGCAAGGAACGACTTGCCCGCGAGAAAGGCGGCTTCGTACGGAATGCCTTCACGGTCGAACAGGGTTTTCGGAAGCGCGGCGTCAAGCTCCTCGATGCGCGAATACCGAATCGAGACCTCGGCATAAATGACCGGATTGATAACCAGGCGATAACGGTCGGCGGCACGCTCTACCGCCTCCGCCGACCACGCAAGCCAATGTGCATCTTCCGTCATGACGTCGAGAAGAACGTTCGCGTCAATCAGTGCCGCCGTCATTCAGTCATCGCGGGTCAGCGCCATGATTTCGTCCGTGCTCATCGCGACATCGCCGCGTCCTCGCAAATGAGCGACAAGTCGAGCGCCTCGCCCATCGCTCTTACGGGCTTTGGCACGAACGATGCGCACGGCCTTGCCATCAAACTCGAATTCCACTTCCGTCTGCGGCAGCAGCCCCGCCTGCTCGCGGATTTCAGCCGGAATGGTCACCTGGCCTTTGGATGTGATGCGCAAACCGCCTCCTTACTCTTACATGTAAGAGTAAGGAACTCAGCGCCGATTGGCGAGACCCGGCGGCTCAGCGCCCGCAGAGGTGAGCCTGAAGGCGCTCCTCGCGTCCGCGCCACTTCCGCTCGCGGCAACCGCGTTGACCAATTGCCTGACGCTGGTGACGCGCAATGACCGAGACGTCGCCGGCCTGGGCGCGACAGTGCTGAACCCGTTCAAGAGCGCCGAAAATCGCCATCGATCGTAACATCCGCGGCTTTCGCACAGTTCGGCGCTTCATGGCGCAGAATCGGTAGGGTGGCGGAGATCGAGGGTTCCCAATATCCGAAATTAATCTCGTTATATCAATCAATTAAGGCCCTGCCATTCTTCGCTACCCACACTGATGCCCATACTCGCCTTGCGATCACCTTGCTGATGCGCGCTCGAGCGGCTACCAGCCAGGTTCGCCCTGCGCGGGTCTGTAACCGGCGCGCTGCGCCTTCACCTGAAGGTCCCTCAGATGCGACACAGCGGCTTCCTCGGTTCGCCAAGTGCCAAGAACCCGACGTTGGCCATTTGGCTCAACGGCCTCGACCCTATAGGTCTTCCGGTAGGGCACAATCCGATAAGTCATCATGAGGCCCGATAAGGCCAGGACTGCCCGATGGCAATGGACGGGCGGAACTGTTTTTGATTGCACGCGACCGGCACAGAAATCATGCTCGCGACGGGTAACGGGAGAGCAAGATGTCCGTCGATGCTATCGTTCGCCAACTCAAGTCCGGCCAAAAGCTTGGCGTCAGAGGCATCGGGTTCGTAGGCGCCCGATCCTATGACGAGACCGCGACGTTGGATGCGCCAAGGCACATCGAGAAGAAGGCGACCGCCGTTAAGGTGACCGAAGAGGTGTTCGGGCTCCTTAATTTCTACCGGGTCGATAAGACAGCGCCGGGCACAGGCAGAGACGGCTGGGTGCTGGGATACGAGGTTGGTGGAACCACCGTCGCGACGCTCAACCACAATCGTCCCATCTGCGTCAGCCCAGATTACTCGGGCTGCCTCTTCAGCGTCTATGAACACAACGGGCATTATAAATGCTGCCATACGGCCGGAGCTCAAAATGACGGCGACGTGCATGTGCACGCGCTGCAAGCGTATGCCGTGCTTCAAAATTGGGTCCTGGTGCACGAGGTTCCCACCAGAACCG
Organism: uncultured Alphaproteobacteria bacterium; assembly: GCA_963733475.1. Taxonomy (GTDB): domain Bacteria; phylum Pseudomonadota; class Alphaproteobacteria; order Acetobacterales; family Acetobacteraceae; genus JAMXLO01. The sequence continues at coordinate 24,097 of CAVTEC010000081.1, read as the reverse complement.
ACAATCTAAACGGCCACAACGGCAGCAATATTAACGGCTGCGTCACCACTGTCGTCGTCACCCGGATCGGCTACCACGTTGGCGGAAATATAGTGCGGTCGGTCCGGTTACGAATGAACAACCAGTCTCAATCTATCCACCGGACGCGCTGGACCACGCTCGCAGGAGGCGCCCCCGTGCAAGACTAAGCTCGCGCGCTTCCTTTCCGGACTGCGCCCCATTTCTTCACTCGGGTCGGTCCGATGGCGAGCGGCCCTACTCCGTCACAGCCCCGGCAGCCTGCTACGACGCCGGCATGACGGTGGGGGACGTGTTGCGCCTGTTGCGGCGTGCGCGCGGCTGTGGTGGGCGCGAAGCGGCGGCATGGCTGGTCACGGGGCCAACCGTCAATCAGCAGGTCCGGCCGCGGGGTCTGGCCCTGTTAGTGCCGGACTTGAAGAGTAACGCGAAACTGGTCGCCTCACTTGTAATAGTTGTAGCCGTCGTTGCTCCATTCCAGAGCACCTGCGGCCATGGGTGCGAGCATAATTGCGAAGCCACTCACGTGAGGTGTGCCGTTCATTTCCGCGTAGAGCAAGCGGGGCCCAAACAATATATTGGATTGCTGTGGAGTGGCTGCGCGCGTTCTTCGTCGAGGATATCCACTCTCGGAACATCCCATCGATCTCGAAAGCCGGCTATTTCGCAAGCTCCAGATGATCGACGACGCAACGACCGATCAGGACCTGCGCGTGCCGCCCAGCAACCAGCCGAGGCGAGGCGAGGCGGAAGGCGTCTATCTCGACGACCACAGCTACAGATAAGGTGAACCATGCTGACGACGAAGCGCAAGCCGGCCACGGTCGGTGAAATCCTGGTCGAGGAGTTCATGCAGCCAATGGGGCTGACCCAGGCCGCGTTGGCCGAGGCGATGGGCGTTCAGCGCAAGCACGTCAACGAGCTGTCCAACCACCGCCGGACCGTGACGGCGGCGACCGCACTTATCCTGGCGCGCGTGTTCGGCAACAGCCCCGACTTTTGGCTCAACGTCCAGCGGCGCAGCGATCTGTGGCAGGCGATGAACAGTCCCCGCGAGCGCGAGCGGATCGAACGCGCGACGCCGCTCGGTACCGCGGCGTGATGTTTGTCACCGGGAAGGGGAAGGATGCTCTGGCGTAGAAATCGGTCGTTCCGCTCCCGGAGACTTCGCGCGATCGTGGGCATATCACCGAGCTGAACAAACGGGCGGCCGAGACCGATTTGCAGTTGAAACGGCTGTACGACGCCATCGAGTCCGGCGTCGCCGACCTCGACAATCCCGCGCTGAAGGAGCGCATCGTGAGCCTCAGATGGTCTGGAGGTTCGCCAGGACGGCGCGTGAGCGGATCAGGACGATGGCGGCGGCTTATACAGGCGCGACCATCTCCGCGCCCTTGCTCAGCGCGTCGAGATCGCGGACTGCGAAGTCCGCATCATGGGATCGAAAGGCGACCTGCTCAGAACCCTCGCCGCCGCCTCGGGCGCAAAACCCGCTACGCCCGGCGTTCGCAGTTCTGTTCCGAGTTGGCGGAGAGGGAGTCCGCCTATTTCTCATTATTTCTTTGAAATATCAAGCACTTAACGAGCATCTATCCGCTGTCATACAAACCGAACCACGATTGTAACGCGGATACTCGCGCGCGGTAGCGGACGAAGTGCCTTCACCCGACTCGGGCGTTGTCGAGTATCTCTGTGGTTGCGGGTCCCACGACGAATTGCGAGGCAGGAATCATGGAGCTCAAGGTCAAGGTCCTAGGCGTCGACATCGAAACTGTGAGGCCCGACCAGCCGTCGTCTGTTTACGACGGGAAAATCCGGATCATCATATACTCTTCGGACGACAGCGGATTTGAACCAATTGAAACCAGCGTTACGTTCCAACATGGGGTGGGCCTTACAGCCGGTATAACCAAGGCACTTGGCTCTCTTCACGAGTACGGCAATGCTCTAGCGTTGGCTGCCGACGAAGCGGCCAGAACGTACCGCTAGGAGTTTTCAGCTAACTGATCGGAGGCTGGAGAAGTGGGCTGGCGATGATCGGTGACAGTGGAAACAAAAGGGCCGCCCGATGGCGGCCCGAGGTGAGGAAATCATGTAGGTCAACGTCTGGTTTATAGCTCGGCTCGTTCAGCGTGTCACGCAGCCGGGTGCCAGTTCTGAATGCCGCCGAGCATCTCCCCCACGGTTTGCCAGCCTTCGGCTCTCAGCTCATCGGGCAGGCGCGCCAATCTGAGCCCGAGTATGCCGGCCAGCATCGCGATCTTCTCCATGTCCGGGGTCACGGTTAGCGTACGGGGTGCGTCAGGTTGACGCACCTTCTCCCGGTATTCAGCCAGTGAGACGACATTCGTCGGTTTCTTCCGCGCGCTCATAGTCGTCACCACCTCTTCCGCTCGGGTTGCGGTTCGGGCTCAGGTGCCCGCTCAGGCGTGGCGCTGACGGCCTGCACCAGCCCCACGGGCGCGTTGTCGAGGTTGCTGTTGATCATCTTCGCCATGCCTCGCAGCATCCGCTCCAACCATAGCAACTCCTCCAGACGTGTGCCGGACAATAGCCCGGCCTCGGCCTTCGCTTCCTTCGCTTCCGCCTTGGCCTCGGCCAGCGCCGCATCGTGCTCCTCTTCGTCCGCCTTGTTCCTAGCCCAAGCTTGGTCCCACAGTGCCTCGATGCGCTTGGCGTAGTCGATCAGTTCATCCTCGACCTTGCACCACTCGGCACGGGAGACTTCATGCGGCGACTGGATCATGTGGCCAAAGATGCCGATGGTTGCCTTCAGCCCGTAGATCTCCGGCTCAAGATCGGACAGCGCCCAATCGGAGACGATTTCGGTTTCGGTAGTGCTCATGCTGGCATCTCCTCGCCGAATGCCACCAGGGCGGTCGCCAGGGCGGTGGCGAACTCGCCAAGGTCCGGGCCATCGCAATGGGACGTGCCGTCAACGAAATCGCGCAGAGCCACAGCCTTCGCACGAAATCCGGCCCAAGTTGTCGGCCTGATTGGCATGATGCGGCGAGCCAGCCGCCACCACAGATGCATTAGTGCTTCGCTGTGCTTTTCGTCATCGTATCGAGGCGCAAGCCCGGCATTCCAGCGTTGCCGCGTCACCTCGACACGCGCGAACGCCGTGCATTGGAGAAGCAGCTCGGCGTCTGGATTGGTGGTGGGTGTTGGAGGCATTGAGTGGTTCTCCGTGTAGGCGCACGGGACCACCGTCTGGTAGATATGGTGTAGCCCATGGTGCATCCTCTGAGTGCGCCTGGGTTAGGGTCGGCTAGGTGTTCGTAGCGCCTGGTCGGCCCGCCTTCCGGTGGAAGGCAGCGGAACGTTGCGCCTGTTGGAGTCCGAACGTCAAGCGATCCGTGAAGTCCTGCCGAGGGAGGGGGAAATGGCGGTTGACCTTGAGTTGCTGAAGATAGCTGAGGGAATCGCCGAGAGTATCGCAGATCCGGGAGCAGAGACCCGTTTCCGAACCTATCAGATCCCAGATAACGGCTACTACTCGTGCCCCGCCTGCTGGGTCCAACGCGGGGCGCTCAGCCTACTCCTGAAAGACGAATCAACATCATTAAGGTGCAGCTTTTGCGGGCGCATATTCACCCTCTCTGTTGAACCGTTGGAGTGAAAATCAGCGCCCGATCGTGCCGGAACGTCAACCGGTTTCGGGACATACCCCTATTGGTGGGTTAATTAAATCACCAGGAGCGGGATTCTGGTAACTGGTTCAATTGACCCGGTTACTTTGGGTCAGCCGCCTCGCTAATGGACTGACTAGCTGGTTCAATTGAACCACCTTGACGATCCGCGCTGACGGCGGCTTCGCCTTGCTCCACTGATTTGATCTCCTCTGGGGTGCCGTGCTGCAGGACTATCTTGGCGCGCTGGACGCTGCTGCGACTGACATTGAGTAACTTGGCTGCTTCGGTCTGGGAATGTGACCTCGCTTCAATTGAAGCTAGGTCAGTGCGAGTGCCCGAGCGCATATTCGCCAGACGGCCGGCAATCATTGAGCGCTCGTGTTGCGCTGGAAGTGGAAATTTCCACTACCAGCTCACTGGCCTCTTGATGTGCCGCTTCGGCGATGGAATGGGGTGGGCCAATTGACCCACCCTCATTTGCTGTATGTTGATTGGCGCCAAATGCCATATTTGCCACCCTCGCGCCGACTATTGAGCGCTGTGATTCTGACAGATGCCGCCAGAGCGCGCCACAGGCCCTCCAGCTTTCCGCGTCCGTTTGCTCGCTCGAAGCCCGCGGCGCCGTGGCGGCTTACGAGGCTGGCGGCATCATGGCAATTCGTGGGACTCCAGCCCCGCCCGTCCGCTACCCTGCGGTTGCCACACCTACGGGGAGCGAGATCAGTGGACGATATAATACAATTTCGATGTCCGTCATGCGGCGCGCAACACTTCCGCGTCGGGCACGAGGTCAAGACTTACAAGGACTTTCTGGGTGCCGTTTGCACTGGATGTGGTCGCACTATGACGGATGAAGATATCCGGAGCAAAATTCGTCAGATCACCGTCGACCAGTTGAAGGAGGCGCTCAAGCGATGATCGAGGCTGCCGCTCGAGGGCCGAGCAGCGGTGTGGTCAGCGTTGTGCCGCAGCATGCGGTCGAATTGATGGCGCTGCACTGCGCCCAGGCCAGCGATGGCGCCAGTAGAACTACGGGGAACCGAGAGCTCAGGTTGCGATGTCATTGAACCGTGATCGATTTTATTGAAACGTTCCCCGCGGGCACTGGCGCCGGAGCTTCCTTAAGCTGCACGGCCGCCTGAAACGTCGTGTTCCACGAGTCAGCCGATGGTTGGCGGAAGTTCCCGTAATGCTGGGCGCCCTGCACGATGAAGTTTCCCGTGAACGCGGTCTTGTCTTGCTGGCGTAGCAAAGAGGTCGAGGTCTGCTGGATGATCGTAGGCGGTAGCTGGATCACGCTTTGCAAATCAATGTCCGCACGCATAACCGTCTGGAAGACGATGTCACTCTGATCTTGCCATGTCGGTTGGCCGATCAAATCCCAAGGTTGGATTTGGATCACGTTGCTCTGCGCCTGTGTGCCATCCCAGACCTGAATCGTGTTCCCCTTGGTCGATATCTGCACGCCTTGATAGGCGCCGCCGATGATGGCCTGCGAGCGCTGATTGATCCATTGCGCGAATTGCTGAAGGTTCGTGTAGTAGCCGGTTTCCGTGTAGCCGAGCACAAGGTTCGGTGAGATGTTAATGGATGGTGTCAGCGTCGGAACTGCTACCTGGAGCGTGGCGCGGATCGCTGCGGCGAGCGATTGGCCCTTGGTCCATGTGAACGGGACATTGAGCGGCGTATCGCTCGCGCCGACCGGCGGCAGGATCAGGAACACGATCGACTGTTCTGTACCAACCCAGTTGCCGTACGCCTGAAAGATGATGCCCTTTGTAAGAAGCCCGGCTTGGCTTGGAGTAGCCAGCGGCAAGCCCTTGGACATGCCGCCATAGACCGAAATGTTCACGTTATTGAAATCTGATTGGGACTGAATGTCTTGAAGTCCCACGCCCCAGATTTTGACGTAGGTTCCCGCCCCCGCTTGGTGCAGAGGATACAGCGGAATGTTCAGCTCGATTTGAAGTGCACCTGGATTGAACGTTCCATCCGGCGCGAGGCTGGTCAGCGGTTGCCCGTTGAGGGATTTGAGGTAGACGGCCGATCCATCTGCCCGCGAAAGCTCAACCCTGTAGTAGCGCAACTCTAGCCCCCCTGATACGTCGTTTGGGCATCAGCATGGACGAAGGCAGCCGCCAGCAAAGCGGCAGCAAACAAGACTGACTTTGTGGCTATCCCCACTTGATTAACACCGCACCAGGACCGCCGCCGCCGCCTGCAAATCCAGTGCCGGCAGCCGAGCTGCCGACACCACCACCGCCCGCACCCGGCATGATTGATGGGTCGCCATTAGCGTTGATGCCAGCCCATACGGAGGGTGAGCCGAACGCGAAGCCACCCTCACCAGCGGAGAACGCGGTGGCGCCGATCAATTCCAATGCAGGCTGGCCCTGCATTCCAGCGAGCACGAATGCGCCGCCGCTGCCGCCCGTGCCTCCAGCGCCGCCCGCCCCGAGGGTTGAATTGCCAGCCACGCCACCCTTGCCACCGACGCAATGCAGAAATGTCGTCGCGCCGTCAGTGATGACGGTATCGCCAGCGTTGGTGCCGTTGCCCTCCAACACGCCAGCGCCCGCAGCGCCGAGGTTGATCGTGATCGTGTCGCCCGGTGTGACCGAAAAAACATTCCGCCGATATTCGCCGCCGCCACCACCGCCGCCGCAGCCATTGGCATTGGAACAACCGCCGCCGCCACCACCCGGCGCCCATGCTTCGATGTCCAACCTGTAGACGCCAGGCGGCACCGTAAAGGTCGAGGTTCCCGCGCCAGTGTACGATTGCAGGCCAGTTGCTGCCCACTGCACAAAGCCCGCATAGGTCCCTGCGGTCGGGCGGTTCTGCACTGTATCACCGGCATTAAACGCCTGCCCGGTCGTGCCTTCCTGCCCGCGCGTGACTGTCAGTGTGTCACTGCTGCGAGCCGTGCAGTAAGCAATCTCGTATGTGTTTACGTTGCTGACGCTTTGGATCGTGATGACGAAGAACTCGCCTGAAGAAAGCGCTGGAAACGTCGCGCCCTCACCGCTGGTCAGCGTGATCGTCGTCTGTGATGACGTGATGCCAGCCGCCAGTGTCGCGGCTGCGTTGTTGGCCCATTCAGAAACGGAAGCGCTCATTATATCCGATCCATTCCGTGTACGGCGAGAACGTTAAGGCCGAAGCTGCCGACGCTGCCGGAGTCCCTGCGACGGCGCAGGATGCGAAGCTCGGCATCGATCCGGTCGCACAACCTGGCATCCGCGGCCAGCATGCTGCCAAGCACGCAGACCAACTCATAACCGCGCGCGCGTTCTTCCTGCGTCAACGCAGGGCCGTACGACAACTGCCGCTGCAAGTTAGCGATGGTCGAGGCTGGCGTTCCAGTGTCGTTAGTCATGCGGCGGTCTGTACCAGCCTCACACGGCTAGCCACCCATTTGCGCCCGCGCCGATGCCGGACAAAATGCACTCGCTGACCAGGTTGAAGGCCGTCGAGGTCGCCAAGTGCGGACCAGTGCACTCGCACGATAGTGTCGGCCCCGTCGGGCGCGATTGTTCCAAGCCCCCAGCGCACATCGTAAGCAGTGACCACGCCGGTTTCCGCACTGCCGGACGTGATAGCGGCGGCGCTCATCGGCGCGCTGCCTCCAGAACGCGAAGATGCCCCGCGCGGGGTCTACCGTCTCGGCTTGTTTCGCGGACAAACTCAACACGGTCGCCAATCTGGACATCATCGATGGCAGCTAGGTCGAGCGCGACACCAGAAAAAAATAGATCGTCGCCATCATCGCAAACGATGAAACCGAAATTCTTTTCGGGGCTGAAGAATTTGATTTTACCTTGCTCAACCACAGCGTCAGTCCTTGACGATCTGGACACGCTCGCCTGGACGCAGGCGAACGGTCTGCGATTTGCCGCTCCGCGTCTCATCGAGCAGTTGAGGATCAAGCCGACCGACGATTGGACCCGTCTGAAAAAATTTCATCCATGCTGCCGGATCGCCGGTCCAGCGCGTCATCGTGCGCCCACTATCATCGTTCATGACAGTTTTGTGGGAGAACAATTTGCCAGAGCGGGAAAGCTCGTCGGTCTGGACCAGCCCCTTGCGGTCGATCGCAGCCCGAACTTCCGCAACGCGTGCGGAGTCATGCCGAGCGGCGTATTTGTCGCGCAACGCTTCGAGCTGCGATAAGTCGCATGCTTCGAGCACAGCTATTGTGTCTTCGTTCATGGGTGTCCCTTGGGGTTCGGGTTGCGGTTGATCGTCCCGACCGCGCCGGACATCGTGAAATTGTTCCAGAGGGCGCCCATGTAATCACTGCCGATCCAACGGGTGATTAAGCGGCCGGCGGCATCACGCTCGCGAATAACGCGCATCTGGCCAGGCGGTACAGTGCTGGGATCTTCCGCCGCTGTAGCTACGTCGGCATATACGTGCTCTTCGACGATATCGAGCGCATCGCCAAGCGTTGAAAGCGTTTTGCCCTTGAACTTCGGCGATCTGTCCTGCACCGCGGCCAGCACCCTGCGCCGATATTCGCGGGAAGATTCCTGCGCCAGTGGCGGAGAAGCCCGGTCGCCCCATAAGCCCAGCACGCCATCAGCGCGCGCCCGTGCGGCATCGATGGCGGCAACTTCTTCGCCGGAAAAGCGCTCGTCATATTGGCGAATGCGGTCGCGTGATCCGTCGACCGCAGCGCGTGTGCTCCAGTCGCGCATCAGCCATCCACCGGCAAGTCACGGCGATACTCGGCCGAGCGTTGCAGCGCATCAGACTTGGCCTTGGCCTCGGTATTGCGGGCGTTCGCCTGCGCAGCCATCGTCGGGACAGCGGCGTGCCGGTGCCAGGAGTCGGTGAGTTGCTTCGACACTTCGGCGTGCCGAGTGGCGGCTTCAGTGGTGTTCAAGAACTCAAGTCCTTTCAATGATTCGAGGTTTTCCTGCATGACGCGGGCGCGATTCTCACGGTTGATCTGCTCGCGCTCATCGTGAATGGCAGAAATGCGCTGCACCGCGTCGACGTGCAGGCTGGCTGGATAGGAGAGAGGGGTGCCGCCCGGCCGGCTGGAGCCTTCCGCAGACCGGGCGGCTTCCACGGCGTTGGGGCGGAATCCAGCGCCGTGAAACTCGGCTGCATCGCAGTAGGATTTCAATGCCTGCGCCACGACAAAGCTGCGGCTGCGCTCATCAGCTTCAGCAAGGCGATCAACGCGCGCCAGCAGATCAGGTGGCAGCGTCACACAGGTCGGAACCTTCGCGATTGAAGAACTCATGCGGGTAATATGGCTTATAAGAGCCTGCTATTCAATGATAAAATCATGTCGGTATAAGGAACAACAATGCACAACTACGCATAACAACGCACAACTAGGAACATTACTAGGCGGCTGTTGGCTTACGAAAATCCGCAGCCGGGCCATCCAGTTTTCCGGTGTTGCAGGGGCAGCACAAGATTTGAACGTTCGTCGGATCGAGTCGGCGCGACCAGTTCCGCGACACCGCTTCAATATGATCGGCATGCAATTCGGCGCCGCTCGATTGTGCGGTTGCGCCGCATAGCTCGCATTTGGCAATGCCGCCGTTGCGCTCGGCGTTCGCGGCCAACGCAGCGAAACGCACCCTTCGCCAGGCGAGCGATGATCGAAACTCCCGCTTCGCCGCACGAGATGGCCGCCGGGCCGCGCGTTCGGCGTTCCATGCCTCCCACGCCGCATCCTGCATCGCATCAAGCAGAGTGCGCGGCGGGGCGTAGTCCATCACCAAGGCGCGCGCATCGCGGCTCGCTCTAGACCGTGCGCAAGTTCGAGCAGCTCCGCGGCCTCGCGCAGCGCCATCTCGCGCAAATCCATGCCAGGCATGCCTAACTCGACCGCGATCAGCCGCAAATACGTCCGTCTATATGAGGCCAGCAACGCCGCCCGCTCGGCAACACGTTGTTGTTGATGGCTCGCCATGTTATCTCCTCAGTCCCGCACCATTGATGATGGTGGCATAATCAATCGGCTGTAGTTCCTCACCATCAAAATACCCCCGCATCCGCAAATCCTCAGCTACACTAATCCGGGTCATCAACTCATACTTCGGCCTCGGCGCAGGCACAGGAAATGGAGCAAACGGAATCGTCCGACGCCACCATAGCCTTGATAACAACCACCTAAGCATCATCGCGGCGCCGTCATCCCGCTCGTCAGAACAACCGCCAGCATAAACGCCATACCCAACACATCAGGCTGACGCATCAAACTCTCAAGACTGCCAGCAAACGCCGTCCGGCCAGCCTTCTCCGCCGCTAGCTCGCTCAGCTTCACCAACCCACCACCTACTTGCGAGCCGCACGCAACCCGCAACGCAGTCACGTCATTCAACCAGCCACGCGGAATCTCTTCCGCAATCCCAGGATATTGCGGTGGCAACCCAGGCGACGCATAAACCCTGCCCCGGTGCTCAGGCGACGAATTCAACTCCCCAGCCCAATGCGTGGCACACTGCCAGGCACGCTCAACCGTCTGCGGCGTCAACTTCTCCAACGCAAAATCAAGGAGAACCAGCGGCGGCGATCCTCGCTCCGCCCAACTCGCAATTACCGACGCAGCCATATCGCCATCAGTCCACGTGATCGCGTTAACAAACGTCGTCCGCTTCGGCAAAGGCACCCCATTGCCGCCGTCTAACAACTGCCGTGAACGCAACACCTGCGGTCTCCCCGCCGTCATTACCAATACCATCGCGCCCGCCACCACATTGGCTAAATCATCATGCGCGCCATCGGGATGCGTGATCTTGTCCCTACCACTGGCAAAGGTGCGCCTCTCAAGAGAAACAAGCTGATAAATCGCCCTCCGGTTATCCACCATTCGCGCGCGACCAGATGTGAACAGCGGTAGGGCCTCTAAGTAGAGTTGATTCTTGTCCCTCTTCGCGCGCTCGTAGTATATACCGTTACTGGCAACCATGCTCGCCAGAATGCCCGCCGCGTAATCGTCACCTTCAATCGTGCTGATTCGGTAACTCTTCGCTAAGAGGCTGACCCGGAACTGTATCGGAATGAAGATTGGAGTCATTTCAACGGGTTATTCCGACGGAGCCTGTCGTCCCCGATGACCGTGATCGGCCGAACAAAAAAGCAGTTGCGTGATCCCAGCGGCTACAATTCTCTCGTGGTTGCGAAGACACGAAGGACACACCGATGGCCTGGACTGAAATCACGCGACGCAAGTATCAGCGCGACGGGCTGCGCTACGCAAGCGATACCACCGACCAGGAGTGGCTTCTGATCGAGCCGCATTTGCCGCCGCCCGCAAGCCGCGGTCGAACCCGCAAGGCCTGCTTGCGGGACATCGTCAATGCCATCTTCTTCATTGCCCAGTCTGGCTGCCAATGGCGCATGTTGCCCAAGGACTTCCCGCCGTTCACCACGGTGCAACGCTACTTCTACGCCTGGCGCGATGACGGAAGATGGCAGATCATCAATCAGGCGCTGCTGATGGATGTGCGCGAAGCCGCCGGCCGCGAGGCAAGTCCGACCGCCGGGGTCATCGACAGCCAATCCGTCAAGACAACCGAGGCCGGCGGTCCGCGCGGTTACGCGGCGGAGAAAATGGTCAAAGGCCGCAAGCGGCATATCCTCACCGACACGATCGGCCTGCTGGTCGGCGCGATCGTGCACCCGGGGGACGTGCAGGATCGTGATGGTGCGCCACCGTTGTTGGACAGCGTGCGCAGCGCGTTTCCCTGGCTGCGCCACGTGTTCGCTGATGCCGCCTACGCCGGTGACAAGCTGAAGGGTGCGCTTGAAGCGCTCGGTACATGGACGATCGAGATCGTCAAGCGATCCGACACCGCCAAGGGCTTTATCCTGCTGCCCCGGCGTTGGGTGGTCGAACGCACGCTGGCCTGGCTCAACCGCAATCGTCGTCTGGCCAAGGATTTCGAGGCCACCATCGAGAGCGCGGTGACCTGGCTCTACATCGCCAGCGTCAAGCTGATGTCGCGCCGTCTGGCGGCCGCCTGATACTCCCCCGTCAGCCAATATCATCAATCAATTCAGGCCAGCACGTGTTGCGACCACGATCCGAGTCAAACTCTAACTCAGCTACCTCGCCAACCACGACCGTCGCATTGAACGGACTGCGCGCTTCGTACAGACAATCGATAACCGCGAGATCACCCTCAGCATGCGCCACAGCCGCCGCAAAAAAGTCGCCCCGTCCGCCACTGGCATCAACGAACATCTGGTATTCAACGCCCGGCACAGGCGACCTTACCGTCACATCATCGACGGCCGCACTGACCAACTCACGGTCAAGAAAGTCGCTCAGATCGCTGCGCCATTCCGCCAAATACTCAGCGGCCCCAGCCTCCGGATCCTCCGCCAAACGCCTATCAATGATATGCTGCGGAAGCGTCGGATTCAGCGTCCTGGATGGCGCATGAATGACCAATACGTCATCGTCGTCCTTGCCAAAGTACGATTGCCACCGCTCATACAGCAAACCGCCACGCTTGAACGGACTACTGATCCCAATGATCATGGCCGATGGGATCGTCAACGTTGCAGGCTCAATCGCGTTGAAAATCTCCCTGTCCGGGTTAGCCGTGTCCTCAGATCTCCAGTACGCCACCTCGTCCAAAATCGCGACCGCAATAGTCTTGCCTCGGATGGAGCGGAAGTTCGCGGTGGACACCACAACCTCTACACCATTCCCCAACGTCAGAACCTCGTCCGTCTGGCGCACAACCAATGGCTTCAATGCCGGCAGGGACGAGAAGTAACCAGCGATATATCCGTGGACGATGCGAGCCTGATCGCGGTTCACAGCCAGGCAAACAACCGATGCCAACTCACCAGTCCGCAAATAAGCCGAGTAATCCTGCAACGCCGCACATGTGGCGATCGCGGCGGCAATCGAGTCCTTACCGCCGCGTCTTCCGGCCACAATATGCAGCTCGCGAACTCGCTTCTTCGGTGGCTCCCTACCGCCAGCAACCTCTCTGAACATGGCCAACTCAGCATCCGTCAACAGCTCAGCGAATGCCGCCCTCAGAATGGCCTGCCAGCAGCCCCAGGACGCGCCCCTGAAATCGTGGTGCAGCAATCCACCCTCGGATATCTCCTGGCTCGGCGGCCCGCTCAGCGGCGCTCCGGCAGGCTTCCTACGGGGTGCCATCTGATCCGTCCTTCGCAGCCATCCGAGCCGCGCGTTCCGCTAGGTACTCCAGTGGAGATGGCTCGCTCGGCGGCTCGGCCTTCTTATCGAGACGGTTGAGTATCCGCATGTGCTGTCGACGCAGTTCGTCCAGCCGCACGTCTTGGCTCTCAGAGCGAATGCGGACACGCTCGAGCGCCAGCATCTCATAGCAAATCACCGCGGCTTGATCGATCAGCTCGAGCATAATCGGCGACGGATTGCTGTGACCAGCAAGTAGCTCGGCCTTGTATCGGAGCAAAAAGCGCGCGCGCGACCGCTTGCTAAACGAGCGTGGCGCACTCAGGGCACGATGTAGCAGGATATCGCGCGTCGAAGTCCGGTCGGCGGTTGCTGTGGCACTCATGCCAAACGAGATGGCAACAAACACCGCGCCACGCAAGTATTTTGTAGGATGGATTGCAGGACTGCGCGCGAACGTTCGCTAACGCTCGGGCTTCTGCCAATCTCCAAGGCCGTTGGGCGGAAACCGCGTCCGCCGATGCCACTTGCGGTTGGGGCGAACAGCACCCCCCCGAACGCGGCGGCGAGAAATTTCTGGAGAGCATGCAAATCGCAGCCTCTGTTCGGTTGGCACCGGTGGTGAAGCTCGGCAGCCGCAGCGTAAGTAATGTAGGGGTCCTAGGGACACCCTTACATACTTACGCGACTGAGTGGGCTGCATGGCGTAAGCTTCCGCGTAAGGGTCCGTAAGGTTGGCATCCTTACGCGAGCCAGATGAAGTCGCCATCGATACCGATTTTCCCAGCGCTTCGTAGGGTGTTGAGCCATTCCCGCAACTTGACGCGATCCTTGGCCGTAAGGATAGCGTTAGGTTCGTCACCTATCCGTCCGCACTTGCGCAACCAGTCGCGGAGTTGGGCGCGAGAGACTGAAAACCTTACGCAGCTTACGCCGCCTGGGGTGACGGTTCGCTGCTCGGCGACGCCTGGGATCTGGAAGATGGCGGAGATGTCCTTGAGCCACGCTTGGGCCTTGGCGGACAATGCCTTGGCATCTGCCGCGTCTTCCGCAGCCCAACCGTCGTGGCGCAGCCGGAGGGTGACGGGCTTGAAGTCGGCCCAGTTGTCGGGGGTGCGGCGGCGACATTTCCCGGGCGGGTCGAACGAGAGGGTGAAGGCGAGTTCGTGAGTCTCACGCTGGTCCTCGGGTAGTGGCTTCATGACGGCGGCTGTGTCGAAGCGCCATGCCTTGGTGTTGGTGCCGTACTGGCGGGACGTGTCCCAGCCGGTGTGGTCACACCAGATTTGCGCGATGTTCTTCCGGCTCAGTGCGTCCGCCAGCGGAAGCGTATCGAGCCACACCTGCGGTTCGCGGTGATCGCCGGGCGAGAGGCTCATGAGGTTGTCGAACAGGATGCCCTCGACAAGGAGTTCCTCGGCGACTTTCAGCACCCACTTGTGACCGGCTTCGGTGCTGAGAGGCGGCATTTCACCTAGGTCGGTGATGAGCTTGGCCAGTTCCTCGGCGCGGCCGGTGCTATAGATCAGGAGATTGCCGTCCGGGATTTTATATCGGGCCAGCACTTCGGCGATGCGCTTCTTGATGAGGGAGGTTGGCATTTCGCCATCGATGACGAGCCACCTGGATGCACGTTCGCACTTCCAATGGAGGAGATCGGTGGCGCTAGCCATTGCCCCGACCAGTTCGTAACCGAACATCGTCTTCCCGATGCCGGTAGTGCCGATGAGGAAGGTCTTGGTGGCGGGTGTGATGAACTCGCCGAGGAACTTCGTCTCGACGGGGATCTTGAGCGCGGCCCATTTGTGCGCGTCGAGTACGTTGGCGAGCGTTGGGATTGGCTCATCCCAATTTGGATGCTTGGCCTGGTATTCTTCGCTTGCTGGCGGTATCCATTCAGCGCGCGGGGGGATTGTTGGGGCGTCCATCATCGCGCTCCGATCGGTTCGCTGCGGCCGGAATTCAGCCCCCAGCTAATGGTGCGCTTGGCTAGGTCAGGGTTATTCGCGCGGCCGGCCAGGGCGTCGACGAGCCAGCGTTCAGCCTCGTTGTCGGAGAAGCCTGCCCTCACCTGGACGCCGCCGAGCAACCGCGACGCGTTACGCAGGCAGATGTGTTTCTGCCCATCCTGCGCGTTCCTCACCATGTCGATTGCGCATTGCTTGACGCGCTCCATCGTCTCGTCGTCCAGCACTCGCACGTCACGACGCTGCGGTGCCGGCTTCGGTGGTGGCCATAGGGTGCGGGAGACCCAGTGTGGCCATACTGCTGGGGGCGCATGATCCAGACATTCACAGCCTGCGGCGAACCAGAAGACGATGTATCCACCATCGCCCCGTGTATCGACGCCGAGCGACAAGTCGCCTTGGCTGTTCCTCACGCCGTCAGCATGCTGGAAACAGAGGTGCATGCCGCCGCTGCGGGTGCGGAAGGTGCGGGTGGTCGGCAATAGGTGTTCATGCTGTCTCCACCACGCCCGGGCCTCGTCGTGAACAACATCCACATCGAGAACCGAGAATCCGGACACCTTGCCGGTCGGTACACCGATCAGCGGGCCGGGATGGTGGCGCCACAGCCAGTTGATCCGATCGGGATCTGTGCTGGCATCATGGAAGCCGTGGCCGCCGTCGTCCTTGGCCCAGGTCGGGCGCTTGTTCTCCCCCAGCGGGAACACGGGCCAGCCGTTGTTGCGGGCGAGGTTCTGTGCGAGCTGGCAGATTTCGCGGGCGCTCATCTCGGCGCCTCCCGCAAGGTCGCCAGGGTGCAGAGAATGCGTCGCTGCTGCCGCGCCGGCACCGCGCCCAGAAGGTGCCATGCTTCCTCAGCGGAACCGGGGTCGTACGCGGCGCCCCTCAAGCTGGTGACCAGCGGATGCGCGCGGCCGAGGATCAGATATGCCAAGGCATGCAGTTCGCGGAACCGCGCCGCTCGCTCCGCTTCTGGGATGTCATTCGCCCACGGCCCATACCGGACTGGCGCTGTCATGATTTGCCGCCTAGAGATTCAAGAAACAGAAGTCGCTCGGCCTCCGACGCCTTGTTCCACGCGCGACACAGGGCCGCGAACCGGTCAGGCTGCTTATCGTTGCCGTCGAGAATCCTGGTCGCTGCGTGCAAACTTATCTCGCCGCGCTCTATCTTCTCGATCAGATCTTGGCGTCCTGATCGAAGGATTCGTGTGGCCGTGTAGATGCTGCGCTCGGACACGTTCATCAGCTCAGCCGCTTGCCGCACCGAGAGGCGGCCGGACTGCAAATTTGCAGTTGGTGCGCTCACTGGAACACCTCGGGATGCGCTGTCCGCATCGCCTCGATGATCGAGCCCGACCACTTGTTGCGGATGTCCTTGGAGGTGAACTCGATGATCGGCACGTAACGAATCTTGCCGCTTTCGTCCTTCATTACTGTGCCGTCGCGGCTGACCATCGGCTTCGACGGTGGCGAAGCCCACGGACCACGCTCCCCGGTCAGGATCGTGACATCAGCAATGATCAGTCCAGAGGCGAACTCGACCTTCGCGAAGCCGAGTAGGCTGTTGCGGCGCATCTCGCGCCAATCCAGGATTTTCATACACGCACCTATCGTGGTGCGGTGCCGCTTGCGGATTGTGGTCCGTCCAGCCATATTGTCGATGCCGCCGACAATATGCCTAACCGATCAGCCCCCCGCCCGCGATAACCGCGTGGGTGGGGGTTACTGATTCTGAGTGGTTGCGTGTCCGCGCTCCATGGCACGCTGAACCGAAGTCGGCGCGCGGATGTCGGCCTTCGGCAATGCCGCGTGATAGGCGTGAATGCTCTCCGCGGTGATGATTAGTTTCTTGCCCATCTTGCGAGCGTCAAGAAGCCCGAGGGCAATCAGCTCGTATAGCTTCGTCCGGCCGCTCGGGATTGCCTCGCATGCCTCATCGACCGAGTATCCTAGCTTTTCCACGCTTGCTTACCTCCATAGTTCGCGCGAACGACTGCGCGTGTGTCGGAGGTAAGGTCGGTCAGTCGGCCCGCTTAGCTGGCATTTTTTGCATCTTTTTGCGCCCAGCCCCACTGCGCTGACGGTCCACCCGATCCCGCAGCGCATCGCTAACCACATCCCGACCGATTGAGGTGCCAGCCATATCGAGCAGCATCGTCACCGCCCGGGTTAGCGCGCCTTTTCGATGTGTGCCGAGCGGCACCTTGCAATCCGCGCGCTCCCAGGTTTGGACGAGCGCGTTGGCCATCAGGCGGACAACATTGTGCCGGAGGTTTATTTCTTCGCCGTCAGACAGCAAATCGGCGACGGCCTGCCGAACGGATTCGAGCTTTCTAATACGCGGGTAGGTCTGATCGATGATCTCGCGGGGAACGTCGCCTGGAAACATCTCCCGTGCGGCGTCCAAACTGCTTTCGACTTTCGTGAGGAGTGCCTTTGCCGCACGCTCAAGCGGCGACTGCCGGTGTGGCGGAGGATGTTTAATCTTCTCAGCCACATCTCGTGCCGCTGCTACCGCTTGGGCTAGAGACCAGCAATCGATATCACTTAGGGCTGCGGCATGCTTGGGCCACACACGTTCGAGCACCGGTCGAATCTCGCCAACGATACCGGATATCCTCGTTGCCCATACTGCTGGGGGGTCGATGTCCATCAAGCCGTCGCCCGGTGCATGGAGATCACGGTGTCATCTTCTGCCGGCGCCGGCTGCGAGCAGAACTCCGCCCACTGCCCCATCAACCGCCGTCGCCGGTCCAGGAGGTCACCACGCTGGTATGCGGCTTCGGTTTTGTCTTCGATGGCATGCGCCAGGGCGGCTTCGGAAACGTCCGCTGGCTTTCCCGTCTCGGCAGCCCAATCACGAAACGTACTTCTGAATCCGTGCGCCGTGATATCGTCACGCCCCAGACGGCGCAGCGTCATCAGCAACGCCATGTTGCTCATCGGTTTGCCGGCCTTCTGACCGGGGAACACATAGTCTTCGATGCCGAGCTTCTTGATGTCGTGCAGCACATCTATCGCGGCGTCCGACAACGGTACGCGATGTTCCCTGGCACCCTTCATTCTCTCGGATGGCAGGACCCACAACCGCTCTTTCATGTCGATTTCGGCCCAGCGCGCTCCGATGACTTCGCCCGTCCTTGCTGCGGTCAAGATGGCGAACCGGAGCGCTATTGCGGCAACGCCTTCCTGTTTGGCTAGCGTCGTCATGAATGCGCCGATCTCTTTCCAGGGCAGCGCGGGGTGGTGCTCGACCTTTGCCACTTTGCTGCGCTTCGGGAGGACGTTCTGCAGATGACCTTTCCAGCAAGCCGGGTTCGGGCCAATACGCCAGCCATGCGTCGTGGCGTAGTCGAGAATGCTTTCGACCCGGCCGCGCACTCTCCCTGCAGTTTCGGTTTTGCTTGCCCAGATCGCCCCAAGGATCTTGGTGATATGCCCCGTCTCGATCGCGCCAACAGCAAGACTGCCGATTGTCGGATACACGTACGCCTCTAGCGTTGATTCCCACTGGCCGGCATGCTTGGCATTCTTCCATCCCGCCCGGTTGGCCGTGATGTATTTAGCCGCGCAGGCTTTGAAGGTGATCGTCTTTGCCGCCACGGCTTTGGCCTCTTCGCGCTTCTGCTGGCGCTCAGCGAGTGGGTCAATGCCTTGAGCCTTGGCCTCGCGGACCTTGGCCAGCAATTCACGGGCCTTCGCCACCCCGATGTCAGGGTAGCCGCCTAGCCCCATGTGGCGAGGCTGGCCCGCGATCTGATACCGGAACAGCCAGGACATCCCACCGGTCGGGCCGATGTGGAGGTAGAGGCCCCGGCCGTCGTGATACATGCCCGGCCGCTTGGCCTTTACGACCTGCTCGAGCGCCTTCGGGTTCAGCCTCTTTTCCGTCTTCATCATCGGGAATCGAACTCCTTTTCGCCCGCCGTCCGTTTCTACGGATCGCCCGCTGAGAGAACAGTTTGGCAATCTGGGAATCGAACTATGATCCCAAAATCTCTGACCCTCAGTCCATCCTACAGTCTGACAGCGGATATAGGCGGGCGATGGCGAACCGTCAAGGACGCCTGTAGCGCTAAATATGGCTGGTTTCGGGAGATATTCGGTCAGTGGCGAACGCTTGCGGACGTTGCTCTGGCGGAGAGGGAGGGATTCGAACCCTCGGTACCCGCAAGGAGTACAACGGTTTTCGAGACCGTCCCGATCGACCACTCCGGCACCTCTCCGTCGGGAGGCGCGTTATATGGCGCACTGCCCAACTCCGGCAACCAGCGGCGATCCGCTTCTCTCTATCGGCCACCCGATGGCACAAACCCCTCTTCATTCACCCCGCCCATGGAAGAAGATTTTTCTTTCTCAGCCCCCATTGCGCCCCGTCCATAGACTAATCTCCTATCTCTCACACAAGAACCGCGAGGGTCCGTCCCGTGAGCCGCATCCACATCCTGCACGAGAACGCCGCCTGGCTGCCGCCGCTCGCCACCGCGCTCGACCAGCGCCGGCTGCGCTGGACCGAGTGGTTCCTCGACGCCGGCACCTTCGACCTTGCCGCCCCTCCCCCGCCCGGCGTGTTCTACAACCGCATGAGCGCCTCCTCGCACACGCGCGACCACCGCTACTCCGCCGAGCTCACCGCCGCCGTGCTCGCCTGGCTGACCCGCTGGGGCCGCCGCGTCGTCAACGGTCCCGGCGCGCTCGACCTGGAGATCAGCAAGGCGCGCCAATACGCCGCGCTCGAGGCCCAAGGCATCGCCACGCCCCGCACCGTGCTGGTGGCCGGCCGAGACCACATCGTCGCCGCCGCGCGTCGGCACTTCGCCGACCAGCCCGTGATCCTGAAGCCCAACCGGGGCGGCAAGGGCCTTGGCGTGCAGCTCTTCCAGTCCAGCGACAGCCTCGCTGCCTATATCGACAGCGCGGCATACGAACCGCCGGTCGATGGCCTGCAGCTCCTTCAGGAATACGTCCGCGCCCCACGTCCCTTCATCACCCGCGCCGAGTTCGTCGGCGGCCGCTTCCTCTATGCGGTCGAGGTGGACACCAGCGACGGCTTCGAGCTCTGCCCCGCCGATGTCTGTGCCATCGGCGACGCGAACTGCCCTGTCGGCGAAGCGCCGCGCGAGAAATTCACCATCATCGATGGCATCCCCGACACGCTGCGCACGCGCCTGGAGCGTTTCCTCGCGGCAAGCGGCATCGAGGTCGCCGGCATCGAGTTCATCACCGGCACCGACGGCCGCACACTGGTCTACGATGTGAACACCAACACCAACTACAACCCGGACGCCGAGGCCCGTGCCAATCGCACCGGAACCGCGCGTTCCGGCCCAGGTGCCATTGCTGAATTCCTCGGCGGCGAACTGAATCGTCTGCGTCTGGCCGCCTAATCCCCTCTCCCGCGAAGCGGGGGACGGTAGGGAGGGGGTGCTGCCCGCAAGCTCGTAATCATCTCCGCCACCGTATCCGCAAGCTGCCCGACCGCGACGCTCATCGCGCTCACCAGCCCCCCGGTCCCCCCCGAATTTGGCGGCGCAGTATAACTCACTGTGCGCGTCGCGTTGTCGCGTCCCGACGAAACGGCAACCTGTGCGGTCAGCATCACCGCGCCCGCCGCATTCGCATCCAGACGTTGCACGTTGATCGCCACCGTCGCGCCAGCCTGTGCATTGATCGCACCGTTCTCGCCGTAGACCGTGCTGCCAGGCAGCCGCTGCGTCAGCTCCTCGGACAACACGCGCCCAAGCATTGCGTCGAGCGGCTCGCCCCACCAGTCATTCCCCAGCACATCGAGCCGGAAATCCTCCGACGAGCGCACGATCTGCGACCGCTCCAGGTAATGCGCGATGGCAATCGCGCGCAGCTCAATCACATGCGGCGCGCTCGAATGTTCCGCTCCCGGCACCACCGCCAGTGTATATAGCGACGGGTTGGGCGAAGTGCATGCAACCGGCAATGCTGCGAGCAACCCAACCAACACAAGCCGCCGCCCCACCCTGTCATTGCGAGGAGCGAAGCGACGAAGCAACCTCGCGCCAGTCGAGCAGTAGCTCGCGGGGATTGCTTCGTCGCTCCGCTCCTCGCAATGATAATCGGTCATAAACTACGGTCCCTGCTCCGCCCGTCCGCGAATCAACGCCTCGGGATGGCGCGTCAGCAGATCGGCCAGCACGCGCACCGAACGCGCGGTATCGGTGATTTGCACCATCATCCGGTCAAAGTCGCGATTGAACGTCGAGTTGCCGCCATACCCCGTATCGATCGATCCCAACACGCGATTGGCCTTGCGCACGCTGTCCTCCAACTGTTCGGCGATCGCCGGCAGACGTTGCAGCGCCGGCGTCGCATCTGTGTTCAGCTTCTTCACCACCTCGTTCGCGCCCGCCAGCGTATTGTGCAGCGATTGCAGCGACTGGCGAAGCTGCTCGCCATTCGCAACGTTGTTCAGCCCCTTCAGCAAGCCATTCAGATTGTCGCCGATCTGCTGGAACGGCACCGCGTTCAGTTTCGCCATGATCGCGCCGGCGGCAGTTATGATATCGTCGGAGCCATTCGACAGCGTCGGTATCACGTAGCGGTCGCCCTGCATCCTCAGTTCGGCCGGCGGGCTGTCAGGGAACACGTCGAGCACGAGTTGCTTCTGTCCGGTGAGCAAACTCGCGCTGTCCAGCCGCACCCGCAACCCACGCTTCACCAGATCGCGCAATGTCACCGGCAAATCCTTGGTTGGCTGCACCGGCCAATCCTTGATGCGTTCGGGTTCTACGTCGAACTGCACCGGCACAATCACGTTGTCGGTCTTCGTATCATATTCCAGGTTGACGTTCTGCACTTCACCGATGCGGATGCCTCGCAGCACCACTGGCGCGCCAGCCGCCAAGCCCTGCGACGGACCCACCAAAATACGCGGTCATTGGTATATGCTGCTGGTACGATGCCGCGTCCGCCTCTTCCTTGCTGGCGTACAGCGGAAACTCGTGGTTCTCGGCGCTGACCGGAGTGCCGCGCGCGTCTATCGACGTATCGAACGCGATGCCGCCCAAGCACCAGTGCACGCAGCAATTCAAGCTGCAATTGCAACCCATTCGCGCCGAGGCTCACGGTGGCTCCCGATGCATTCCAGAACCGCGATCCGTCATGCACATACTTATCGAACGGCGCGCGGACAAACGCATGAACCGTCACGTAATCCGCCATGTCGCCGATATCCCAGCCGAGCACCTCGCCCACTGTCAGATCTCGGTAGTACACCGGCGATCCCAGATTCAGATTGCCGATGCTCGGTGCGCGCAACAGGAATGTATGGCCAGGTTCGTCGGACTGCAGCACCGGCGGATCCTCCAGCCCGGTAAAGTCGCGCACCTCCTCGCCGTTCTGCCTGCTCGGCAGCATGCCGATATACGCGCCAGAAAACAGCGTCTCCAACCCGGAGATCGAGCCGGCAAAGAACCGCGGCTTCACCACCCAGAACTCGGTATCCTTCTGCAGCAACGGCTCCGCCGCGCGCGTCATCCGCACCTTCACCGCGACGCGTTGCCGATCGTAAGTCAGCGCGATGCCCTCGACCAGACCCATGTCCACCGCTTTGTAGCGCACGTGCGACTGGCCGGCCTGCAATCCCTCGGCAGTTTGGAACGTGATGGTGATCAGCGGCCCACGCTGCGACAGCGTATCCCAGGCAAGCCAGGCACCGATCGCCGCCGTCACGATCGGAATGATCCAGATCAGCGAGATGCGCCGCCAGCCGCTGTGGCGCGGCCCGACACTGGCCGTGGGATGTGGATCGTGTGCGTCGCTCATGCCGTCCGCACTTGCGCCACATCCCACATCAGCCGCGGATCGAACGTCCGCGCGGCGAACATCGTCAGGATCACCACCCCGGCAAACGCGATTGCGCCAAACCCCGGATCGATCGTCACGATCGCGCCGAACTGCACCAGTGCCACCAGGATCGACTCCATGAAGATGTCGATCATCGACCAGCGGCCGATGTAGTCGATGATGCGATACAGCACCGTGCGGTCGTGCAGGTGATCGCGCCGCCGCGCATGAATGCTGGTCAGCAGAATTGTCAGGCCGACCAGCTTCAGCATCGGCACCATGATCGAGGCGAAGAACACCAGCGCCGCGAGCGGCCAATCCCCCGCATCCAGCAATTCGCGTGCACCGCCGAGGATGGTGCTGGGCTGGCCCGAGCCAAGCTGCACCACCGTAAGCACCGGATAGACATTGGCCGGCACATAAAGAAGCGCGGCCGCGATGCCGAGCGCCCAGGTGCGCATCGACACTGTTCGGCTTGCGCTGACGCAAGCGAAAGCCGCAGCGCGGGCAGCGTGCGTGCGCATCGGCCACGCGGCTGACCAGGCCACACGTGTCGCAGCCGATCACGCCATCCTGCTCCGAGGTCGCCGCCACCGCGGCATGGTCCACGCGGCGGTTCGGGATACCCAGGCGCTCCATCTCCTCCCAGACGAATTGCGCATCCAGTTGCACGTCGGCGGCGATCATCGTCAGCAGCAGCGCGCCGAGCGCATAGAGTGCAATGCCGATCTCGATGAACACGATCGAGCTCAGCCGCACATAGGCGACGAACACGCCGAGCAGATAGACCTCGATCATCGACCATGGGCGCAGATGCTGCACCCAGGCGAACACCATGCGGATATGCCGCGGCGGATCGGGCAGGCGCAGACCGATCAGGACGTAGAGCATACACGCGATCTTGAGCGCCGGCGCGGCGACCGTCGTGAACAGGACCACGGCGGCGAGTTCCCACATGCCGTGCTCGTCCAGTCCCACCGGTCCGGTGAACATGTCGGCGACGTGCACCTGGCCGGCGGTGCTGACCAGCATCAGCACCGAGGGCACCGCGATCAGCAGCAGGAGCAGCGCGCTGAGGTTCAGCGCGAGCTGCGTCCACGAGCGGGTCGCGGTGGGTATGGCGCAGCACGGCGTCGCAGCGCAGGCAGTGCGCGCTGGCGGCGGGCGGCAGCGGCGGCACGAGCTGGAACTGGCCGCAGTCCCGGCACTCGCGCAGGCGCGCCTGTTGCGCTGGATCCATGGGCGGCGTTGCTAGCATGGGGGATGTGGCCGGTGCAGTCCCCTGGGTGCAATCCGCCCCGCCCTGGGCCACAACCCCCTCCCCGCCCCCTGGGCCCAATCCCCTCCCCGCCCGTCGCGGCGGAGAGGTCGGAAGAGGTGGGGGCCTCTCCTTGTTGCCTGGACCGCCGCTCGGGGGCTATAGGACCCGCCACTTCCGGTCGCCGACGTAGCTCAGCGGTAGAGCAGCTGATTCGTAATCAGCAGGCCCTCGGTTCAAGTCCGAGCGTC
>CAVTEC010000080.1:0-47528 GCA_963733475.1 uncultured Alphaproteobacteria bacterium | reverse complement strand
CTGCGGACCCGCGAGGAACAACGCAATCACCAACTCATCGAACGAAGCAACAAACGCAAAAGCCGCGCCGGACAACACGCCCCCGGCAGGATTAGCGGCAGCATCACCCGATGGAACGCCACAAGCGGCCGTGCACCGGAAATCGCCGCCGCTCGCATGAGCGTGCGATCGATATTGGCCAGGCTTGCGCCAACGGTGACAACGACGAACGGTGCAGCAATCGTCGTCTGCGCAATGATGATGCCGGCAAACGAGTTGGCCAGACCGATCGGAGCGTAGAACTGATAAGCACCGACAGCGGTGATGATAACGGGGACAATCAGCGGAGAGATCAGCATACGGTGATGCTACGCCGCGCGGGCATGCGCGGACTGGAGAGACCGACCGCAGCGAGCGTCCCCAGGCTCGTTGCCAACACCGTAACGCCGATGGCGATGACGATGCTGTGCCAGATCGCGTCGCGCCACTGTCCACTGCCAAGCACATCGCGATACCAGCGCCACGAAAAACCCTTGAGCGGTAGGTGAAAAACGCTTCCGAATTCACCGACAGCGGCACCGGAACGAAGACCGGCAAGACCAAAAATGCCAGCACCAGAGCGCAGAACGTCAGCAACACAACGACGCGCACCCCGTCACCGAGAGTTGCATAGGGCGACAGCAGCATGGTCAGACGAGTTTCATGCGGTCGACGCCGAACATGCGAGCGAACACCGCAAACAAGCCAAGCGTCAACGCCAGCAGGATGCAGCTCAGCGCAGCCGCCATCTGCCAGTTTGAATCGATATTGATGTAGTTGGAAATGAAGTTCGCGATCAGTTGGTCAGCCGGCCCGCCCACCAGGGCCGGGGTGATGAAATAGCCAAGACAGAGGATGAACGTCAGCAGACAGCCAGCCATTACTCCTGGCATGACCTGCGGCAGATAGACGCGCCGGAACGCCACGAACGGTCGCGCGCCCAGCGAATATGCAGCCCGCATCTGTGTCGACGAGATCGTCCGCATAATGCTGTAGATCGGCAGCAGTGTGAACGGAAGCTGGATATGGGTCATGGCGATAATCAGGCCCGTCCGCGTGTACATCAGGTCGACACGCTGGTCGATGATATGTAAAGCGAGCAGCAGTTCGTTCAGAATCCCGAACTTCTGCAACAGCACTGTCCACGCTGCCGTACGGACGAGAATGGACGTCCAGAATGGCAGCAGCACCAGCAAGATCAGCCGCGGCGCCAGCGGTCCGGGCAGGCTAGCCAGCAGCCAGGCGAGCGGGAATCCCAGCACCAGAGTGATCAGTGTAACGGCCGCCGCGATCCCGAACGTGCGCGCGAATATCGTGCGATAGATGGCTTGGTCCGGCGGCACAGCCTATACCCCCGTCGGCGTCCATCGCAGATCGATAGCAGCGAGCAGATAGCTCGTCTTGAACGAACGGACACCATTCCTGATCGCAAACCAGGTCTCGCTGTCGCCCCAGAATGGATCCGCTGCGATCAAATCAGTTCGCGTTATCGGTTTGTCGGATGAAAGCTGGCGCGCCGTGCGCAGCACGTGGCTGCGCGCGGCCGGTAGTAGGTTGTTCAGGTTCTTGGCGACGTTGTACAGCGAATCATTCTGTTTCGCCGTCCGCAGATCCTCGCCAAGAGCCGCAAACACGGCGTCATCCGGTACCCCTTCGCCCGGCGAAGCCGCAAGCGCCGCCGCGGTGCGCGGCAGAGCGTCGTGCATCGTTGGATCATAAACCGCGCGACAGCAACACCCCTATCGGCAGGCAGAAGCTCAGCAGCAGCAAGCAAGAAGCGGCGCCACCAGCAGCATTGCACGAACGCGTTGGCCGCGTGTCGAGCGCCGAACCGCGGCGGCGAGCGCGGGATCCGCCGCGGACAGTGTGGCATGGCGCTCAAGACGCTACTTCGCGAGCCAGTCGTTGAACCGCTTGTTCAGGTCCTGGCCGTAGTCGGCCCAGAATTCCATGTCGATCGGCAGCGCATTTGCCATGTGATCGGGCGCTGTCGGCAACTTGGGAAGAATGTCCTGCGGGACGAACTTGACAGCATCCTTCACCACCGGACCGTAGGGGATGAATTGCCCAAGCCGCGCGTTGTTCTCCGGCTCCGCCACATAAGCAGGTACTTGTAAGCCAGCTCGAGGTTTGGCGACCCCTTCGGAATAGAGATCATGTCGTATTCGATGATCTCGTTGCCCCAGACGATCTTGAACGGTGCATGCTCGTGATCGATCGGGTTCTGGATGCGCCCGTTCCAGGCTGTGGTCATGACCACCTCATGCGAGGCAAGCAACTGCGGCGGCTGCGCGCCTGCCTGCCACCAGACGATGTCCTGTCTTGATGGTATCCAGTTTGGCAAAGGCGCGGTCTACGCCCTGCGGCGTTGCGAGCACTTTGTAGACCTGGTCGGGTGGTACGCCGTCTGCCTCCAGCGCCCATTCCAGATTGTTGGGCGCGATCTTCTGCATGCCGCGCTTGCCCGGCCAGCGCTTGGTATCAAAAAGCGCGAGCACCGACGTGGGCGGATCGCTTTTCACTACGTCGGTGTTGTAAGCGAGGATGTCGCCATAGACATCCAGCCCCATGCCGCAGTCGCGCGCGGCCCCGGGCAGGAAGCCAGCACGTGATGCAATCTTGCTCCAGTCGAGACGCAGCAGAACGCCGGAATCACAGGCTGCCAGAACCTGCGCGGTATCGACCGTGACGACGTCATCGGTGACGTTATGGGCCTGGACCATCGCCTGCACGCGGGCCATTCCGGCCGAGGTTTCTTCCTCGTTGAACTTGATGCCCATCTTCTGTGCGAAAGGCGCGTACCAGGCATTGTGCTGCGCCTGCTGCCAAGCCCCGCCGGCGGAAGCAATTGTCAGTTGCTGCTCCTGCGCGCGAGCAGGAGCGCCCGCGATGACCGCGGCGGCAAAAACGATTCCCAATGTTCCGATCGATTTCATGAGTTTCCACTCCCTGTTCAGGTTTCTTGCTCCAACGCGGCTTCGGTGGCGGAAGAGGCTGGAAAGGCACGACAATCCGCTGCGTTCCAGCAGAGGAAGATCGATGCGCCCGCTACGGCATCGACTCCGATTGGCACTTTCACCGTCACCATGTGCCCTTTGCCGATTTCCGTCAGCAGCCGCTGATGGTCGCCGAAATAGATGCGGCTCGTCACAAGCGCGCGGCATGTGTTGTCTCCGCCCTCCGGACTGGCTGACACGCGGACTGCTTCCGGACGGACGGCGACGACGACGTGCGCGCCTCGATCCAATTCTACAACGGCCGTTGCTGTAACTTCAGGGCCACCGTCGAGTGCGATACGAACATGGCCGTTTGCGCATGCCTGCACCGTGCCTGACAGCATGTTGTTCTCACCGATAAATCCAGCAACGAAGGCATCGCGCGGCTGAGTGTAAAGCTCGTCCGGAACTCCCTGCTGCACGATCTGGCCATCGTGGAACACGGCGATGCGGTCGGACATAGTCAATGCCTCGCTCTGATCGTGCGTGACATAGACCACGGTCAGCCCGAGCCGTTCGTGCAGAAGCTTGATCTCGATCTGCATATGCTCGCGCAGCTTCTTGTCGAGCGCACCAAGCGGTTCGTCCATCAGCACAAGACTTGGTTCGAACACCAGCGCGCGCGCCAACGCGATCCGTTGTTGTTGGCCACCGGAGAGTTGCGCAGGGCGCCGATCAGCGAATGCTTCGAGCCGCACCATCGCCAATGCTCGCTTCACGCGGCTCGCGATTTCGGCGCGTGGCATGCGGCGCACGCTGAGCGGAAAGGCGACGTTTTCGCCAACCGTCATGTGGGGAAACAATGCGTAATTCTGGAACACCATGCCGATGTTGCGCTCGTAGGGCGGCAACCGATCGACCGGACGACCCGCAAGCAGGATTTCGCCGCTGGTGGGGCGTTCGAAGCCGGCAAGCATGTTGAGAGTGGTTGTCTTGCCGGAGCCTGACGGTCCGAGCAGCGTCAGGAATTCACCCTGTCCGACATCGAGGGTGAGGCCACGCACAGCGAGCGTGCGGCCATCATAGCTCTTCTCCACGCCAATGAACTTCACGAGCGGCTCGCTATTCCTGATCTGCGCCGGCGTGCCGTCCAACTGGGCGTGCTCCCCTATGTCGATACAATCTTGCCAAGCTGCGTGCAGGGCCGCAACCTCGCGGCATGAAAGAAGAACCATATTGGTGGGAGCACGCGCGGCCGACTGCAGTTGAGATACCAGGGCTGCCCGCTCGCGTGGATGTCGCGATCATTGGTTCCGGCTACACCGGGTTGTCGGCGGCACTGACCCTTGCTCGTGCCGGTCGCTCTGTCGTCGTGCTTGAGGCTGGTACACCCGGTATCGGTGCCAGTTCGCGCAACGGCGGTATGCTGGGTCATGCGTTGAAGCCTTCGCTGGATACGCTTTCGCGTCGTTATGGTGAACAGCTGGCCGAGTCGCTGCTCAGCGAGGCGCGGGAAGCTTACGATTTCCTCGGCCGCTTCATCGCGGACGAGAACATCGAATGTGATTATGCTGAGACCGGTGCCTTCACCGGGATCGTGAAGCCCGCACAATACGAGGCACTCGCCCGCGAGACCGAACAGCTTTCCCGTACGATCGGGTATGAGGCACATATGGTGCCCAAGTCTGAGGTCCGCGATGAGATTGGCACCGATATCTATTGCGGTGGCCGAGTGACGCTGCATCGCGCCGGACTGCACCCCGCGCGCTACCACGCTGGGTTGATCGAGCGTGTGCGCCAGGCTGGTGCGGTGGTGGCTGGCAACTGTCCGGTCACAGCGATTCGAAGGAACGGCGGCGACTTCACCGTGACCATGCCTCGCACTCGCTGAAAGCGCGCAATGTGGTGGTTGCGACCAATGGCTATACTGGACCGGTCACGCCAGCGCTGCGCCGGCGTGTCATTCCGGTTACCAGCTATATGATCGCGACGGCACCGCTATCGCCGAATCTCATGGCAATGCTGATGCCGAAAGGCCGCATGCTGACCGACAGTAATCGTCTGCTCTGCTATTTCCGGCCATCGCCCGACAATACGCGAGTGCTGTTCGGTGGGCGCCCCGGCTACACCGATATTGGATCGAAGCTCGCCGCCGAGCGGCTTTCGCGCTACATGACCCGCATCTTTCCCGAGTTGCGCGATATCGAACTGACGCATTCATGGTTCGGCTACATCGCTTATACCTTCGACCGGCTACCGCACGTAGGTGATCGCGACGGCTTGCACTATGCGATGGGGTATTGCGGCTCAGGTGTGGTGATGTCCACCTGGCTGGGGAGAAAGGCGGCGCTGCGATTGCTCGGCGAGCCGGAAGGGCAAAGCGCCTTCGCGGAAACCAAGCATCCAACGTCACCACTTTACTATGGAAAGCCTTGGTTCTTGCCGTTGGTGCAGGCCTGGTATCAGGGAGCCGATTTGTTGGGACGCTGACGGGTTCCGCCGCCGGTACCCACAATCGGAAGAGTGCGAGTTGCCGTGACCTCGGGTCATTGCGAGGCGACAAAGCAATTTGGAACAGAATTCGTAATTTCGCCGAGATTGCTTCGTCGCTGCGCTTCTCGCAATGACAGTGCGCGATGCACCGTCCAGATCGCGGGTCCGTGATTGCAAAGCCAAGCCGCACTCGAAGAATTGGACGCAATCGTTCTCTTTAGAATTTTTCAGAAAATACACCGGGTTTCGCAATCATTCATATAGGCCCTCCCGATCCACATCACGAAAGTGAAAGGAACCAATGTGAGTCGCTGCAAGAAAAACGTGAGTATCGTGCTGGTGCACGGCGCGTGGGCCGACGGATCGAGCTGGAACAGCGTGATCGGACCATTGCAATCCAAAGGGCTCGATGTTGTGGCTGCGCCGATACCACTGACATCCCTGTCGGATGACACTGTCGCGCTCCATCGGGCTTTGGAACGTACTGACCGGACCCTTGCTCCTGGTCGCGCACGCTTATGCCGGAGCCGTGATTGCGTCGGTCGTCAATCCGCGGATCCGCTCGCTGGTTTTCGTAGCCGCCCTGGCACCTGACGAAGGCGAAACGGTCGCCGATGTGTTCTATCGAGAGCCACCGCATCCGCAGGCACCGCGACTGGCTCCCGACGCACATGGCACCATCTGGATGCCGAACGAGGCATTTCGCACCGCTTTCTCGCAGAACCTGTCGCCCGAGCGCGCCGCAGTTCTCGCCGCGGTACAGCGGCCGATCGCCGTTGCCTGCATTCAGGAAAAGATGGTGAGACCGGCGTGGAAATCGACCCCATCCTGGTACCTGGTTGCCGAACAGGACCGGATGATCAACCCCGCCACTCAGCTCTTCATGGCGAAGCGCATGGGTGCACGGATCCGATCAGAAAACGTGGATCACAACCCGTTGGTGAGCGCACCAGAGCCCGTTATCGAATTGATCCTCGAGGCCGCCGAGGGCGCGTAGACGATACCTACCAGGAGCAGACCAATGACCAAGATTTCGTATCATCGGACATCCGTCGATGGATTCCAGATATTCCATAGAGAGGCTGGTTCGGCTGACGCTCCAGCTATCCTGTTGCTGCACGGATTTCCAACTGCCAGCCACATGTTCCGCGAACTCATACCACAACTCGCGGACCGGTTTCACGTCGTTGCACCCGACCTGCCGGGATTTGGCCAGTCCGACATGCCGGAGCGGAGCAAGTTCAGCTATACCTTCGATAACATCGCGAAGGTCATCGACCGCTTCACGGAAGTCATCGGCCTGCACCGCTTCGCCATCTATGTTTTCGACTATGGCGCGCCGACCGGCTTTCGACTGGCAATGTGGCATCCCGAGCGCATAACGGCGATCATTTCGCAGAATGGCAATGCGTACGCAGAGGGTCTGAGCGACGGCTGGAGCCCGATCCGCGCCTATTGGCAGGACCCGTCGCAGGCGAATCGCGCGGCGTTGCGAGCCTTCCTTTCGCCCGAAACGACGGTCTGGCAGTACACCCATGGTGTCGCCGATGCCTCGCTGGTTTCGCCGGATGGATATTCGCTCGATAACTTCTACCTGGCGCGTCCGGGCATGGACGAGGTGCAACTCGATCTGTTTGGCGACTACAAGAGCAACGTCGCGCTGTATCCCGAATTCCAGGCTTATCTCCGCAAGCACAAGCCGCCGTTGCTGGCAGCGTGGGGCAGGAACGATCCATTCTTCCTGCCGCCGGGTGCCGAAGCGTTCAAGCGAGACATTCCGGTGGCGGATGTTCGCTTCTTCGACACCGGTCACTTCGCGCTGGAGACGCACTGCGACGAGATCGCCGCGGCAATTCGGCAATTCCTCCAACAAGCGGGAGTATGAAAACATGGCCGATCTGCCTCTCATCGTCTTTGACGTGAATGAGACGCTGCTCGATCTCCAGACGATGGAGCCAACGTTCGAACGCATTTTCGGCGAAAGGAGCGCGATGCGCCTTTGGTTCGCCAACCTGATCATGTATTCCGCTGCATTGACCGTGGCCGGGTGCTACGTTCCGTTCACGGACATTGGTGCGGCTGTGATGAAGATGCTGGCAGATACGCAGGGCATCAGGATCAATGACGGCGACAAGGACGAGCTCAAGGAGCGGTTTTCGACGATGCCGCCCCACCGTGAGGTTCCGGGGGCGTTGCGTAAGCTGCGCGATGCGGGCTTCCGGCTGTTCACCCTCACCGACAACCTGCTTGAGGTGCAAACGCGCCAGCTTGAGCACGGCGGCATTGTGGATCTATTCGAACAGCGCTTCAGCGCCGACGGCGTGAAACATCATAAGCCGTCACGCCAGGCGTATGGTTATGTCGAGAAGGAGCTCGGGGTGAAACCCGCGCAGCTTTGCCTGATCGCGTGCCATACGTGGGACACGCTTGGCGCCGTGGCGGCCGGGTGGGAGGGCGCGCTGATCAGGCGCGTTGGAAATGAGGTTCTGGGGGTCGGTCCGCAGCCGCAAGTCGTCGGCGATGATCTGAACGACGTTGCCGATCAACTCATCGCGCGACATAAGGCACGGCGATAGGGGAAAGTTGCTCGCGGCCGTTGATCGGCCGCGAGCTTGCCGCCTGATCTTATACCAAGGCTCACTGATCCTGATTTCATCTGTCGCCCTGTCGTCATGGCCGGGCCGAAGTCCCCGGGCTTGTCCCGGGGATCGGACCCGGCC
This sequence comes from uncultured Alphaproteobacteria bacterium, assembly GCA_963733475.1. Classification (GTDB taxonomy): domain Bacteria; phylum Pseudomonadota; class Alphaproteobacteria; order Acetobacterales; family Acetobacteraceae; genus JAMXLO01. Next base: position 39,361 of record CAVTEC010000080.1, on the reverse strand, counting down.
ATCAGCGTATATCGGCACCGTTGTGCCGCTGAGACCGATGGCCGGCTCGGCGGCCGGCCATGACGGTTAAAGCGAATGGGTCGCGGTCATTGAGTAGTGGTATTACGCAGCCCGAACGAGGCTGAGCACGGCGCCCTTGCCGCGAACTTCCGCCTCCTCGAACTCGGCGGCAGCAATGGCTCGATCGAGCGCGGCGCGCAGGTCCTTCGCCGCTTCCAGCGTCAGCTCGACCGCAGCGCGCGAGCCGGCATCGAGCGCCGTGTTGTAGAAGTCGAGCGTGATCACATCGCCCAACGGCGCGTGGCGCGCATGGTCATAGGCGACCACCGAATGCGATAGCGGGAACCATTGGTCACCGCGTTTCGCCATGCCCTCGGCGCGTGTGATCTCGATGATGGATGTGCACACGCGCGCCTCCTACTTCGCCGCCAGTTGCTTGCCGAAGAAGTCCCAGATCTTGCCCCAGGCATCCATGCACTGCTCGGGCCGATACAACGGCCGGTGCCAGTAGAAGAAGCCATGGCCCGCGCCGTCGTAGCGATGAAATTCATAGTTCTTGCCGTGCTTCTTCAATTCGGCCTCGTGCTGGTTGACCTGTTCCGGGCTTGGTGCGCGATCGTCGTTGCCGAAAATGCCGAGGATTGGGCAACTCAGGCCTGAGGTCATGTCGATCGGCGCGACGGGCGTCTTTTCGTTGAGCTCTTCCTTGTTCATCACCACGCGGCCGCCCCATTGTTCGACGACGGCGTCGATGTCCTTCTTCTGACAGGCGTAGATGAAAGCGTGCCGGCCACCGGAGCAGGAACCAATCAGGCCGACCTTGCCGTTGTTCTCGCGCTGCGCACGCATCCACTTCACGGCGGCTTCGGTGTCGCCGACCATCTGGGAGTCGGCGATGCCGCCCTCAGCGTGTACCTTGGCGGCGACGTCGTCAGGGTTGCCGTCGCTGCCGCCGCCTTCACGCTCGTACAGATTGGCGCAGATCGCCATGTAACCGTGATGTGCGAAGCGGCGTGTCGTTTCGATGTAGAGTTCGCTCCAACCGGGGAGATGGTGGATCAGCACGACGCCAGGAAATGGGCCAGGACCGGATGGCTTGGCCGTGTACGCCGTGATCGGTGTGCCTTTGTCGCCTTTGATGGTCACGTTTTCGCAGGTCATGCCTCGGTAGAATGACATTGGTCTTCCTCCTCCATGGGCGTGAATGTTGGGCGGCCAACGGGCCACGGGACCGCCGCACGACCAGTATTCGACGTTCGCGTAGTGGGCGCAACACGAGCCACCTGCTGGCGCACGAGCGAGCCAGTAGTTACGATCACAGTGAAGCGAGAATTTGGATGGAGGAAATGGAGTTCGACACGATCATTGTTGGCGGTGGCTCAGCCGGTTCGGTGCTGGCCAACCGTCTCTCGGCACGTAGCAGCCATACAGTCCTTCTTTGTGAAGCCGGGCAGGATACTCCGGAGGATAACGTCCCACCCGAAATCGCCGACAGCTATCCAGGCGTCGCCTATTTCGACCCTCGATTTCACTGGACTGAATTGAAGGTCCGTACGCAACCGGTTTCCCACAACAATCCCTCCGACTTGCCACCGCTGCGCAAATACGAACAGGCGCGGGTGCTGGGTGGCGGGTCGTCGATCAACGGACAGCTTGCCAACCGCGGCGCGCCGACGGACTACGACGAATGGGAAGCACGCGGCGCCACTGGTTGGGCCTGGGACGATGTGCTGCCGTACTTCCGCAAGGTGGAGCGCGACCTCGATTTCGACGACGAGCTGCACGGTAAGGATGGACGCATCCCGATCCGCCGCATCCCGCGAGAGCATTGGTGCCCACATGCGCGCGCGACGGCGGCAGCGTTCGAGACGGCGGGCAGCAAATATCTGCCTGATCAGAATGGTGTGTTCGAAGATGGATATTTCCCGGTCACCATCTCCAACCAAAGCGAGCGCCGGGTGTCGGCCGCCATCGGTTATCTCGACCGCGCAACCCGCGCTCGCTCGAACCTGACGATCAGCACCAAGACGACAGTGCGCGGCTTGTTGTTCGATGGGCCGGTCTGCGTTGGCATTCGCGCGGCCGTTGACGGACGGGAGGTGGAGTATCGCGGGCGGGAGGTGATCCTTTGCACGGGCGCGATTCACACTCCGGCGCATTTGCTGCGTGCCGGGATTGGTCCCGCTGGCGATCTACGCGCGATGGGCATCGAGGTGCGCGTCAATCTGGCGGGTGTTGGCGCGAGGTTGATGGACCATCCGTCGATCGCCCTTGCTTCGTTCATCAGAAGGCCGGCGCGCATGGATGAGCGCACAAGGCGACACATTCATGTGGCGATGCGCTATTCGTCGGGCCTGCCCGGCGCGCCGGCGGGTGACATGTTCGTTGCCTGCGCCAGCAAGTCGGCTTGGCACGCAGTGGGGGAGCAGATTGCCTCACTGATCCTGTTCGTCAACAAGACGTATTCCGAGTCTGGACGTGTGCAACTTGCTTCGCCCGATCCCAACGTGGAACCGAACGTCGACTTCAGTCTGCTGTCCGACAGCCGCGATGTGGAGCGGTTGATGGATGGGTTCCGCCGCCTCGGTGCGTTGCAGCAGAGCGCACCGTTGCGCGAGGTCACGACTGACCCGTTTCCCGCCAGTTACAGCGATCGCGTGCGGCGGATTGGGGTGGTGAACACGAAGAACCGCGTCGCCACGCGGGTTATCGCGAAGTTGTTGGATGGTCCGGCGGCGCTGCGGAGTTGGCTCATCGACCGCTATGTCGTCGAGGGCTTCCGGTTCGACGAGGTGATGCGCGAGGACGACAAGCTGGAGGCGTTCATCCGGCAGGCCGCGATTGGGGTTTGGCACGCGTCATGCTCCTGCCGCATGGGGGCGGCGGGTGATCCGATGGCGGTGACCGATCCAGCGGGGCGCGTGCGTGGCGTGGATGGGCTGCGGGTGGTCGATGCGTCGCTGTTTCCCGTCGTGCCGTGCGCCAATACCAATGTCCCTACACTGATGACGGCGGAGAAGATCGCTGACGCGATCCTGGCTGGGGGGTGAGGGGCACAAAAGTCTTTCTTTATGCGGCGGCACCCTCACCCGGCGCTTCGCGCCGACCTCTCCCGCGAAGCGGGAGAGGTGGATAAGCGAAGGATCTTGATGGCAGCAGTGGCGGCGCCGAAGCCGTTGTCTATGTTCACGGCCATGACGCCGGCGGCGCAGCTTGAGAGCGCGGCGTGCAACGCCACGACGCCACCCGTTGCCACGCCGTAGCCCACTGACGTCGGTAGTGCGATCACCGGAGCAGCAACCAGACCAGCGACCACGCTGAACAGGGCGCCTTCCATCCCCGCCACGACGATGATGACACGTGCCTCACGCAGCCGACTGAGCTGCTCGTTAAGTCGCCAAAGCCCGGCGACGCCGACATCCGCGATCAGCGGCGCCGCGCGGCCATGAAAGACGAGCGTGCGTGCTGCCTCACGTGCGGGACCAAGGTCTGCTGTGCCGGCGGCGACGATCAGCGCGCCTTCCGCCAGCGTGCCCGCGGGTGGGTCGCCCAGAATTGCGGTGCGGGAGAGCGGGTCGAAATCGAGGCGCTCCCGCAGCATCGCAGGCAGGGCATCGTACTGTTCCGGAGCGAGCCGAGTAAGCAGCAGGCGGGCGTCCTTTTGTGCAGCCTCGTGAAGGATTGCGGCGATCTGAGCGGGCGTTTTTGGTTCGCAAAGCACAGCCTCTGCAACACCGGTGCGCGCCTCGCGGCCCCAGTCGAGAGTGAAGTCGCTCACGTCAGTTCGTGCAGAAACGCGGCACCGCGACGATAAGGACGAAAACCCAGGAAGCGGCGCTGTTCGGCTGAGCAAAGTTCGCTTGCGATCTGCTGCATCGCCTCGTCCTGCGGAGCCTCGACGACGATGCCGCCATGGGTAACACGGCAGCGCAGATCCGTCCCTGGCGGTACATGGGGGTTAAGCGCCCGCTCCATGCGCGCGACGAAGGCGAGGTCTTCAGCGCTGATCGCGATGCCGGTCTCGATGCGACTGGACAGACATGGTTGCGCCGGCAGCTCGGCGATGTCCGATAGATCGAAGTTTCGCGCGAGGACACGCACAGCGGCCTTATCCATGCCGGCCTCAACGAACGGGTGGCAGACCCGATGCTCAGCCGCGGCTGTCAGGCCCGGCCGGTAATCGCCGAGATCGTCCAGATTGGCGCCGGATGCGATCGGTCCCGTGGTCACATGGGAAATACGAGTGTATAGATTGGATTTGCAGAAATAGCAGCGGTTGATTGGGTTCGCGCGATAGTCCCGATCAGCGAACTCACCGGCGTCCACTTCTGTCAGGCGCCAGGCGAACCGAGCAGCGTGGTCTCGCACGCGCGCGGTCGCTTCTGCCGGCACCGCGGGAGAGAGCGCGTGCACCACGATTAGCCCTGGCACGCCGGCACGATGCGCGGCATGGGCAAGCGTCATGCTGTCTACGCCGCCGCTGACCGCAATCGCCAACCCGGGCAGTTCAGCGAGGATGGAATTCAGCAAGGTCATGTCTCCTCCGCCGTACGCTTGGCCGCGCGCCGAGCTTCGAGGCCGGCGATCCTGCCTACATCGTCACTCTCCGCCTTGCGGCTCGGCCCCGAGGGCCGCGTCACCGTCTTCACGCGCACCGGACCGGCATCCGAGAGAATACGCGGCAGCACCGCGCGTCGCGCCGTCACCCAGCGCAGACCGATGGTGGATGTCTCGATGAAGCAAGCCTCGGCTACCGAGTTCTGAAGGCCAGATTCGGCGAGCAGGCGGAAAGTATGGACCGGACGGCCCTTCTTGCCGATGGCCGGAATGAGCATGAGGTCCCTGACGCCTGGAACCTCGCGCAGCCGATCGGCCGCGACGCCCAGTTCCTCGGCGGTCATGTCGTCGATGTCGAAACTCAGGATGAGAATGTCTTCTTCCCCCGGACGCTCTGCGATATCCGTATACAGTGCGGCGCGCAGGATGTTGGGCTGGCCAGGGAGCTCGCGGGTGCCGGCGCCGGTGCCAGTGCCTTGCAGGCGTCCGCCCACCCGGATGTCCGGAGCCGCGACGAGGTGGCGGAGTATGGCGCCGCCGGTAGGCGTCACACGCTCGCCGCCGATACCGTCATCGCGCCAGACGAAACCTTCCAGCAGCCGGGCCGTGGCTGGCGCCGGTACTGGCAGCAGACCGTGCCGCGTGCGCACCAGGCCTTCCCCGCGCGGCAGGGCGGAGACACTCCAGCGTGCGCCATCGAGCGCCGCGGCGACGCTGCCGGCAGCCGTCACGTCCATCAAGGAATCCCAGTCGCCGATCTCGTGGAAATGCACCTCATCCACCGGCACGTGGTGGATCGCAGCCTCGGCTTCCGCCAGCAGGCGCAGGATGGCCACGGTGTGCATAGCGGTGCCTTGGCTCAACGGTGCGCCTTCGATGCGCGCTACCATGTCGAGGAAGCTGGCGTGGGCGTGATGGTGATGCTCGTGCGGACGTCCCGACAGCCGGAACCGCAGGCAGTGCAGGCCGGCGCTGGTACCAGGTTCGAATAGCGGCGTGCCGGTGCCAGGCGGCAGCACCGCTGTCGCATCACTTAACACGCGGTCACGCATGTCCGGCATGGCGTCCACCATGGCGGCGACGAACATGTCGCCCGCCACTCCGCCGACAGCGTCGAGCCGGACCGCGAGGCTCATCCGCCGGCAAACACTGGAACGACGTAGGGACCTTCGGGAATGAAGGCCACGTCAGGATCATTTTGGCGCGCGATTGCCTGATGCAACGCCAGGTCGATATTCGTCGTGATGTGCACTCCGGTGATGCGCTGCTCCTCATTGTCGAGGCCGGTCGTGTAAAGCTCGACCCGGCCAACGCGCATGGCCTTCATTTGCATCTGGGTCTGCCACTCGTCGATCTCGGCGAGAGACTTCGCGGTCAGCGTGGCGAGAAAGCGCTCGGCTCCCATGGCGACCAAAAGCCTTTGCGCCTCGCGGAACTCTTGTGAGCCAAACCCCTCCGAACAGGAGGAGGCGATGATCAGGGTCCCACCTGGCTCCAGAATATCGAGTGGGGTCACCATGCCTTTGACGGTCTGGTAGTAGGTCTTGTCCAGCGGATGGCCGGCCGAGGACGTGACGATCGTCTTATAACGGCGGCTCATACCGATCCTGGTGGACGCTGTAACGAAATCGACGGCAGCCATGTGGCTATCGATGATTTCGCCGAACGTCACGTGCACCAGGTCGCGGTCCTCATCGATGATGGTGTTGAGCGCGTAGCAGTCACCGAGACGCTGGACGATCTCGAGCTGTTCCTCGTGCAGCGGGTTGCCGATCAGGTTGCACTGCACGGCAAGCGGGTCGCCCATGAAGCGGGCGGAGTGGAACGTGCGGATCGTCTCGTGATGCGCCACGCCAGGCGCGATGACCTTCCGGCCGCCGGACCAGCCGGCCATGAAATGCGGTTCGACCAGCCCTGTCGCGATTTGCAAATCCGCCTCGACGAAGCGCCGGTCGAGCCGGATCGGTGTGCCGCGTGTCGCGGTGCGGCCGAGATCGACATGCATCGCCTCGTCGCGCGCGAAATGGTTCTCGATACGCACATTTGCCATCACCCAGGGATCGCCGACGACTTCGGCGAGTTCCTCGCCCTCGTTGGGCCTGTGCAGGCCGGTGGCGACAAGGATGGTGATGGCGTCGAGGGGAATGCCCTGGGCAACCATCGTCTCGACCATCGGTCGCAGGAACAGCCGGTTCGGCACAGGGCGCGTGATGTCGCAGATCAGGATGCAGGCGCTCTTCTTGCCACGCGCCAGCTCCGCGAGCGGCGCGCAGCCAATCGGGTTGGCAAGGGCCGCGGCAATTGCGGCGTGCGGGTTCGGCAGCTTCGGCTGAGCACCTTTGCGGATGACCGTCGGTTGGACGCCGGCCGGTAGTCTGACCGGCAGATGGCCCTTGCCGAATAGCAGGTCGATCCGTGATTCGGTCATTGTCCGGTCTCCGTCCGCAGCATCCCTTTATGCCTTCGATGCGCCGATCAGTGCAATTTATGGCCGCTGCTGGGCGCGTCCGGATTTGACGCGCCCTCGCACATCGTTCAGCGTTCTGTCATGGAAATTGGGAGGGACAAAGATGGCTGAGATCAAAGGCGCCGACCTGCTGGCGAAGAGCCTGGCGGAACAAGGCGTGCAATTTATGTTCGGTGTCGTCGGCTTTCCGGTCGGGCCGCTTGCCGAGGCCGCGCAAAGAGCGGGTCTGCCTTATATTGGGATGCGTAACGAACAAACTGCGTCCTATGCTGCCGGCGCCGTCGGCTTTCTGACCGGCCGCCCTGGCTCCTGCATCACGGTGACCGGTCCCGGTGTCATCCACGGTCTCGCCGGCCTTGCCAACGCGAAGGAGAACTGCTGGCCGATGCTGCTGATCGGCGGCGCGTCGGAAACCTATCGCAACGGCATGGGTGCCTTCCAGGAAGAGCGCCAGGTGCTGATCGCGACGCCGGTCAGCAAGTGGGCGCACGCGATCGAGCACGTGCATCGCATTCCGTTCTATGTCGAGATGGCGGTACGGCAATCGATCTATGGCCGTCCGGGCCCCGCCTATCTGGATTTCGCAGACGACCTGATCGGGGGCACTTGTGATGAGGACAAGGTGATACAGGCCCAGAAGTGCCCTGATCCACCGCGTATCCAGACGATGCCGGAATATGTCGACCAGGCGCTGGACGTGCTGCAATCGGCGCAGCGGCCGCTGGTGATCATTGGCAAGGGCATGGCTTATTCAGGCGCGGAAGAGGAAGTGCGCGCGTTTATTGAGCGCACGCAACTGCCGTTCCTTGCATCGCCGATGGGCAAGGGCGTGATGCCAGACGATCATCCGCTATCGGTCGGTGCGGCGCGCAGCCTGGCGCTGCAACAGGCCGATGTCGTGTTCCTGATGGGCGCACGCTTCAACTGGATCATGCATTTCGGTCTGCCGCCGCGTTATTCGAAGGACGTGCGCGTCATCCAGCTCGATATCTCGCCGGAGGCGATGCACCAGAACAAGCCGGCCGAGGTAGCGTTGGTTGGCGATGGCAAGGCGATCGTCGGGCAGATCAATCAGGCGCTCTCCAGCCGCCAGTGGTTCTATCCGAAGGAAACGCCGTGGCGTGCTGCGATCGCCAAGAAGTCGACCGAGAACGCGGCGTTGATTCAGCCACAGAAGGACGACAATTCGGCGCCGGGGGGCTACTACCGGCTACTGAAGGATGTGTCCGCGTGGGTGCCGAAGAACGCCATCATCTGCAGCGAGGGTGCCAGCACGATGGATATCGGCCGCACCCAGTTGAACAACTATGGGTCGCGCCAGCGTCTTGACGCGGGTAGCTACGGGACGATGGGCGTTGGGCTGGGCTTTGTCATCGCGGCGTGCGTCGTGCATCCCGATCGGCCGGTGGTGCACGTATCGGGCAATTCAGCCATCGGCTTCTCCGGCATGGAAATGGAGACGCTGTGCCGCTACGGCATGCCGGCGAAGATCGTCGTGTTCAACAATGGCGGCATCGGGCCGGGCATGGGAGATATTCCAAACGATCCAATGCTGAAGATGCGGCCGAACTCGTTGATCTGGGGCGCCCGCTATGACCTGATGATGGAGGCCTTTGGCGGCAAGGGCTTCTACGTCGAGGATCCGCGGGATCTCCGTGGCGCCCTGGATGAGGCGATGAACGCGCGGGGGCCGGCTTTGGTCAACGTGAAGCTGAGCCTCGGATCGCAGCGCAAGCCGCAAGAGTTCCGCTGGCATAGCTGAGGATACGTTTGTAGTGACGGCTGGTCCGGTCGCGGCCCGGTCGTCACTGCGATGCGTAGGTCCCCGGCTTGCCTGATTGGCCCCCCAGTCTTTATGCTGCGTCGCAACATAAGGTCGGAGGGGACCATGCAGCCGGAACTGGATGACGCAACGCTCGACTTCCTGCTCGCGCGCTCCGGACTTTCGCCAACACCGAAGCAGAAGGCGGAGCTGAAGGCGGTCTACCCATATGTCGCCGCCATGGCCGAACGCGTGCGGAAGCCGCGTGGACGCATGGCTGAACCGGTTCTTATATACGGCTTCGCCGAGGAGGACCTGGCATGAGCGACATCCCGACGATCGCCGAAGCGGCGAAGCTGATTGCGGCGAAGAAGCTGTCGCCGGTGGAACTCACGCGCGCCTGCTTCGATCGCGTACATGCGCATGATGGCGAACTCCACGCGTTCATCCTGTTGACCGAGGAGCGGGCCTTGGCCGACGCGCGCGCCGCCGAGGCAGCTATCATGGCCGGCAGATCCCCTGGCCCACTCTGCGGTATTCCGATCGGCTTGAAGGACATCGTGGATACCAAGGGTATTCGGACGACCTGCCATTCGAAGATACTGCAGGACAACATCCCGGACAGCGACGCGACCTGCGCGGTGAAGCTCGCGGAAGCAGGCACCGTGCTGATGGGCAAGACCGCGACGCATGAGTTCGCCGATGGCGGACCATCGTTCGATCTGCCGTGGCCGCCCGCGCGCAATCCCTGGAACACCGAGCACTTCACCGCCGGTTCCAGCAGTGGCACTGGTGCGGGCGTTGCGGCGGGACTGATCCTTGGCGGCATCGGCACAGACACCGGCGGTTCGATCCGTGGACCATCCGCGCTGTGCGGCATTGCAGGCATCAAGCCGACGTACGGGCTGGTGAGCCGTGCTGGCGTCGCGCCTGCGGCGTTCACACTGGATCATATCGGTCCGATGGCATGGACTGCCGAGGATTGCGCGATCTTGCTGCAAGCCCTTGCTGGGCATGATCCAGCCGATCCTGCCAGCGCCTCGCGTCCGATCCCGAATTACACAGCGCAGCTTGGCGCCGGCATCAAGGGCATGCGGATCGGCGTCATCCATCAGTTCCACGAGGTGGACCACAAGGTCAGCGCCGGCGTGCAGCGTGGCATCGATGCGGCGATCGCTACATTCCGCGACCTTGGCGCCGAAATCCGCGCGGTGACGCTGTCGCCGATGCCTGAATGGCACGCTTGCGGCACGCTGATCTCGATCACTGAACGGGCCTCGGCGTATGACGAATGGGCCCGCACGCGGCTTGCGGATTTTGGTGAACGCGTGCAGCAGCGTCTGCTGGTGGGTGCTCTGGTATCGGGTGTCGATTATGTCCAGGCAGTGCGCCGCCGCCGCGAATTGCGCGCCGAACTGAAGGCGGCGATGGCGGACCTCGACGTGCTGCTGACCGCCGGCAATCCGACGGAAGCGCCGAAGATCGACGCGGTGCCGATGTGGGACGTGTCGCAAAAGCCGAGCTTCACCATGCCATTCAATGTTGCCGGCTATCCGGCGATGTGCGTTTGTTCCGGGTTCGGCGAGGGCGATCTGCCAGTGTCGATTCAATTCGTCGGTAAGCCGTTCCAGGAGGCAACCGTGCTGCGCATCGCCGATGCATTCGAGAAGGCGACGCCGTTCCGCGCGCGCCGTCCTGCGCTTGCTTCCACACTCGTTCCTGCCTGAAGGAAATCGCCATGGCCCAGCATCAGCTTCGCGCCTCACCGGAGACAGTCCGCATCGGTGTGTTCGACGCGAGCTATCCGCCCGTGAAGACCATCGAATTGGGCGATACGGTCGTTGTGCAATGCGTATCGGGCCGCCAGGATGTGATGCCGCCGCCCAGCGCCGGCCTGACCGTGCCTCCGGAACTCGACGCGATCATCAAGGCCAATCCAGGCATGCGCGCCGGCCATATTGTGACCGGGCCGATCGCCATCGCCGGTGCCGAACCTGGCGACATGCTGGAGATCCGGATCGAGAAGATCGAGCCCGGCGCTGACTGGGGTTACAACGTGATCCGCCCGCTCGCCGGCACGCTGCCGGAAGATTTCCATGAGACGGTGATCAGCCACATTCCGGTGGATCGCGCCCGCGGCGTGTGCCTGTTGCCATGGGGGACGGAACTGGCGCTCGCGCCGTTTTTCGGTGTGATGGGCGTGGCGCCGCCGCCGGCCTTCGGCACGATCGCCTCCAAGGAGCCGCGCATCCACGGCGGCAATATGGATAACAAGGAGCTGGTGGCGGGGTCCACGTTGTATCTACCCGTGTGGGTACCGGGCGCCAATTTCTCTGTTGGCGACGGACACGGTGTGCAGGGTGATGGCGAGGTCTGTGTTACCGCGCTGGAGATGTGCCTGACGGGCACGTTCACGTTCAACTTGCACAAGGGCGGTGGTGCGTCGCGGCCAGTGTTGAAGATGCCGAAAGCGGAGACGCCGACGCATTTCATCAGCATGGGACTGAACGAGGACCTGGATCAGGCGATGAAGCAGGCGTTGCGCGAGATGATCTCGTTCATCTGCTCGCGCAGCAATCTGTCGCGTGAGCAGGCTTATCAGTTCTGCTCGCTGGCGGTCGATTTCCACGTGACGCAGACCGTGAACGGCGAGAAGGGCATCCACGGCATGCTGAAGAAGGGGCTATTGTTCTGATCTAACACGCTTGCCTACCCCCTGTCATTGCGAGGAGCGCAGCGACGAAGCAATCTCGGCCCAACATGGCACGACATAGCGGAGTTGTTGCATGGTCACAATGATCCTGACTGGTGACGTCAACCTTATGAATGTAGACGCTCCGTCGGTGCCGTTTGCACGGGTGGGGGATGAATTCCGTGCAGCCGACATCGTGTTCAGCAATCTGGAGTGCTGTCTCTACGACCCACCCGTCGGGCATGCGGTAGAGAACGAAGGCTTCTTCGCATCGCCCGCGATTGGCGGCGAGGCTTTGCTTTCCGCTGGTATCGCTGCCGTCGGCATTGCCAATAACGTGAATTATGGTGACGCGGCGATCACTGCCTCGGTTGTCCAGCTCGATGCGCTTGGCATCCCACATACCGGCGCCGGAGCGAACGTCGCGGCGGCACGCGCGCCAGTGATCGTCTCACGCAACGGAGTTCGCTACGGCTTGCTGCAGCGCAGCTCGGTGTATTGGCCCACAAACCATGAAGCCGGCCCGAACTCGACCGGCATCGCGGTGATCCGCGCGCACACCGCGTACCAGGTGCCGATGCATAAGACGCGGCCGGAAATCCCACCGATGAATTGGCCTGGCATCCCGCCCGTGATCATCACGTGGACCGACCCCGATTACCTGCGCGCTTTCACGGAGGACATCGCAGCCCTGCGCGCCCAAGCGGATATCGTTGTCGTCTCCTGCCACTGGGGTCTGCACAAGGAGGTCTTTGCGTATATGCGCGAAATCGCCCGCGCAGCGATCGATGCAGGCGCGGATATCGTGATTGGCCACGGACCACATTATTCGTTGCCGATAGAGGTCTACCGAGGCAAGGCGATCTTTTATGGCCTCGGCAGTTTCTCGTTCCACACTGGCCACGGCGGGCGCAAGCATGGTGACTGGATCGGCATGATGGTGCGGGCCGCAGTCGTACACGGCGGACTCGGCGATGTGTCGTTCCAGTTCGTGCGTCACAATGATCGGAATGAAACCGTGCCGTGCACGCTTGCCGCGGAGGCCGCGGAATTCGCCGACATCAAATCTCGCAGCGCCGAATTCGGCACGATCCTGGCGCCACGCATGGATGAGGTGCGTATCGCGTTGTAGTCGGCGCGGCCGCACCGGCTATCATGCGCGCCATGGATCCCGTCAAAGAGCCTCCCCGCGCCAGCGCCCGCACGGTTTCCCTTATTGTCGCAAGCGCCATGTTCATGGAGCAACTCGACGGCACTGTCCTGGCCACTGCTCTCCCCGCCATGGCCCGCAGCTTCCATGCCGATCCGCTACGTATGAACATTGCGCTGACATGCTACTTGCTGACGCTGGCGATGTTCATTCCGGCCAGCGGGCGGCTGGCCGACCGTTTCGGGTCGCGGACAGTGTTCCGGGCGGCGATCGGTCTTTTCACGCTGGGGTCGGTGGCATGCGCGCAGGCACCGAGCCTTGCGTTCCTGGTGGCGGCGCGGATGCTGCAAGGTGTTGGCGGCGCAATGATGTCGCCGGTCGGGCGCCTCGTGATGCTGCGCGCGGTGTCCAAGTCAGAACTCATCAACGCGATGGCCTGGCTGATGATCCCAGCGACGATTGGCCCGATTCTCGGCCCGCCGGTCGGTGGTTTCATCGTCACCTATCTGTCCTGGCACTGGATTTTCTACATCAACGTGCCGATCGGCATCACTGGCATCATCCTGGTCACACGCTACATCGAGGAGATGCGTGAGCCGACGCGGACACCGTTCGATTTGCGCGGACTGGCGCTGGCGGGAACAGCGTTGGCTTCGCTCATGTTTGGTATCGAGATGGCCAGCCGCGGCGTCGGTTCAGTGGTGGTCACGCTTGGCCTGGTCGGCACAGGAGCCGCGTCCGCTGCGCTTTATGTCTGGCACGCGCACCGCTGCCCACAGCCGATGCTTGATTTCCGCATGATGCGTATCGTCACGTTCCGCATGTCGGTGCTGAGCGGCTCGCTATCGCGCGTCGCAGTGGGTGCGATGCCGTTCCTGCTGCCGATGATGCTGCAGTTGGGCTTCGGGCTCTCCGCGGCACACAGCGGCCTGATCACTTTCGTCAGCTCGCTGGGTTCACTGGCCATGCGGCTTTGTGCGCCGGTGTTCCTTCGCCGGTTCGGCTTCCGCAATGTGCTGGTATGGATCGGGCTGATCGCAACGCTGTTGCTTGCGAGCAGCGCGGCATTCCGTCCGAGTTGGCCGGTGGCTGCGATCTACGCCGTGCTGCTCGCGAATGGGTTTTTCCAATCGCTACAGTTCATGGCGTACAACACGATCGCTTACGCCGATGTGCCTCGCCCGCAGATGAGCGCGGCGACGAGCTTCTATACGACGTTCCAGCAGATGTCGCTGACGCTTGGCATTGCCATCTCGGCGGCGACATTGGCAGCTTCCAAGCATCTGTTTGCGCATGCGGACCTTGCGCTGTCGGACTTCTCCGTGGCGTTCCTGGCGGTGGCGACGATTTCGTTGGCGGCGCCCCTGCTGAGTTTGCGCCTAGACAAATCAGCGGGTGCCGAGCTGAGCGGCCATCGCGATCAGCCTGCCAAGCCGCGGCTTGCCGCGGCGGAGTGAGGTTATACCAAAACTCACTGACCCTGACTCATCGGTCGCCCTGTCGTCATAGCCGGGCTTGACCCGGCCATCAGCGTACATTGGCACCATCGTGCCGCTGATACTGATGGCCGGCTCGGGGGCCGGCCATGACGGATAGGGCGAATGGGTCGCGGTCAGCGAGTAGTGGTACTAGCTGAATTGTCGTGTGCGGCCCCCACCTCACCCAACCTCTCCGCCCCCAGGGGCGGAGAGGGGAGAAACGTCAGCGCGATACCGCTTTGGTCATGTAGACGCGATCGTAGCCCTTTTCCGTCATGCGCCGCGTTTCGACGTAGCCTATGCGGCTGTAGAGCGCGATGTTCTCTGTCATCAGCACATGCGTGTAGAGGTCGATTGCGCGAAAGCCACGCCGCCGCGCTTCCGCTTCCGCGAACGCCATCAATGCCCGGCCGACGCCTTGCCCTTGATACTCTGGCCGCGCCGCGATGTTGTCGAGCAGCAAACTCGTTGGTGACTCTTCCAGCACCAGAATTCCTGCTATGCTGCCAGTCTTCTCCAAAACCCACACCTGACCATCCGCAATTCGCTGCGCATAGTCATCCAGCATAGGTCCGGGCGGTTTGCCGATGCGCGCGATGTAATGCTGATACGCTGCATGCACGACATCGCGTACCGCATCGGCTTCGTCAGCGCGCGCAAACCTTATCATGCGGCCTGTTCGCGTGCCGCCTCTGTTGCGGCTTCAAGTCCGACGGCCTGTGCCAGCCGATCGAGGCGACGCATGACGCTTTCACCCGCGAACACGCCACTATCTTCTTGCAACCGCAGGATCAGGCGGCTGCCTGATAGCCGCAGCTCAGTGCCGGCCAACAGATCGGTCGTGCCAGCCGACAAGGTGTAGGCGAGGCGCAACGCGACCCCGAGCATCTCGGCACGATGCGTGCTGGAAACGTCGAGCAGCAGGCGTGCGGGTCGCAGGAAGCCCGTATCGCCGTCCACCTCGTACCGCATTGCGATGCCAAGCGCGAGGAAAGCGCGCGCGTGATGATCCAAGCCGATGCCCGGCTGGCGCAGCACGCGCAGAAATGCCTGCTCGGCGCGGAACTCTGGATGGTCGTGGCTGCCGATATCAGACATCCAGCACGCGGCCTCGCGCAACCGGCGCGCTTCGCCCGTCTCGCCCGGAAACAGCGGATCGGTCCATGCCATCAAAGCAGGCGGTAGGGTCGGATCGCGCCCCAGTCGCCCCGCAAGTTCGCGACCTGCGGCCAGCAACGGGTCCTGCGCACGAATGGCTTCCGGCATGCGCTGCATGAACCAGCCTTCACGCAACCCGCTCGCGCTGAACACCACGCGGCGTACACCTGTCGCGCGCAAGACCCGGCGCAACGCCACGGCGGCGAACGGCAGATCGTCGATGCGGCGGCGCGAGAGACCCGGCAACCGTTCCAGCGCGCGGCGGCCCGCACCGGCGATCACGCCTGTCAGATCGCGCGCCTCCTCACGGCTGATTGTGTAGTGGTGCACCATCTGCAATGGATAACCGGTCTGCGACATGTGGATCCGTGCGAGTGCACGCCACGCACCGCCGACCAGATACAGATCTCGATTGGCCCCTTCGATCAGCCACGGCACTGTCGCGAGGTCCGCCTCGGCAATTGCACGTGCGCGCGCCGGGTCGCCACCGGCCCGTTCCGCCAGACGGATGGCGCCGAGGCTCAGCGTCTGCGATACGCCACGCGAACCGCGATCCAGCCGGACCAACTCAAGCGATCCGCCACCAATATCGGCAAGGATGCCGTCGGCGGTCGGAATGCCGCACAGCACGCCCATTGCGGAGTATTCAGCCTCTTGCAAGCCGGACAGGACGCGTATTGGCACGCTGGGCATGCGGGACTGCAGACCCGCCACGAAATCCGGGCCATTGCGCGCATCGCGAACCGCGGCGGTCGCCAGGATTTCGAACGCCTCAGCACCCATTGCCTGCGCGACCGCGTGGTAGCGGTGCAGGACAGTGAACGCCTGTCCCATGCCTTCTTCATTCAGGCGTCCACTGGCTTGCAGACCTCGACCCAGCCGCAGCACTGCCTTCTCGTTGAAGATCACCACCGGATTGCGGCACTGACCTTCGTACACCACGAGGCGCACTGAATTGGATCCGAGATCAACCACCGCACAGCGGGGCGCATCGGCGGGCGGCGTAAACGGCATCAGATCAATCCTGTTGTACGCGGTCCTGACGGCGATGATAGCCAAGTGGCGAGGCGGCTGCTGGTCCATGCAACGCTGAACCGCGACCGGAGAGCGACGGGTTGGTCATGAAGTAATCATTAGCCGATATCGGCTTCTTGCCGGGTGGTACCCGCCGCCAATTCCCGTCGCTGCCCAGTTCCCAGGACTGCATCGTGTCCTTCAGGTTGGTCACCATGATCTGGTCGAGCACCTGCGCATGCACGGTCGGATTGTGTATGGGCACCAGCGTCTCTACACGCCAGTCCATGTTGCGCACCATCCAGTCGGCTGAACTGATGAAGACGCGAGCGTGCCGGCTGGGCAATGGATGGCCATTGCCGAACGCCAGGATGCGGCTGTGCTCCAGGAAACGCCCAACGATAGACTTGATGCGGATGTTGTCAGACAGACCCGGCACGCGTGGACGCAAACAGCAAATGCCACGCACCACGCCCATCACCTTCACGCCGGCACGCGATGCCTCATACAGCTTGTCGATCAGCGTCTCATCGACGAGCTGGTTCATCTTCAGCCAGATGGTGCCTGGCTTGCCCTGCTTCACGAAGTCGATCTCGCGGCTGATCAAATCCATCAGCACGGAACGCGTGGTCAGCGGACTGAACGCCAGTTCGTCCATCTTGTCCGGTCGTGCATAGCCGGTCATGTAGTTGAACAGGCGTGCTGAGTCGCGCGTCAGGTCGGGATCGGTCGTGAAGAACGACAGGTCGGTGTAGATGCGCGCGGTGATCGGATGGTAGTTGCCTGTGCCGAAATGAGCGTAAGAGCGCACACCGTTGCCTTCGCGGCGTACCACCAGCGACAGTTTGGCGTGCGTCTTAAAATCGGCGAAGCCGAACACGACCTGCACGCCAGCAGCTTCCAGCGTGCGCGACAGCCGGATGTTCATCTCTTCGTCGAACCGCGCACGCAGCTCGACAACGGCGGTGACGAACTTGCCTGCTTCGGCGGCCTCGATCAGCGCTTTGACGATGGGTGAGTCGCGGCTGGTGCGATAGAGCGTCTGCTTGACCGCGATGACGTTCGGATCCTGTGCGGCCTGGCGCAGGAACTGCACCACCACGTCGAAGCTCTCGAACGGATGGTGGACGATGATGTCCTTGGCGCGGATCGCAGCGAAGCAATCACCACCAAAGTCGCGGATACGCTCGGGAAAACGCGGCGTATAGGGTGGGAACAGCAGGTCCGGACGATCATCGACGATCAACTGCTTCAGATCAACGACGCCGAGGATGCCATCGGCGATATGCGTTTCATCGGGCGTGGCGCCGGTTTCGGCGGCGACCAGCGCACGCAAATCTTCGGGCATATTGACGTCCATCGCGAGATGGATCGCGACGCCGCGGCGGCGGCGTTTCAACGCGGTCTCGTAGGACCGCACGAGGTCCTCGGCCTCTTCCTCGAACTCCACGTCCGTGTCGCGGATCAGGCGGAACGTGCCCTGACCAGTGATGCGGAAGCGGGGGAACATGCGGTCCAGGAACAGGGTCACCACGTCATCGAGAATGACGAATCGGATCGGCTCGGCGATGGTTCCAGGCAGCCGAACAAACCGTTCCACCTGGCTGGGCAGCGGCAGGAGCGCCCGCATGGTCTGGCCGTCATCCTCGCGCAACAGCAGGAGGGCGATCACCAACCCCATGTTGGGAATGAACGGGAACGGGTGCGCCGGGTCGATCGCGAGCGGCGTCAGCACGGGGAAGACGCGCTCCATGAACCAGGCGTCGAGCCATTTTACGTCATCGGCGGACAGATTTTCCGGCTCGCATACCTCCATCCCGGCGTCGCGCAGCAGACCACGCAGTTCACGCCAGACCCGCTGCTGCTCGGCCAGCAGCGAACTCGGCGCGGATCTTGATTTCGGCAAGTTGCTGTGCCGGCGTCCGGCCGTCGGGCGAGATCGCCGTCACGCCCGCTTTCGCCTGCCCGATCAGGCCGGCGACGCGGACCGAATAGAATTCATCCAGGTTGGATGCGCTGATCGACACGAAGCGCACGCGTTCGAGGAGCGGATGGCGAGGGTTCTCGGCCTCCTCGACCACGCGGTGGTTGAAGTCCAACCAGGACAGCTCGCGATTGATGAAGCGGTCAGAGCTGTCGGGTCTGATCGATTCGTCTGCCGGCGCAGTCGGCCGCTCCAGCACCTCCACGGGGCCATCGTTGCTTGGTGCCATTCTGCCCAATCCGACCTGTTCCCCACCGATCCTACAGGAGACGCGGGTCGTCCCGCGAGGGGGGTGTCCGTGTCTCAGAAATTTCATCGCCCTCTGCCGACAGCAGATCGGCGAGAACCTCGCGTACCATGGGCAGGGTGATCTCGCGGTGCTGCTCCAGTGATACGACGTCGAGGCGGGCCACGACGTCGCCCAGCATCGCCATTGTGCGCGGCAGATGGTTCATCAGCCAATTGAGCACCGGCTCGGGCAACCGGATCAGGCGGTCCGCAAGCAAGCGCGGTAACAGGGCGCGCAGCAGGGTGTCGTCGGGATCTCCGATCTGCACGGCTGTAACGGCGCGCAGTCGGCTGGCAAGGTCGGGCAGCCTGACCGGCCAACGCGCCGGGGCGGGCCTACTGGCCAGCAGCAGCGGCAGGCCAGCCTCCGAGGCTGCGTTCAGCAGGTGGAACAGGGCGGTTTCGTCAATCGTCTGGTCAGCATCATCGAGGGCGATGGCCCGAGCAGGCAGTTCCGGCAGGCCGTGCAGTTCGGATCCGCGCCAAATAGCTGCGCCCACGCGATCCGCCCAGATATGCAGCAGATGCGTCTTGCCGCATGCGGCAGGTCCCCAGAGTGCGAGCCGTCCATTTGGCCAGTTCGTGGTTCCGGCCAGCCAAGTGACAGCATCGGTGTTCGAGGGAGCTTGACGGAAATCGGCTGCCGTGAAGCGCGGCCCACGGAACAAGGGCAGTGCGGGTTGTCGAGTGGTATTCACAGAGGCACTCCGGGCCGAGCTGCGTGCCATCGTCAAGGGCGGAGTGGTGCTCGGCACGGCAATCGCATTTAAAGTTCGTCATGCCTGCGAAAGCGGGCACCCAAGGTAGCGGCACCGGTTCTGATATCCCTGGGTGCTCGGCGTCCGAATTCAGCTCGTCTGCAAGCAGAGACCGATTGTCACAGGGCTCATTAATGCACCGGTCGTGGCGAGATCGACTGAGTTCGGCTGATGCCGTTCACAGTAGTGCGACAGATAATCGTCCGCACCGAACCTCCAGATCAGTGCCATTTGGGCTGATGCAAGCTGGACAAATGCCTCGGTGCGATTGCTATCGGCGGCCATCGCATCCTCATCGAGTTACAGTGCCGCATGATAGGCATCGATCAGTTCAACGTCGGTTACGGCGGAGCGCTCTCAGGCATGCCGCCCAAGATGGTATTGACGCGAGACCGTGGCGTATGCGGCGGGACAGATCGTGGCGCTTCCGTGGGAGGCGAGGTAAGCGTTCACCATCTTTTCGATGGCCGCATTGGTGAGCCCCAGCCGTGCCTCACAGCGATTGCGCAGCGCCATGTGCTGGGTTTCCAGAGCCGACCGTGAAAGGTGCGTCGGCTTCAGGGAAACCGTGAATTCATCGAGCTTCTTAGGCATGATCGTCACCTTTTTGGGAGCTTCCCGACTACAGCGGCAGTGTTGCGCGCGAAGGTTAGCAGGCGGTTTACGGATAGCTGTTTGCGGCTACGCAAAAACCTGGAGGCCAGATATGCGGTGGGCACAGGCGACACCGACCATTGCACTCGGGCGGCCAGCATGTCCTTAATGTGACATTCCATTGGCAAACAGGGGTCGATGAACAGCATATACCGCGGCGATCTCAGCACCGCGCGAGGCCGTGCGATCGCCTGGATTGATGCATTGTTCATCGATCACGCGGTGTTCCGCCTGGTGTGCGCCGGGTAGCACCTATCCTTGTTTCATAGTGTCCACAACGACTGCCCCGATTCCTTGGTACACGCCTCGTTCTCGCTCAGTTTTTGGGCCGAAGGACGCTGGCACCTGCAGGCGTTCCGCCACAGAGGCAAAGGCCAACTTGAACTCAACAGGCCAACACGTTGGTTGTGCCAATTCTTGCGTGTATGCACAGCTATTTTTGCTGACTTCGACGAGGGCCCCAGAATGGTTGGGCTCGTAGGTCTGCTACTTATGGCTGGACAATAGGCTGCGAGCGCGAAGCTCGGCGTCCGTGTAGTTAATTGCTTGCTCTCTCTCCAAATGAGAAAAAAAGAAAAAGAAAAAAAAAATTGGTGTTTTACAGTACGACTTACAGTATCCGTAAAACTAAAACTTTGAACGTGTAGTACCTGACTCGGACGTGCCCTGAATAATATTTCAATATCTTCTGTCCTCAACTGTTGAACGTGGAACTGGCGAGGAAAATGTCTGCAAAAGTATATCTTCGCCCGTACAGTAGGCCATCGTTGTAAATTTGAAGTCACGGCACGGGTTGGCTGACTTGGAAAACATATACATACAAATTGTATTTCTCATAGAAATTCATCGCCCTTCTTCAGGGAAACTAACTTACACACAGTCAAGAAACCAGCCTACATCCTTCTCCATGTACGAGTTGTCGGGCATACAACCGGTAGACCGACAAGCTCGGTTAGCTAAAATCCTTTTCGCTCACTTCCTCGGGCTGAAAGCAGGATCCACAATACTGAGCGCGCCTGCGGCCTTGCACACGCGTTTGACCCAGATCTGTGTGGCTTCCTGTTCCGCCTTGACGCGTAGCTCCAACTGCACGATGGCCTGGTCCCTGCTCTCGTCCTCGCCAGCCTGCATCACGGCAAGGTCCATACGAACACGCGCGAGGTCCCTGATATACCGATGGAGCACGCCGTTCGACGGCGCAGGCATGAACTCAAAGGTGCGATCGTGCTCGCCATCCTCGTCAGAAAGCACGTCGTTCGCGACCGAGGTACCGTCCCACGGGACAGAGTCGGTCGAGAAGGACACTTCGAAGCCCTTGTACGAGAGGTCGACGCTAGCTGGCACCTTGAAGATACGCTGTATGGACTCGAAGAAGAAGGACACGAGCTGGATGGCGAGTTGGTTCCGCGGCAGCGATGGTTTGGCCGACGCCTTTGAGTCGGATGGGCCAGCTTGGGACGGGGCACCCTCAGACGTTGCAGTGGTGGATGACAAGACGAGATTGTCAGAGGCCTTCGGGCTGTCCACGATGTCCGTAGTCAACTTCGTCGGCACGGCTCCAGGGGTCGACTGGGTAGACCCTCGTGACAACGGTGTCATGGGCTCGGAAGGAGAGCTTAGTCCTGTGCACAAAAGGTAGGTAAAGGTGGGGAAACATTCATCCTATAGGAAAACGCACCTGGAGAATCGGTGTAACATATAATCCGTTCAAGTTGTTGAGGGCTTCCGCTTGGGGTTGAGATGGTCTCGTCAAACGAAGACACACTGGCTAGAAGCGGAGGAGACACGAGCACTGGTGCAGAAGGAAACAGTGACGACCAGCGAATCGTTTCGACTGAGCGACTGGGAGGGATTTCGACACGAGAGGGTGAAGACGCATTGAAGGATGGCTCGTTCAAGTTTATCATGTCAAACAAGGACTGCCGTGTCGGATCATTGGGCACCGCCAAATCTGATCGCCCTCTCAAAGTTGTCAGAAGGCTGGCTTGTGGAGCACTGAGGGAAGGTGCGATCGGGCCAGAAGGCGTAGGGATTGTCTCAACCGTGGACGTGGACGGCGATGGCCCATCGAGAGGCATGCAACCAAATGCGGGCAGTGGGGGTCCCACTGGCGAAGGGGTGCGACTTTCACTGATAGGTGAGAGCTGGGTGCGGCGCATGGAGCCCACAACAGACTCGACAGACGGCGTCTGACACGGAGACGAAGCCGGCTGAGGCGATGATGCCGTGCGTTGGACGTGCGGCGGTTCCATGACCGGGACGGAATGTGGGCGATAGAGACGACCTCCTGAGATTGTCGGTGGGAGCGGGGGTGCGAATTGATCGGCCATGGAAGTCTGAGGGGAAGACTGATCCGACAATGTTGGGGGCATATAGGAGGGGGGCCCGCGCATCGTCGTAGGACTCGTCCCGGAGAAACCGCGCACACCACCTAGCGAGATACGCGAGAACGCGGAGGGAGCATTGCCAGTGCCGTAAGGCCCGGAGGAGTATGGGTCCGACCAATAAGATGTGGGGGGTGCGTCAAGCCTGATGTCACTGGGCCAATGAACAGAGCGTGCGGGGTTACTACTATGGGCAAAGGCACTGGATCGTGTTGAGTTTGGAATGACAGTAGGATAAATGTGCGGTGCCTGCGTGTAGGTCGCGGTGAACGGTGTGTGATCCTGTTGTTGCAGTGGAGGTGTGCCAGTGGACGCGGGGACCCAGGCCCACTGATCAGGCGCTAGTCCCTGAGAATGATGATCAGAGTTGGTTTCCAAAGCAAAGAGAGAGAGGCGAGAAGATGTGACGCACTGGCACAAGACGAAGACCGGTCGAGGACGCAAAGCTTTCGGCGAACCGCCTCAGGTTGGTGATAACTTGCAGCATGTCGTCAACTCGGTCCTGCAGCTCGGTTTCGTCGGCGATCGTGCAATTGGCACGGATGAAGCACTCCAGGGATAAGAACTTCTGCTCTACATCGGGTATAAAACCGAGCAGGTTTTGTGAAAGTGTCGCCAGATTGGTGAGCTGCTGTTTGTTGTCGTGAGTGCTGCGCTCGTTCGAGGTACGCTCCTGCGACAAGAGGGAGCCGAGCCCGTTCATCGCACGCTGTTGGCCCTCGACGATGTCTTGGAGTGCCACGGTGGACACGGGGGACGGCTCAAGAGGGGCATACGGTAAACCCCCTCCTGTGGGATAATACGGGGCAGAACAGTATTGATTAGGATATGTGTACATGGGGAGGTGCGAGACCCTAGGAAAGGTCGATGAGGGGACGTTGATAAGCGAGTCATAGACTTTATATGGACCACCCGAGGAGCGCCTTAACTCTCACGCCGCCCCTCCTTTTATTCTACCAGATTATGTCCTTAAGGTCAGTAGCAGCGCCCTAATATTCCTATTTGGCAATATCATAAATCCTCAATACTCCACTTGGGTCGAATGAACATCCGTAATCATCCGTATTACCTGCGACGAAGCGGTGCATGGACGCCCAGGCAATCATCACCGCGTTATCTGTGCCACCCTTTTTCAACCAAAGTGTGTGACTGCATGGGGAGGAGGAACTCACCTGTACAACTCGGGTGGCGGAAATATTAGAGATATCGGATCTTGAGGGCAAGCGTCGCGTACGAACGCTTGAAGTCTAGAACGATTAGCATCCAATTAGGCCCTTACTTGAAAATCGGACGCACCTGTTGCGTAGATATGAATTACTCGCAACCCCGCCACTGACCACGAGGTGCCTCACGCGATGTCCCCGATCTCGGCACCACCTCAAAGCCAATGCCACCTTCTCTTCGAGTTGGTCAATTGCGGCGGTTTGAAACGCATTCGCCACAGCGCGTTTCGTTGCGCTATCCAGGGCTGCTGCGCCTCCTCGAGCAGTCACGAAACGCTCTATTACGGAGTGCAGTCCCGAGTACGAGAAGGTGAAATCCCCTGGCATGGTCCGAGGCATCGAGGGCGCTAGGTTATCTTCAACTGGTGAAGCGGCAACAAATTCTTCCAGAGAAGCTCCGGGACCCTTGGCAGACCAAGGGAGGGAAAGCAGTCGTGAAACCTTGTCGAACACGCGTCCAATACTTTCATCCGGCGTTGTTGCTAGGACGTGGGGAACTGGGTCGTAGAGGAAGCCAGAAGAAGGAGGGTATGGCCACCCGAGACTAGCAAGGTGAGAAACGGGAACTTGGGGGGATCCGAAAGGCAAGTGAGAATGGGCGTTAGGGCATGTGCTTGCTTTTGCGCAACCGTGAATTTTTTATTTTTGGAGATCGAATGCAAGGGAGAGAAGGTTTACCATGTGGTGTACCCCTACCAGCGGCTTGTTGAGCGCTGCAGCAAGTGTCTTGGCAGCGCTAGAGCCAACCCCGAGTACAGCCAGTCATGCCTTACGCCGTATTGAAGTAGTTAGCATTTAGTATGGCACTTTCCAGCGTAACGCACGATAGAAAATACTTACCTGGCCCGCGCGTGAAGGCAATTCCATCGACATCCTGAGCACTTATATTAGCGTCCTTCAACGCCATCTGGACGGCAATAGGCTGCATCCTAAATTTAGCGACCGAGCGGCACAGGAAGCAGCAGCGATGGCGAGCGCACCATGTTACGTTGGTGAGCCTGCACTGCCTCGAGGGGTGGATACCGCCGAAGGATTCATGTCTGTGACGTGGCGAGGTGAGAATTGGGCAGGCTAATGGGAGCCTCACAGTACTCACATATGGTTTTGCCTGAGGACGACATTTGAGAGAATTTGCGTGATGAATTCGACGACGGCAGCACAGGTGTCATCGGCAGATGACTCAAGGGCGAGGACAGTAAACTGTCGACGAGTGGCCACTCGGAGACCGAAGCGAAATAAGATGACGAGGACGGTTCATCGGGGCTGTGTGCCAAATGCCAAATAACTTCGTCATCCAGGTGCTCACACGGTATCCGCCGCAGTCCCGTACCCGTTCCGTCCTCCACGATGTTTACCGAAAAGCTATCCTCAAGCACTAGTCCGTCTGCCGCGGTCCCGCTGCAGCTCCTCCCCGGTATCACGCTCCCATTCCCATTCCCAGCATTCCAGCTCGCCGACTCACAGCTACGCGAGAATGCTGGCTCACCTGCACCCCCGATCGCGCCCAGTACAAGCAGCGGTCCGGCCTCCAAGGTCCACGCGTCCCCGTCCAAGGTGCGCCGCGTGCTCGAAGCTTTTCATCTCTTGTACTGTATCATCCGCTGGTGCACGTACATTAATCCTGTCTACTGCCCGGTCGCGATATGGTATTGACCCTCGACAAATTTCTCCGCACACGGAGTCATTCCCTGCGTATTTAGCTTCTCATCACATCACCCTTCTCATTTCTTTTTGAGTCATTGTGACGCTTATAGGTCAGTTTCTGATTGATACACGATCTCCGGTTCGCGTAGGTCGCGCTCGTACGACTCGAAGCTGGTCTCCCGCGAAATGCATCGCTTGGGTAGCCTTGCTTACCTGCCTCACTATGTGCCAAGTCTGAACACGGGCACGCTCATCAACCGCCCTCGTTTCCACAAGCTCGATCACCCCACCAAATCTCACCCCTGGCGGCGTAGGCGACAACCCGTGGGGTGCCTTGCACGTCCTAGTACTACCGCTCTTCAACGGCGAACCCCTCCGAATTCCAATGTGCGTTCTTCGTCTTTTGGCTTGCATCTCGTATGATGTGCGAGTGGACGCAGAGAGGACTTGAATCAGCTTGTGAAACGCCACATTCAAAGCGTGGTGTCCAACTCTCCTGCCAGGGCGGTGACCACCCTTGAGAGCGAGACTTCAGAGCTTATTGGCTCAGGAATGGATACCCTCAATGGAAAGCTCGCTGGAGTGGAAGAGGAAAAATTAGTAGGTCGGGTAGTTGAACTATGGGGCTTCTTCTGGGACCAAGTTCTCCCATATGTCGAAGGGGTGCGGGTGCTTCGTTTTACTCCCTTCTGCAATTGTTTGTTGACAAGATGAGTAGGTGTTGCTTCCTCTTCAGACCGATTCAGTTTTATCTTCCTTGTACCGTACGCCAAAGACACATCGAAACTCTTCCCCAACAAGACAAAATGGGAAAGGATCATCCATTCCTGCATACCCACTCTCGTCAACTTCCCACATTGATGTCCGAACTCTTGCTTTGCGCTCCTTCCGGGACAAGATTATCCTCCCAATTGCTCCGCTGCTGAATACACGCCTCAACGTGACCAAGCAAGAGGGTTTATCGTCCGAGAGCCATACATATCCCCGCCTACAGCAGATGTGAGGCCCAACTCACCAACTCGGGGTGATCTGCGCTGATTTGTGCCGGTGTAGGCTTCTCGTCCTTGTCTCACAAGGCCGACAACCAACCGCCGCTTCGCTGACTACCCCTGCCCCCGCTCCATCGCAAGGTGAACTTGCCGTACAGCACTTGCTTAATGTTGTGCGCTCTGGAGCATCCGGTAATCGTCTCTCGGGGCAACGCGGCACGTATGCCACACGGACACTATCTTTCCTTTCAGGCAACGTCCCACGGGACCGTCGCGGACGCATCGCTCATCGGCCGGATCCGTTGAGCCTCGATGGGACGAGTTCCGATCAGGAGGATGACGTTGTAACACCTCGTCTTGGGCTCGGCCCAAGTACGGAAATTGGTGTGCGGGAGCGGGAACGCGAGCTTCTGGATTCGCTTCGGAGTCCTGATCCGCCAGAGGTGCGAGAGAGTGTGGGTGGATGGGGCCTTGGCACATGGGACGAGGGTATCAGTACGCGGGAGAAGGATGACGACGACGAGGATGAACAAATGGAGTTGGAGCAGACGCAGGTAGGGTAGCTCGATGCCTGTGTTGTTCTATCTCGTCGCTGACGCGCTGACGTACGGTGTCAGGTTGTAACAAGCACAGAGGGAACAAGGACAGGGCCTGGAGAGTGAGAGATGCGACCGTGTACTGTACAGTATTGTAGTAGACTCTATTTTTGGTTGGCAGTATCCATTCCCATGAGAGTGTGCCTGAGCAGTTGAATTGATGACTTAGAATGATGGCACTTTCTCTTCAAGCTTTGCCAACATATTCCACTTCACAATTCTCTATAAATCCTCTTACACAGAGCATGGTACCTCTCGACTGGCGCAGACTCAGGAGCAGTCTTTTTATTCGTCCCTTTGTACCCAATAACGTCCTCTCTGCCCTCCGGCTCGGCTGGGTCATCCTTGTCATTTGGGGCGAGATTGGCGTCTTCTTATACACACTCTCCTTTTGCAGATGGCCAGGACTAGAACACCATATGGTGAGTTCACCGTATTGTGCCCTCACCAGAGTAGTCTAATCATTCTACAAAGGTCGACACGTCAGGGACACGACCAACACATATCCTTCTGGTCGCAGATGCACAGGTCCCCATGCGCCATTCACATCCGCATAGATTTACTGGGCTATTTTACGACGTTTACATGCGTCGAGCCTGGAAAATCACGCGCAGGCTGCACCCTCACATGGTGTTCTTCTTAGGGGATATGCTCAAAAGTGGGAGATCTGTAGAGTCTGACGACGAGTGAGCACGAATTTCCCCTCTTCTCGATCTCATCCATCGACCTACTCCCGTCTCTCGTGGCGCAGATTCGCCACTTATGTCCAACGTTTCAAAGACCTCTTCCCGCTTGACCCAGGAGTGGAAACGCGATATATACCGGGCAATGTGGACGTTGGGTAAGATCTTTCTCAATGCTAATCATGACCAAGTATTGATCCACCGTAGCCTCGGCGTTTTCAATACTTTCAGCAGACACGTTCGCCAACGATATGAAAGCCATTTTGGCTCCATAAACCGTCACATCCCCGTGGCCAATCATTCCCTGGTTTTGCTCGACTCTCCCGGGATTGTTGACGAGGACTACATTCGTGCGGGACATGGGACGTCATTCGAGGAGTGGATTCCTCTACGTGATGGTGCAATTGAATTTGTCAAGGGGTTGGCGGCTGGTCTGTATTCCCACATCGCTGTATGCGAAAGTCAAGCTGATTCTTCCTAACTTTAGAAGAACAGTTAGGACCTGTCGTTCTATTCAGCCACATTCCGCTTCACCGTGCGGAAACAAAAAAGTGTGGTCCATTGCGAGAACGTGGGAGCATTCACCGCGGCGTTGGTCATGGTTGGCAAAAGATGCTCGGTAAACACACTTCTTCGTTTCTTTTAGAGAATCTGCGCCCTGCGGTCATTTTTAGGTATTTGTTTCTCTGAGTTTTCTATCCCCAATACTATCTGACAGGGACGTGCAGTGCTGACGATCGTGACTATTGCGACGTGATGCATGCAGTACCGGGTTACGACAAAAAAATTCACGAGATAACCGTAAAATCCTTTTCACCTGCTCGGCACATCACACAACCCGGCTTCCACCTCCTTTCCTTGTATCCAGGACACACGCCGTCCCATGCTCATTCCCCCTGTCTCCTCCCGCGGGCGAATGGGACGTTCATTCGCTTGTACATCCCGGCGGTGGGCCTCACTATCGTCATTCTTATTTTCTCGCACATGCGAAGTGCACGGCGCGCCGCGCGCTTGCGTCTCGACGGCATCTCCTCTTCCATCTCACTTGACCTTGCAGCTGATCCCTCCTCAACCCGTGCATCCCCGTACTCCGCATCATCCACTTATTCGTACTCATATGCCTACTCCAACACGCCGCCCGGCTCTCAACAAGGGCGCGATCGTATTCGTTTTGATTTCGAGAAGCGACTCGAAGCTCTCGCCTGGTGGGCATCGGACTTGGCACGTCACCGCCCCTTCCACTAGACGCCGTTCCTCCGGCTCACGATGAGGATGAACACGACGGTGTGCGAGCTGATTACCTTTACATGCCACCCGCGTCACCAATTCCTGGTGATCTTCTTTCGCGTCGCCCTCGGCACGGGCGTCCTCTGTTGTCGCGGCCGCGATAGTCCTTCCTTGCGGGCGTGGTCCTTCACGTACACATTCACGATCCGCGGGCGGCGGCGACGTATCGCGGTGCAGGCTCCTTCGTGGTGGCCACAGTGGGCAGGAATGCGTAGGAGGGGAAATGGAGTCTGGAGTGCCAGTCGGAAGGGACCTGGGGAGCGTAATGGCACCAGCCTTGGCCACCTGGGTAATTCTGGTTTGGTGGTACTCTGCATGAAACTACTTTTCGGTTATATATGGGACTTTGTGGACACATACTAAGATGATATGATGTTACGCTGACCAATAGATGGAAAACAGTGGCGTATGAGCCTTGTGCATTACTGCTAAGCGTTGAAATCGAAGGTAAAGATACACGTGGCGAAATGTCCACACGTTCTTAAGTGACGTGGAAAAGGACTAAGTTGAAATGTATTATAGAGTTGCATTTTCGGACTTGGGGGAGAACCATAACGGTATCTGAGAAAATACAAAACATACAGTTCCTAGAACTGTAAAACGTAGGGGTTAGGGACTGCGAAGAAATAAGATATGGTGGAGACACACTGAAAGCAGATATTTTTCGGAGGGCGCATGGAAGAAAACACTCGTAACCCACAAGGAAAATACCCATAACGATAATAACGCTCCGCCTGCGCCAATTGCATAGATGTGCGCAGAGGTGCGCGTTTGACGTAGTTGATCTGCCAGAAAAAGGACACAGAGGGTGAGCAAAAAGACATGTCCCGATACGTCATGGCCGCGACGTAGTCGGGGGATCAATGGGTCGTTCGATTGTGCCTCTGTGCCCTCAAAGACGACCGGAAACAGTTCAGGATGTGTCGAGCGTGCGACGGGAGCGCTTGTCGAGCAATAATCCGGGAAATTGGGAACGAACGCGTTCCCTATATGTACAGCCCACACTCACCGCCAGAGCAGCGATCAACCGCGTGAAAAGACTGGGTCCGAAGAACCAGGAGGTGAGGAGGAACCAAGCGACGCTGGCGAAGGTCCATTGAAGCAACCTACGTGTACGCTTGACCGGGGACGTAGGAAGGGAAAGGAATGCGGCGGTAGTCCATGCCCAGGACCACTTCAGAAAGACGACGTTGAGGAGGCTGCGTTTGGAGGCTAAGATGTGTGTTTGGCTAGGTGGTGGGGTTGGGAGGTGAGGAAGGGGTCGGAGGTGTCGAGATAGGTAGAATTTTGTAGGGAATAATAGGTGCCGTGGGCGACTGCCACGCTGTGACGATGAGGGCTACGAAGCGGAAATCGAGAGTTGGCATGAGAGCGGGGTACAAGTGGGCACGTCGGGGTTCTCGGGAGCGGGACGATGCCTCACATCATGGACTCGGACTACGACAACTCCTGGCTGAAATCCTCGCACTCCTACGTCTACGTTCACACTCCCAACTCTAACTTGCTTTGTTGTATATGTCGGTCAGACTTTGCCTCGCACTTTCAATCTACCCTTCCGCTCCCTCACTACCTTCCTTCAGAATGCCCTTCGTAGAGCCAGCTACGAGCCGAACTTGCGCACATAGCTTCTGCCGCGGCTGTATCGACTCTGCCCTTCAAGCCTCTCCTCATTGTCCAATAGATCGCTCTCCCCTATCTCCTCGGGACATGGTACCAAGCAACCCAATCATCCGACACGTTCGTACACGTTCTAATGTTGGCGTATCCCTTGATTACAGCTAAATCCTCTTCAGATGGTAGACGAACTTACTGTCGAATGTATAAACCGAGAGGCCGGCTGCGAGTTCACATGCCAGAGACAGCTTCTCGCAGCACACCTGAAAGACGAATGCCTCTTCACCGAGGAACAGTGTCCCGACCTTGACTGTTCGAGAAAAGCGTTCAGAAAGGACATCCTTGGTGACAGTTCGCTCTGTCCCCACCGCCCTGTTGTCTGCGATAGCTGTGGAACAGAGCTGAAAGCTCTCGAACTTGGGGTGAGTACCCTTGCCTTTATTTTCCCGGAATACCATTGTTTTTCATCTGCTCGCAGGCCCATATCCAGGCGTGCTCCATGGAGTCAGTCAGGTGCCTTTTATGCAACGTCGAAATTTTGCATTTGGAAACTGTTGCTCATGCGGAGGTGTGCCCTGCTGCAATTGTGGCCTGCGAGCAGGGCCTCTTATGGCTGCGATTGGACGGGAGTACGCATAGCGCTCAGGGAGACACACTTGCGAAATTGCCCATATGTCGCGCTCCAGGGGTTCTTCCGTATCTCAGATGCACGGGCTACAACGCTTGAAACGGAGAACGCACGCCTCCGTGCCCGGCTCGATACTGTTGAGGGTATGCTCTCCGTGATGCGTCACGAACTCCAGGCCGTCAAAGGCGCACTTGGCCCTTGTACCGTCTAGATGCTGGGCCGGAATCGGCCCCTCTATCCCCCCAATCGCAGGCATTTTCGCAACCGCTGTCCTACTCTTTCTCAACATCTTCATCCACCTCTACACCAGCATACCCTTGGCGCGTTCATCATGACCCCCCAGCCGATCATATAGTCCACATGCAGATCATACCCGGTGAAGATCCGAGCATCTCTACAACCCTCGATTCTATCTCTAATGCGGTGCACGGTCCACAATCTGGCGTCTCACGCTCAGACCTCGCAGCTTACTTCCCGCCGCCATCTGGAGACGTTTCTGGGTCGCCTTCTTCAAGCACGATGAGCGGGTACTCCCTGCCCGCAGCGCTCGCCGCTCTGCGCACAGCGTTGCTCAACCACGACGCACGATCGCGGATGGCCGCGAGCGCGCATGCGGCAGAACTTGCGGCAATGCGCCAGGTTGTCGCTGGGCTACGTATGCAGCTGCATGCGGTACTCATAGAACGCAGCGGTGCAAATGCGGATGGCCCTGGCGTGGGAGCGGGCGGGTGGAACTCCCCACGCTTTTTTTTGAACCCGCCGCCACCGCCAGGCGTTACAGCAGCATCAATAACCAAGCTATAGCGATTAAATGCACGTGCTCGCGGGCGAATTACACGGGGGTATATTACTGTAAGAATGTGAGCAGGGTCATCGGCGTGGTTATGCGATACTCTGCTGTACGCTGTACTGTATCCCTCGGATGACTTGTAATTCTCTCTCTACGTGTTTGTTTTAGGTGGATACTTGCGCCTAATATTGCATAAATGCATATTGGCTGTGCCGGGTCCACCTGACACCCATAGCCGTTAATGGGACGATAACTGCACGATGGATTGCCCTTGAATTGGTCTAGGGAGCTAGAACCCTCTCGTGCTCTCAGGGCGCCTCCAATACTCGACTCCAGAACTCGAGGCCAAAGGGATGACTTCGATCCGATGATCCAAGTCCCAAGTAGCACGTTCTTTATATTTGAAGCTACCGAGATGTCCATCTTTAGAGATAAGCGCCAAGCGGTTGGGATAAAGATAAACAAACACGATAAGTCAACGTCCAAATGAATCGGTTCAATTGTGATTAGTGTTGCCGCGGTCCAGTGCGGTCCAAGCCAAGTTGGTAACTTGGTGTCAACTTGCGTTTTCAAGCTGACACCGGTGTAACTTGCTTTCAGCTTGCAAGTCGAGAAACAATGCAAAATATGACCTTGGGAGTCCGTGACTCCGTGACCCGTCAACGGTCCAAAAGGGGAATACCCTGGAAGTTGCCGAATGCCGCGTTGGCGTGATGGCGAATCTGGCGAATCGGATAATGATAATCGGTGAGTTGTTTGCCACTTCCCTTTTCCACACTCCACGACGTTCCTCGAAAAAATTTCCAACTAAATTGTCCAATACCTTCAAAACTTGGTGCAATGTGAAAAATAATGATGCCCTCTTTTCTGTCATGGTCGATGAGACCATGACCATCGCCGACTTGAAAAAGAGCATCAAATCAGAGCAGCCAAATATTCTTGAAAAGACTGATGCCTCGGACCTCTCTCTCTGGAAGGTGCGTTATCTCGTGTGATTAGTTCTGACATTACGGGTAACCGTTGATGTAATGAATGGCCTTTGCTGGCTCATTGGATCCACAGGTCAATATTAGTCTCAAAGACGCGTGGCAAATAGTTCATAACAGCAAATCTTTGCCCACTTCCGGAATGTTGCATCATGAATATGAAAACATTTCTGATGTGTGGACTGAGGCCCCTCCCGGTCACCTTCTCCACATTTTAGCCACTGGTGGAGGTAGACAAATCTCGCATGAGTGGGTTTTCTTTGCTCCTGGTACTTCAGTTGGACTATCTAGTAATCTTCTTTCCTGTTTCAGTCCAGACTACGATCTGGTATAAAGCGGCCAAGGTTTTGCATAATGCCTTGTGGAAAACCGACCTCGAAAAAAGGCTATTCACAGTCGATACAGGCAAAGGCTCGTTGAAATACTTGCCCGCCAATGAGGTCAAATACCTTCAACTTCGAGAACTAGGATGCAAGGCAAATGCCATCCTCTTCCGTGAGGAATATGATCTCACACGAAAGGACTTGGAAATGCGTCGACCTGGTCTGAACATTGGAGGAGTAGTGGTGACGGGTCAGCCGGGCTGATACGCTCTGCTGAACGTTCGGCCGATAGGCAATGTCTTTGTACGACAAGACTGTTCTATAGTGACTTGAAAGCGACCTAGCGCGTCACTAATCTCTCTAGACGCTTGTTAAGCCTAAGACGCCTTCTAGAAGTCCGAAGATCTTCTAAGTTTTTCCGAGAAAGAAGTTTAGAGGCAAGACCCCTCTTAGTGGTTGTGAGACGAATAGAAGGGATCAGAAATGAGCAGATAAGATTCAAGAGAAGCTTAAGGCTTCTCGTATCGAAGTAGAAGGTATTTATACATGTTCGGAACGTATTATAAGTGCCCGTACGCAAAAGAGCAAAAATGCGATATTGTGGACACCTCTACTCACTCCTTTTCCGCATTTGGTCACCTAGACACCATAGAGCCCAGGTTTCCACCTGTATGGGACGGGGGAAGTGGAGTAGCAGTACTGATAAGTCCAAGTACGGTCAGTTCGTCAGAACAGTATCGGAAAAGGGATAAGAAGCTTTAGTACTATGTGAACAACTCCCTAAGAAGCACCATGAAAAACGCGGGCTTCATCGGACCATAACGAGATATCCTAACAAGTCAAGAAGCGAGACATACTAGTACGTGAGTCACTCAAAGAGGAACGTACAGTAATGGTAGTAATCACGAGTCAGAGAAGCAGAGACGTACTGAGAAACTGTTATGCCTCTAATAGTCCAGCAAGTCCGGATCTATGGCATATGGTACACGGGTCACGGAATCAGTCCACCGGTCCACGGCAGTACAGAAGGCAAAGTGGGAGGAAAAAGAAAGGATAGCGAGAGTGAGACAACTGGTGTCCGCACTCCGTCCAAGCTGTTGGGCCTCATACTCCAGGGAGTCACTGTTCGGTAACACGGGCATTGGTATGAGTTTATTACAGAAGAAGGTGATTCACGTTGCTCACGTACTCATAATACGCAGGAAAATCCGTGTTCCTTTTTTATTTACTCCTCCATCTCCTTAGCGATGGGAAGCCCGTTGCGTTGCAATGTAGTAAAAGATTCTTCTACATTTTTGATCAAGATGGCGTCAGGATGTATGATGGCGATTCTGCCAGGTGGGATTCCGAACTCGACGAGAAACTTTGGGCCCTCGCCGATTCCGATGTACACAGCACACAACCCTGTGATTCGTTTCTATGGTTTAGCAAGGCAAGGCAAGCATTTATCGTACAAACCACCTCTCCGGCCCCAAATCGGTGGCAGTGGGATAAGGAGTGTAGTGCACGTCTATTCGTCATGAAATACTTTGAAAAGACGGAAGCAAAAGCACTCAGGTCAGTCATCATCGAATGCATTCCATTCATTCTTTTTGACTTTACTCTCAAAGCACCATTCTAAACCTTGACACCGAACTCTTCTTGAAATACTTCGAGAAGTGGGGTCCGAGCGCGCGAACCTGTGTCAGACTGGCGACTGACACTCTCACCGAGGAATGGCTTGAAGGGTCTGCAATTAGCGTTGCCAGGACGTTTGTTGCAAATCCCAAGGACATTTCTGTGTCTATGGAGTCGACATCACGAGAAGCATCCCACGTACTCTTCACCGCCATTCTGAATGACAAGAGGACGGTCTTTACTTTGAGAGTAATAACTCCTTACCTCTGTGGTCTCATCGAGGATGAAATTATTAGATATGATGCGGCCCACCGAGCATGGTTCTATCAACAGGTGAGCGACCTTCCGCAATTCCAATGAACGTTGGGATATATATTTGAAAAATACTTTCTTGCCTGGATCTACTCCGAACAGGCCACTCCAATCCCGTGCACCGCAAAGTCCTCGAGGTTCGGAACACCTGTGGCGAATCTCACTCTCCGACCACTCGGGCTGAATTTGTCTGTATTCAGCGGAGACTCGGAATTTGCGAAAGCTAAGAGTCCGTTCGGTGCAAACTTGAATGTGAAATTTTCTAAAAAAATACCCACATTCAATGGGTGTGTGGGAGTGGGAATGATTTTGAGAAATTTTGAGAATAGAAATTATCCAAATGCAAATTGAGATTTTTTACTTTCTGAATCTTGAAGTGTTATATCATGTGAGAAGTGTGACTTGAAATGTGAGATCTTCATCATCAAAGCTGCGGAACTTGCCAACAATTTGATAATTGATGATTATCGATCATCTCTTATCCACATTGCTTTGCATCCATCATATGTTACCAACTGTCACCCCTAGAATACCGGACACAGCAACTGGGATGGAGTGCAGATACTGGCTGTCTAACCCTATGCATCAGGAAAATGTTATCCATCTTGAAAAGGCCTTAAATTGTCTTATTTCCCTTGAAATGCTTGAAAATATTTCAAGGGAAAATAAGCCTTGGAAGCCTTTCAAAACCATAATTTTCTTGAAATTTGTCTTGAAACATACTGTACACAAAAATAGGTGTCTTTTTGGTTTTTTTTTCAAGATTAATCAAGACACTCGAATAAATCAAGACTCTCAAGAACAGAAGTGTGAATAAAGAAAAAATAAGGATTATTAAATTCTTTTAAGCTATAACAAGTAATATACAGCATTTTCAGTCCTGGGCCGGGGCACACAGCCATCGCACTTTCGTGTCGCACCCTATTTGAAGGATGAATGCAATTAGACAGAGAGAACAATGAACATTGAGTGCCTGCATCAGGAAAAGTAATTCCGGCAGTAGCACTCGGCTAAGATATATTGGGCCCGAGAGGCTGCGTCTGGTACCTGTACCTGAGGCACATTGCTACATCGCGCTCTGTAGCCTCTGAACCGACAGCATGCAGCGTTGTAGGGTACATCTTCGTGTTAGTAGTCTGTATTGCCATATATCATGCTTACAGCTATGTACCCCTACAGTGTTCCGTGTCAAAAGATCCCTGCATGGCAGGTTGTGAGGAACCTACTACTGGTTCCTTCAAGGCGATGGGGAAGCAGGGAAAGGGTGAAGACGACGCAGGAAGACAAAGAGCAAGAGTGATAAGACAAGTAGCGTGTAAAGGGTTACAACGCTAAAGAGGGCGACAAGAGCAACGACGTGAAGGACGTTGTCAAGAGGAGAGGCAATGGTGAAGACAAGGAAGGGGCTGTACGAGGTATTTAGGAAGGGGAAGCCGACCAGCTCTGTACAGTTCACAGATGGACAGTCTGAAGACTATCCCTCTATTCATGGGGGGTTATATACGTCTCTACTGTTTGTACAACGATGGTCCGTCTAACAAGTACAATCATACATCTGGCCAATGGCACAACACGCTCGATGGTCTGTGCGTCATTGCGTCATTATGGCATCATGATGGTGCGATAGGGCACCAATGGCAGAAGGCCCTCGGTGGTCTGTGCGCAGTGCTGCGCAATGGTCCGTGCGCAGGGGTCCGTGCGCACCAATGGCGCAATCCCCTCTTAAGGGTCTGTGCGCGGTCACTGTTAGGTCACAAACACGTGCTGTGTAACATCACAGAGTGACAGGTCACAGCGTTACGGTCACGGGTCACATAGGTCACGGTCACGAATGTTCCCACGGTCACGTGCACCCTTACCGGTTTGGTAGGTCACGTGTTTTCCCAGGGTCACGTGCAAGGGGGACGAACAAGTTCGTCACAGTATCCCCTCTTTAGGTCCGTTGCGCCTGCAACGCTTCGAAGATTAGAAGGCTTGGGTTTCTGAGGGTATTGTCGGTGGAATTGTTTGACCAAGTCGGATGCGTGTTTCATTCCTGAGGCGGGTATCCAGGAATTTTCGGAAGGTGGGTAACCAACCCATTTGACAAGGTATTGAATGCCTTGTCGATTTGGGGTAGGTCGTGCATCGACAACTGTTTCCACTTCGTAATGTCCTTCTTCGTCTTCTACAATGTCTGGTGGGGGGCGAGTGAAGTTAGGGCCGTGTTCGGAAGTTTCTTTGTAAGGGGTGAGTAAGGAGTTGTGGAACATTGGGTGGATACGCCAATGTGGGGGTAGTTGGAGGCGAGAGTTAGTGGGAGTGGTAGTGAGGACTTTGAATGGTCCGTATCGTTTAGGAGCGAGTTTAGTCTTTGGGTGAGTGGTTTTGACATTGGTTCCTTCAAGCCAAACTTGTTGTCCGACGGAAAAGGTCGAGGAAGGGATGTCGGGCCCTTTACGTTTCATGACTTCAGCAGCGACTTTCAGAGCTGCGGAGACGTCTGTTCGGATTTGTTCCAGGGTTCGGAGGCGATCTTCAACCGCGGGAAGGGCAGATGCGAAGTTCAAGGGAGGTAGGAATTCGGGTTGGTATCCGTACCAAATCTGGAAAGGCGAGCGACCAGTAGCACTGTGTGCTCGTACGTTGTGGGCGAATTCGGCGAAAGGAAGCAGGTTTGCCCAATTGTCTGCTTGGTAGTTGCAGAAGACACGGAGGAACTGCTCAATTTCTTGGTTGACGCGTTCGGTTTCTCCGTCCGTCTGTGGGTGGTATGCCGTGGACAAGGCTTGCTGGACACCAAGTTTAGACCAGGTTTCGCGCATTACTTTGGAGGCGAATTGGGGACCTCGGTCAGAGATAACATGTCTAGGGAGGCCCGTGCGTCGCCAGACATGGTCCATGTAGAGTTGTGCGGTTTCTTCCGCCGTAATAGTTTTCCGACAGGGAGTGATAACGATAGCTTTGCTGAAGCGGTCGACGACCACGAACATGGAGTCGGCCGACAATGATTCTGGGAGGTCTGTGACAAAGTCCATTGTGATGGATTTCCAAATGTCTGTGGGGATCTGATTGGGTTGCAAGGGGACTTGAGTTCTAGGTTTGTTCTTGGTAGTTTGGCATGTAGCACATCCGTCTACATAGTTTCTTGTGAACTGGGACATTCCTGGCCACCAGTATTCTCTAGCGACCAGTTCGTACGTTTTCCATCGGCCTGGGTGGCCGGTAGCTGGGTGATCATGGTATTGTTTCACGATGTCGCGACGGAGGTCGTTATCCTTTGGAATGTATACGTGACCGCGGTGGAGGATAACTCCGTCTTCGAGGTTCCAATCTTCGAGGCCCTTTGTCAGAGATCGAGGGCCATTCTTTAGGATGTTTTCAAGGGCTTTGCTGACTTCGGTGTCGTAGGTCTGGGAGTTTTTGATGCGTTGGCGGAGCGCGGAGTCGTAAGGTTCGATGGCGGTGGGGCGAGTGGCCCGTACGGAAAAGAATTTGGAGTCGAGCAGGATGCGTTTCTCATCCGAAGGAGGCATCCCCTCTTTATGATCTGGCCGCCTGGACAGAGCATCAGCTTTATTAAAGGCGCCGGGTTTGTGAATGATGGCAAAGTTGAACTGGGAGAGGAAAAGAGACCAGCGGGCCTGTCGTCGAGAGAGTTTCTGTTTTGTGCGGAAGTACGAGAGGTTGTTGTGGTCTGTCCAGACTTCAAAAGGTTCTGGGTGGCCTTCAAGGTAGTGGCGGAAAGATTCTAGGGCACGAACGATGGCAAGGAGTTCTTTATCGTGGACGTCGTAGTTTTGTTCGGCAGGTTGCAAGGATTTTGAGTAGAAGGCGACGGGGTGCCAGCGATTGAGGGAGTCGGGTTGTTCGAGGATAGCGCCCATGGCGAAGTCGCTGGCGTCGGTGATAAGGCGGAAAGGCAGGGTAGAATCAGGTAAGGCGAGGACGGGAGCGATGGTAAAAGCATGGATAAGGGAGCGGAAAGCGGATTCTTGGGGAGCGGCCCAAGCGAACGGAGTATCTTTCTTGGTAAGGAGGTGGAGGGAGTGGGCGAGCTTTGAGTAATCCTGGATGAAACGGCGGTAGAAGTTGCAGAAGCCAAGAAAGGATTGAGTTTCTTTGAGGGAGCGAGGTTGGGGCCACTTGGTGATGCCGGAAAGTTTTGCGGGATCCATGCGTACTTGACCTTCGGAGATGATGACGCCGAGATATTCGACGGAAGTTTGGTCCCAAGTACATTTCTCGGGCTTGAGATATAAATCGTATTTCTGTAGGCGTTGGAGGACAGAGTGGGTGAGGTCGTGGAGTTTGTTCAAGGAGGTGTGGAAGAGCAGGATGTCA
>CAVTEC010000079.1:0-11400 GCA_963733475.1 uncultured Alphaproteobacteria bacterium | reverse complement strand
CGTCAGCGGACAGCGGTTGGAGAAGCATTGCTTTGGCAGGCTGGGGTACCGCGTCAAATGCCGCGATCAGAATCGTGCGGGCTTCACGTGCGGTAATTCTGGAGCAGTCGCTTGCGAGCCGTTCGAACCAGTCGATGGGTGGCTTGGATGGGACCGGCTGCCACTGGCCGGCATGCAACAGGTAAATCAGGGCAACGTTTCCGCGCACCCAATCGAGGTCTGCCGCACTCAGCGCGGTTCCCGGGATTGAAGGGATGGTTCGAGGCTGGCTTCCAATTGTCGGTTCCAACTGGCGCCGGATCAACCAGGCTGTGTCGATGCAATGAACGTCCTGCCACGAGACTTTATCGGACGCGTCCAACGTCGCCATCGCCGGCCGCATGTTTATTCCCAGCCAACCGAGCCCGGCTCGACCCATGTTCGACATGGCGTCTCGCAGTACATGCAATTCCTGACCCGCCGCCCGCAGCACCGCTTCTGCGTCGGGAAGCGGCGGTCCGACCGGATAGCCGGCGCGCGCGCCAGCTACGGATTGTGTGCGTTGGCCGTTAACGTCTGTCAGCGACCTCATTGCAGATTGTTCCTTGCTGAATTATCGACGGGAACCGAAGCGCAAGAATCGTGCCGCAATTGCTGCCGCGAGGCCTCCTCGTTTAGAGCACTTTCAGTCAAACCAGAATGGATGGGTTTCCAGTCACGTCGAAAATGATCTAACTCCCAAAGTTACGTGCCATTTTTATCCTCAGCTAACATCTGACGATCAATCTCGTAGAGAAAACCGCGAGATCGCATACACGAGATGGCGCACAGACTGTTTACGCAAAGTGACTCACCATCCGCCGCTGATTTCTGCGCGCTGTTCGCCGCATTGGATGAGGCAACTGCGCCCATAGCCGGGCGGAGCCAACTACGACCGTTTGCCCTGCTGCTGCATGACAACGCAGGTACCGTCATTGGAGGGCTTTGGGGACATACCGCCTATTCCTGGCTAGCTATCGAGATGCTGATTGTTCCCGAGCCATTGCGCTACCGGGGGATTGGCTCGGGGTTGGTCCATGTGGCGGAGGCAATTGCCCGCGACCGCGGTTGCGTTGGCATGCAGGTAACGACTTTCGAGTTTCAGGCTCCTCGTTTCTATCAAGGCCTCGGCTTTCATGTGTTCGGAATACAGGAAGATCACCCTCCAGGTCACACACACCTGTATCTGAGCAAACGGCTTGATGGCGCTCGAGCGGAGCAGACTGTCATCGCGGGCTCGGCGATTCGGCCCGGCAACGACGATCGGCAAAATGAGGACTAATATAAGCTGGCACGTCGTCCGCGGCACGCTGTTGCGTTATGTTACCTGGTGTCTTCACCACCTGATAACTCCTTTGATGCACCCTTCGTCCGCTCGCCACTGCAACCAGGATAACAGGCATGAGTATCAGCAGTGTCACATCTGTAGCCAACGCTGGGCTGCCGCAGACTTCGGCGTCGACTACGGCCTCGTCCACCACACCGGCGGGACAAGCGGGACAGGTTCACCATCACCATAAGGGTGGTACGCAACCATCTACTTCCGGACAGCCCACTGCTTCCGCCGAGGCCAATGCACCGACGTCGGACAGCTTGGTCGATCGTACGGCATGAGACCCATGGGCGCGGCGGCGATGCCAATCGCCGCTCTCGAACATCCATGTGCAATGGCACCATAAGTGCCATTGCACGAGCGCGGCTCGTATAGCTGGGTTGTCATCTGACAGGAGTGGCCGCGATTTAAACGCTTGCCGCACAAGTCAGCCTCGGAAGCCCTGACCTGCTTTTCGAAGCTGGGGCTTACGAGCAGGCTGTCGCCGCGGCATTCGCCGCGCTGGCCGAGGATCCGCGGCAGGTAATGGCTTGGCTGGTCTGTGCGCGTGCACACCAGGCGCTATGCCAATTTGAAGCCGCAGCGGATGAATTCGGCCACGTGGATGCGCTGTGGCCTGAACACGCAGCCGTGCTGGTGAACCGCGCGCTGTGCCTGGCCGAGGCGGATCGACTTGAGGAGGCAGAAGCCTGCCTGCGCCGTGCGCTGATGATCGATCGGCGGTCTGCCGCTGCACTTGCCAACCTCGGCGCCGTGCTGGTGCGGCTCGAGCGGCCAGAAGAAGCCCGCCGTCACCTGGAGGCGGCGCTGGCGCTCCGACCGGACCTGGCCGCGGTGCACCGCAATCTCGCCGGCATTCTTGCCGCGAGCGATCCTGCCGCTGCCCGTAGCCATCGTGACGCGGCGTATCGCGATCGCAGCATTCTGCTGGCACCTTCAGCGCGGCCACAGCGTCGTGTGCTGATCCTTGTGGCGGCCGATGCGGGCAACGTGCCGCTGCGCCATCTGCTGCCGCGCGACTGCAACACGCTGGTTGAGTGGTATGTGGAATACGCGCGCGCAGACGAGACGCCACCGGCCTGCGATGTCGCCTTCAATGCCATTGGCGACCCTGACCTGGCGCCAGATATTCCCGACATGGTCCATCACGTCCTGACGACGCGTGGGCTGCGGCTACTGAACGATCCCGCTCGCGTCGCACAAACGCGGCGGGACAGGTTGCCGACACTCCTCGCGGGTATCGAGGGCGCGGTGTTGCCGCCGGTGCTGCGCCACCTCGCCAGCGACGGGTCAGCGATCACGGCGATCGGGCGCATGGGAATTGATTGCCCAGTGCTGGTGCGTCCTTTCGCCTCTCACGGTGGTGCGGGTCTGCGTATCGCCACCGGTCCCGTGGAGCTGCCTGAAGGTGACACTTATCTCATGCCATTCATCGATTATGCTGGACCGGACGGGTGGTACCGCAAATATCGTGTGATCTTTGTCGATGGCATCGCCTATCCCTACCACTTGGCCATCTCGCCTCGCTGGCTGGTGCATTACTGGACCGCCGGCATGGACACCGACGCCGAGCGGCGCGCGGAAGAGCAGCGCTTCCTTGCCGATCCCGCGGGGGCACTGGGAGCCGTGGCAACCGACGCGCTGACTGCGATCGGGCGCCGTCTTGGCCTCGACTACTGCGGCATCGACTTTTCCGTACTGCGGGACGGCCGGCTGTTGGTGTTCGAGGCGAATGCGCCGATGTTGGTGCACGGCGAGCACGACAGCATCTTCGCCTACCGTAACCCTGTACCTGGCAAAGATCCGCAAAGCATTTGCCACGATGTTGGATCGCACGCGCGCCGAGCAACGAGGCTGAACCGCGGTGCGGGCTTTGGCACGATGAACTGTGACGAGGTCGCGCGAGCATTGGAGCGAGCCCGTGCGCTTGCGTTTGCGGGCAACGACGAAGCGGCGAAGCTGGCGTACCTGGCGGTGCTGCGGCTGGACCAGACGCAGTTTGACGCCTTGAACGAGATCGCATCGTTGGCTCTCGCCAGCGGTCACCGCTCGGCTGCGCGCAGCGCCTACACGCAGGCGGTGATGTTTCATCCGGACAATCCGGTGGGCCGCGTCAACCTTGGCAATCTGCTGTTCGAGGACGGCGACATCCCGGGTGCGGAGACGCAGTTTGGGGCGGCGCTGAGGGCTGATCCCGACCTTGCCGAAGCGCATCAGGGGCTGGGGCGAGTGCTGGCTGAATCGTCCGACGGGGCAGCGGACCTGCACTGGCGGAAGGGCTACGCGGGCCATGCCGTGGTCACCCGGCCGTATCGCGGCCCAGGGCCGGGCGTACCGCTGCTGCTGCTGGTGGATGCGCGCGGCGGCAACACGCATACGCGGCAATGGCTCGACGAACGCCGCTATGCTGTGACAGCGATGTACACCGAATTCTTCGACCCGACTGACCCGCTGCCGCCGCATGCGGTGGTGGTGAATGCGATCGGCGACCCCGATCGGTCGGCGACTGCGCTGGCAGGCGCCGAAGCGGTGGTCGCGCTCACCCGCGCGCCGGTGATTAATCCGCCGGCGCGGATCTGGGCGACCGGACGCGTCGAGAACGCACGGCGCCTGGCCGGCGTGCCCGGCGTGATCGCGCCGCAGACGAGGGTGTTGTCGCGCACGGCGCTGCTGGCGGATGGCGAACTGCGCTTTCCACTGTTGCTGCGCGCGCCGGGTTTTCACACCGGACAGCATTTCCTCTACGTCGCCGACCGCGCGGCGCTGCCCGCGGCGGCGGCGGCGTTGCCTGGAGAGCGGGTGCTCGCCATCGACTATCTCGATGCCCGAGGGCCGGACGGGATGACGCGCAAGTATCGCGTGATGTTCATCGACGGTGTCGGCTATCCGTTGCATCTGGCGATCTCAACTGACTGGAAGGTCCACTACTTCAGCGCCTGCTTGGCTACGAATGCCGCGTACCGGGAGGAGGAGCGCCGCTTCCTCGACGATATGCCCCGCGCGCTGGGTGCTCCGGCGATGGACGCACTGGCCGGAATCGGTGCGGCGCTCGGGCTCGACTATGCTGGTGTCGACTTCGCGCTCGCGCCCGACGGGTCGCTCCTGTTGTTCGAGGCCAACGCGACCATGGTTGTGATCGCGCCCGATCGCGATCCGATATGGGATTATCGCCGCGGCGCTGTCGACGCGGTACTGGCGGCCGCGCGGCGAAT
Organism: uncultured Alphaproteobacteria bacterium; assembly: GCA_963733475.1. Taxonomy (GTDB): domain Bacteria; phylum Pseudomonadota; class Alphaproteobacteria; order Acetobacterales; family Acetobacteraceae; genus JAMXLO01. Next base: position 6,837 of record CAVTEC010000079.1, on the reverse strand, counting down.
GCTGGCTCAGCGGGCCGGCTGCGGCGAGACATGATGCCGGCGTGGATCGATGACCCTTGCGGCCGTCCTGCTTCGGGCATCCTCAGTCAACTGGAAAGTTGATGGGTTTCGCTTGCCGCTCAACCCATCGATCCCAGTTTGTCTGAACGTGCTCGAACGCCCAGTACGCCACACATGCGAATCGCTGGGGTAGCAGCCCATGCCGGGCAGATTCTGCCGGAGGCGGCAAGACCGACCGACCAGAGGCCTGGGTAAAGTCCCCTGTTCCGCGGACCGAGTGCCGGCACACGCGATGCAGCGCCGGGCTTAGTGCAAGGAGCAGCGAGCATGTCGATCACCAGCGTCAACGGCTATACGAACCCCTGGCAGTGGCCGAGCCTGCAGAACCAGGGCACGTCCGGGTCGGGCACGACAACGACTTCCAACGACGGCATCACCAATACCGGAACAGTCTCGAGCAACGGGAACGTAGCCGCATATCTGCAGGCGTTCTCGGCCGATCTGCAGTCGATGCTGACGCAGATGGGCAGTGACGCCAGTACGACGTCGAACAGCATCACCAACACGGGAAGCACGACCAGCAGCACCACAGCGAGTGCCACGAGCTCGACCGATCCGTCGCAGAATCCGAACGCAGTGCATCACCGTCATCACCATCATGGCGGTGGTGGGAGCGAAGGCGGCTCGATGGACGACACGGCGAACCAGCTTGTCGGAGAGATTGGTGGGACCACGCAGAATGGCACGCTCACCTCCAGCCAGATCAACCAGTCGGCCAGCCTGTTCGCCACCGACGTGATGCAGGCATTGGAATCATACGGCTCGGTGGCGCCCAACAGCATGACACCACCTGCCAACTCAACGATTGCTTAACCGCCGAGGTGTATTCCAGGAGGACCTGGGTTATCGGTGCGTGAGGTGCCGTCGTGAGCGGTATGATCAGTGGCATGAACTACAGCCTGCTGTTCTCGGCCGGGGGAATATCCTCGTCCGACATCGACACGGCGATGCTAAACACGCTGTACAGCGCCTCGTCCTCATCGACGGTGACGAGCACCTTTGTCTCAACTGGCAATCCGCTGACGGACCTGAAATTGGCGCAAAGCCAGGAAACCACGGATGTGGCTCAGGTGGACAAGCAGCCGGTGGTGGAGAAGGCGATCTCGGATTTTACGTCGGCGGTGGCGAACGCGCCTAATATCCAGACGGCGTTATCCAACCCGGCAGTACAAAATGTGCTGCTGACCGCCAATGGCTTGTCTAACTACATCGGCGAGACGGCGCTGGTGCAGAAGCTGTTCATGTCCGATCCGTCGGATCCAAAATCGCTGGTGAACCAGTTCGGCAACGCCGCGTGGATGAATACGGTCCTGAGCTACAACTTCGCCCAGAATGGATTATCCGAGCTACAAAACCCGCAGACGGTTTCCTCGTTGACGAATGGCTATGCCGAGATGGCATGGCGGAATTCGCTGAACCAGGCAACGCCTGGACTATCCAACGCACTGTCGTTCCTGAGCCAGGCCAGCTCGATCAGGTCGGTCAACGATATCCTGGATAATATGGTCAACTTCGAGGTGGTCACCACGGCGCTTGGCATCCCTGCTGCGATCGTCAACCAGAGTACGTCGGCGATGCAGACGGCCATTACGTCGCGGCTGGATTTCTCCAAGTTGCAAGACCCGAATTTCGTTACCAGTCTGACGGACCAGTATCTGCTGACGATGCAGGTGAATAACAGCACGACGTCGTCGAGCGGGACGAGCTTGGATGCGCTGGCGGTGCGGGCGGGCGGACTGGTGGTGTGACTACAGTCGGGTGAAGCCGTCGGGGCTCCATTCCTCGCTGCCGATGCCGTGGTGGGTGAAAAACAGGCCGTCGGGGTCGTAGCGCTGCTTGATTGCCAGGAGGCGCGAATAGTTCGGGCCGAATGAACGGCGACGCCAGTCCGGATCGTGGAAGCCAGCCTCCGAGACGTAGGAGCCTGCGTTCGGCACCAGGTCGCGCAGAACGCCGATGGCTTTGCCAATCGCGGTGCCGTTGCGACGCGCGACGGTGAGATCGGGACCGCTGCCGGGCATGCCAGGGTAAGCGGGTGGGCCGCCATGGGCGATGATGGCGAAGGCGAAGGCCTCGGTGACGGCGGGGTTCATCGCGGTGTCGCGGGCCGCTGTCAGTGCCTCGGGTGGCGCGCCTGCGAGACCCTTGTTGTAATGCAAGGCGACGGCCCAATGGCGGCTGGCGGCGAACAGCGCGTCATTGAGTTTGGCTTGCCGCGACTTGTCGAGCAGCGCCGCCGGCAGCCAGGCTGACTCGTAGCCGTGAAGAAACAATCCGACCTCGCCTTGATTGCCGGTCCACCAGACATTGGCATCCGAGGCCCCGGCACGCGGATCATGAACGACCGTCGCGGGCAGGTTCTTGGTGAGATAGTCCGGATCCCACCAATGACGCGCGGGTACAGCCTGAATGCGCATCGGTCCGATGAACTCGTAGTCCTGGGGCGCCGAGGTCACCAGGTCGACGAGCGGCTTGAGGGTCGCCTCTGCCTGTGCCTGGTCGAGATCGTGGAACACAAAGCTCAAGGTCAACTCGTTGGTTGGGTGGAAAGCGACGCTTTCGCCCCAGTGCGAGTTGAACAGGCGGGACGCATAGAAATCTGTATAGCGTGCGATCAGGCGGCGGAAGGCAGCGTCCGACCGGGCTTTGATCGTGCCGTACGCGCCGCCGTTGAACTGCGGCAACTCGCGCGTGCGCAGTGTGAGGCGGGTGACCGCACCAAAGCTGCCGTTGCCGCCACCTTTCAGCGCCCAGAACAGATCGGGGTTGGTGCAGGCATTGGCGATGCGCACGGCGCCGTCGGCGGTGACGATCTCCGCCTCCAGCAATGCGGCACCCGCCATGCCATAGTGCTTGGAGAAACTGCCGAAGCCGCCGCCGAGGATCAGTCCGGCGACGCCGACGGTGGCGCAGCCGCCACCCTGCACGTAGCGTCCTGCCGCCGTAGTAACAGCGTTATATACCGGCAGCCAGCGTGCGCCGGTCTGCACCGACACAGCGGGTTGCGCATCCTTGCAGCCTTGCGGGGTGAAGCTGTCGTGCAGCGTGATCGCGTCCATCGGCCGCATCCACAGCAGCAGCGAGTCTGCGGCGTTCGAACCGCCGAGATAGGAATGGCCGCCGCCCTTGATCACGAGCCGCAGGCGATGGGTGCGCGCGAAGTTCACTGCGGCGGCGACGTCGGAGGTTGAGCGGGCGGCGACAGCATAGGCGCTCGGCGCCGAACGCCAGGCATCGACCCAGCCGGAGGCTTGCGTGCCTGCGGGCTGCTCGCCGATATAGTAGGGGTTCTTCAGGCTTCGCAGCACAGTGAGGCAGGCGTCGCTGTTCGGCGATGCCTCGCAGGCGGCAAGGAGCGGCTGCACGTTGATCAGGTTGCCATTCGTGGCGCGGTTGAGTTCATCCCAGGCGGCGGGCGCCGGCCAGTCGGGATCGCCCGGGCGAACGCGGCGCATCGTGCGGGTGGTGGCGGCACGGGCTGACAGGCCGAAGGTTGGCAACAGCGCCGCGGTCGCGGCGCCTCGGACCGCGGCGCGGCGCGGCAGCTTCATCGCTTGATGTCCTTATCAATGCGAGGCAGCGTTACCGGCGAAGTAGCCTTTTGGCAATTGTAACGGTAGCTGTTCCCTTCACATGATCACACCCGCCATTGGCGTTCTGTTCGACGGCTTCGCCTACGGGATGCTGCTGTTCCTGCTGTCGGTCGGGCTCTCTGTCACGCTCGGCATGATGAACTTCGTGAACCTCGCCCACGGCGCCTTTGCCATGCTCGGTGCGTATGTCACCGTGATACTGATGGGCCTCGGTTGGCCGTTTCTCGCCACCTTGCCCTGTGCGTTTGCCGGCTCCGCCATCGTCAGCATTGCGTTCGAGCGCTCGCTGTTCCGCCGGCTCTATCGGGCCAGCGATCTCCAGCAGGTGCTGCTTACGCTGGGGCTCGTCTTCATGTCCGTTGCCGCGGCCGCCTACCTGTTCGGCACCATGCAGCAGCCGATACGGCTGCCCTCGTATCTACGGTCGTATCTGCCATTCGCCGGCATCAATTTCAGCATCTATCGCCTGTTCCTGATCTTTGTCGCGCTGGCGGTCACGGTCCTGCTCGTGGGCGCACTGGAATACACGCGTTTCGGCGCACGGGTGCGCGCCGCGGTGGACAACCAGCGCATGGCGCAGGGGCTCGGTATCGACGTGGACAGTGTCTTCGCCATCACCTTCGCGCTCGGCAGCGGGCTGGCTGGCCTGGGCGGCGCGCTGGCGATCAATCTTGTGGGGCTCGATCCTAACTTTGCATTCACTTATCTGATCTACGTGCTGATCGTGGTCGCCGTGGGTGGGCTCGGTTCTATCCGAGGCTCGCTGCTCGCGGCGATCGTCCTGGGCGTCAGCGACGCAGCCGGGAAATATTACGTCCCCTCGCTGGGCGCCTTTCTGATCTATCTGGTGATGGTGAGCCTCTTGCTTTGGCGCCCGGCCGGACTGTTCGGTCGCCGTTAGTGTTTTCGTTAGTCATATTAACTCACCATATCCGCGCGGCGCATCAGGGAGCCGCACGAGACAATGCCCAAATCCGATACGACCGATCAGGACATGGCGGCGGTACACGCCCTCGGCCATCCGGGTTCGCCGCCGCCGCAGACGCGTTGGCCGATGGTGGTAGGGACCAAGGCCGGCCGGCCATCCCAGCCGGCGATCATTACCGGGCCGCCGCCGATAGCTTATCCGCCCAATGCACCTGCTGCGCCGTCGCTGGCCCAAGGCAGTGGCAGCGATCTGATAGTGACGTGGACGGCGCCCGGCGTGGACGGCACGCACAGTGCTGCCACTGCGTTCTCGCTCCGCTCCAGTCCGTCGGGTGCCAACACCTGGACGACGGTCGCAAGCGTCACCAGCCCCTACGATCTGTCGGGTCTGACGGCCGGCGCGGCGTTTGACGTACAGATCCAGGCCTCGAACGCTGCCGGTCCGAGCGCATGGTCGGCGACCAGCACGCTCACCACCGGGGTAGCCGCGCCAAACGCTCCTGCGATCAGCAGCGTCATCGCGCCGCCGGATGGGACGACATCCAAGCTGACAGTGGCCTGGACTGCGCCCGGCGTGGATGCGAACCACGGCGCCGCAACGGGCTACAATCTGCGCTATAGCCCGCATGGCGCGAACACCTGGACGACGGTGACCGGCGTCAGCAGCCCGTGCCCGCTGACCGGCCTCACCGGTGCCGCGTCGCTCGACGTTCAGGTGCAGGCTACCAACACCGCGCCTGGCCCATGGTCGGGCACCACGACCGCGACTACCTGGGGTGTCACGGTTGCGCCAGGTGCCTGGCAGCCTGCGACCATCCAGACCCATAATGCGAGCGTCGCCCCGAGCGGCGGTGTGCAGATGTTCGCGACACCGGCACCAACCGCGGTCACTGGCGCGGCGTTTGCCTGGTCGGGTAGCAACACGGTGCTTCCGACATCCGGGTTGATCACCGCGGGCACCGATGGACAGAACAATGGCTGGGGTCAGTATTTCAGCGCACCTGCCACAGCGGGTACTTATTATCTGTGGTCGCTGGCCCAAGGTGCTGGCGGCACGATCGGCGCACTGGTCAGTGGGGCGATTTCGGTGACGTAGATGGCGAATGTGTGCTGAGATAAGGCAACGTAGCCATAAAGCGGACACGTCGGCGCGGATCAGTTTCGGCATATGTCTATTACTGCAAGACTGGCACTGGTTCTCGCGCTGACAGCGCTGCTTCTAAGCGCGCTTGCGTGGCTCATTCGGCGGGGCAAGCCAGAGAGACTCGACGGAGCCGCGGGAACCATATCTGCCGAGAAAGTCAGCGCGGGTGTCACAGTCCTAAGCGGGACGGCAATGATCGCGGTTGGCGTATGGCTGTCACTCTGTGGTCAGGGTTATGGACCGCTGGTCCTGGCATTGTTGGGAGCGGCCATTGCGGGATTTATGGCTCCGTCGCTGACTCACATGCATGATGTGCAATGGACGGAAGATGGCGTTGAAGGGCCATCCCAAATGTTCGGGCCAACCCTTGGGACCGCGAGGAACCGGATTTGATGGAACGATGTCGTAAGGACGGGGGCAACGATTACAGGCCATTGGTATTTAGAGACCGAGGATCGGCATCGCATATATTGGAGTTATCTCTACAAAGGTAACGGGACGTTTGTCGCCGCAATCCGTACGAAATGCCCCAGCATAGCGGTGCCATCGCGCTGATGCGATGAGGTCCTCAGTGGATTGGCCAGAATGTCTGGCAGCGACGCCGAGGTGGCGGCGCAATCTTCTGTTTACCTCTTGCGCTCAATATCTGGGAGACCTACCGGAGTTCCGGCCTGAGCCGAGGGAACCAAACGATGCCACCTGGCGAGACCGGCCTTCGGTCACGCAACCCGTGGGTGACCCGCCGTCCACTGACCGTGGCCGAGTACCACCGCATGGGCAACGTGGGCATCCTCAACGAGGATGACCGCGTCGAGCTCATAGACGGACAGCGTGTCGCCATGACGCCCATCGGCAGCAATCACTCCGGCGCGGTCAACTCGCTGACGCGCCAGCTCGTCCTGGCGGTCGGTGGCCGCGGTGTCTTCGCCGTGCAGAACCCAGTTCAGCTCGGTGACCGATCAGAGCCGCAGCCTGACTTCGCCGTGCTCAAGCCGCGGGCAGACGACTACCGTAATGCGACGCCACGGGCAGACGACTGTCGGAGGCCATCCGGCGACGACTACGCCCTCATCACGCGCGCCGGCCGGGACGCCGTTCTGGACCCTGAACTCA
>CAVTEC010000078.1:0-104920 GCA_963733475.1 uncultured Alphaproteobacteria bacterium | reverse complement strand
AAGAAGCACGGCATCACCGGGCCATTGCCACTTTCGCTGACCTGGTCTGCTGACGGTGTGCAGGCTGAGGGGCGGCTGTTGCGAGCAGATTGGGGGATGACAGCGCTACCGTTGCTCGCGGGCCGCACAATCCGCATTCGGGTCGTGATACCTCTGAAAATGAACCCCATGGCGCACAAGTAGAAGGCGAAATTTTTCCGGCTCCGGCTATAAGGCGTAAATGCGCCTGCCCGCCGCCTTGGTTCCTCTCCGCAATTCAACCTTCCGCACCCTCTGGCTCGCCAACGTCGTCGCCTGGCTCGGCACGTGGCTTCAGAACACCGGGGCCGGATGGCTGATGACCAGCCTGGCGCCACGGCCTTTCATCGTCGCCATGGTCCAGGCGGCGACGATCATGCCGGTGTTCCTGCTGGCACTGCCCGGCGGCGCGCTGGCCGACATCGTCGATCGCCGCGTGTTCCTTATCGGCGCGCAGGTCTGGACCATCCTGGCTGCCACCGCGCTCGCCCTGCTGACCATCGGGCACGTGACGACGGCATGCTGGCTGCTGGCGCTGACCTTCGCCATCGGCATTGGTTCGGCGCTGACCGCTCCGGCGTGGAGCGCCATCGTTCCGGAACTGGTGCCGCGCGAGGACCTCGTGCAGGCCATCGCGTTGAACGGCATCGGCTATAATCTGACCCGCGCTGTCGGGCCTGCGATCGCCGGTTTCCTTATCCTGCTCGGCGGCTCCAGCCTGGCGTTCTCGCTGTACGCGGTCTCGATCATCGCGGTGATCACGGCTTTGTTCACCTGGCATCGCGGGCGGCGCTTCACTGGCCTTCCGCGCGAGCACTTGTTGTCGGCGATGCGGGCCGGCGTCCGTTTCGTGCGCAACACCCCCGCGATGCAGTTCGCGATGGTGCGGACAATCGCCTACTCCGTCCCGCCGTCCGCGCCCTGGGCTCTGTTGCCTTTGCTGGTGCGTGAGCGATTGGGCCTGGGACCGGGTATGTACGGCGTGATCCTCGGCATGATGGGGATCGGGGGCGTCACATCCGGAATGTTGCTGCCATTGGTGCGCGGGCATATCAGCCGCAACACCACCGTGATGGGCTGCACGTTGTTCTCGTGCGCCGGCATCGCACTGTGGGCGTGTCGCGCCACTGGCTGCCGGCTGCGTTCGGCATGCTGCTGTTCGGCATTGGCTGGACGTCGGCCTATGCCACGATCCAGGCTGCGGCTCAGCTTGTCTGTCCCCCCTGGGTGAGGGCGCGCGCGCTGGCAATCTATCAGTTGGCTCAAAATGGCGCGCTGACCGCCGGCTCGATTGCCTGGGGATGGTTCGGCGGCCAGGTTGGGCTGGCGAATACATTGCTGATTGCCGCCGCTCTCGGCGTCAGTCTGATACCTTTCGTGAAACGTTGCTCAGTCGATCTGGCGCCGGTTAGACGCCCGCCAATCACGCCTGAGCTGCCATCGCATATGCCCGAGGCGACGGCCGCTGAATTGGTTCCGCTCCTGCGCCGCGCTCGCGGAAGGGTGATGGAGACGGTGCATTACCGCGTCCTACAGGAACAGCGATCGGACTTCCTCACCGCGATGGCCCAAGTGCGAAAAGTGCGTGGCCGTGCCGGCGCGATGTTCTGGCAACTCTATGAAGACGTGGCCCATCCTGAAGGTTGGATGGAAGTGTGGTCGATGGAGAGCTGGACTGATCATCTGCGTGAGGTCACGCGGCTATCGGACGAAGATCGTGCGGTTTTGGCCCGCGCCGGCACGTTCCAATGCGGCGGAGATGGACCGCGCCCGGCACGCTATATCGCAGTGGATCCGCTGCACTGACCGATGCGGCGCAGCCGCGCCGCAATCCCAACACAAACGTGAAAGCGGCGCGGCCACAAATCGCCACGGTTCGCGATATATGTGGCGGCGCGTTCTGGACGGCACGGTCGCGCGGCGGCCAACATTTGGGAGTGCGACCCTGTTCCCTCGGTTGGCCGAATGGATAGCCTGAACGCATCGAGTTTCCTGGACCGTCTGCCGCGGCGGTTGAAGCGCGCCACCCAGCCAGGTTTCACCTGGAACGTACTGGTGATGCTGACCGGCACGCTCGCGGGTCAAAGCATCAGCGTGCTGCTTTCGCCGATTTTGACCCGTCTATTTGGTCCCAGCGAATTCGGCTATCTGAGTGTCTACAGTGCTGTGCTTGGCATCCTGGGCGTCATGGCGAGCCTGGGGCTGGATCTCGCTATTCCAATCGCGGGGACAGAGTGCGAATGCGCCAACCTGATGGCGCTGTGTGGTCTGGCACTGGTCGCGACGACGGGCATGACAGCATTGTTCATGATGGTCCCCGCTGACTTGCTGTCGAGCCTCTCGCTGGGTCCGCTCGCTTCTTACAGGTACCTGATGCCGATAGGCTTTGCCTGCCTCGGCGGTTACTATGTCATGGTGGCTGTCGCCACATGGGCAGGTTCGTTCAAGGACATCGCTCGGACACGTGTCTCCCAGGGGATCAGCGGCCCTGTATCGCAGATCGTATTCGGGCTTATCGGCTGTGGCACGCCAGGTCTCGTCATCGGCTGGATCATCGGTCAATCGAGTGGGACGCTTCTGCTGATGACGCGAGTGGTGCTGCGGCGAGCTTCGCTGCTGCGCCAGGTCAGTTGGCCCGGAATGGCTGCCGCCGGCCGCCGGTATATCCACTTTCCGCTGTTCGCGAGCTGGGCTCGTCTGCTCGACGTGGCGGGTGGTGGGACGATCCTGTTCGTCCTGTTTACCGCCTGTTATTCGAGCAAGATCGCAGGCTTCATGTTTCTGTCGGATCGTGTGATCGGCCGCCCCTTGTTGGTGCTTAGCACATCATTTCTACAGGTCTTCACCGGCGAAGCTGGGCGCGCCATCAACGACAATCCCGCGCTCTTGCGGCAGCGCTTCTATCAGGTCGTGCCTTTGCAATTCGCGTTCGCCGCCTGCTGGATCGTGCTGGCGAATGCGGTGGCTGGTTGGGTATTCCCGCGTCTGTTCGGCGCACAGTGGGCGGATGCGATACCGTACCTGCGTGCACTTAGCCTGTCTTATCTGGCGCTCACGGCGCTGCATCCGGTCTCGACCACCTTGCAGATGGTCGAGTGGCAGATAGAGGGCGCGGTATGGCAGGTGGTTCGGCTGATCCTGGTGGTGGCCAGTGTGCTGCTCGCCTGGCATGCAGGCGCTTCGGCCGTCACGGCACTCTGGCTTTCCTCGATCGCGCAGACCGTCTCTGTCCTGGCGGTCTTCGCGCTGATGATCGTGTCAATCGAACGTGTCGCGCGACGGCAATAGTGCGTTCAATCGTCATTCCCGCGCACGCGGGAACCCAGTGTCACTGAAACAGACCGCGCCCTGGGTTCCTGCTTTCGCAGGAATGACGTGAGGAGTGGTCGCCGGCTACTTCGGCACCACCGCCTGGTTGCCACCTGGCGTGCCCGGCGGGGGTATTACCGGCATGGTGCCCTGCGAATGGCTCGGTAAGGGCGCGTTGATGCCAGGATCCACTGACGGTGGATGTACAGTGCCTTGCTGCGCTGATAACTGATCGCTCAACGTTCCGTGACGCGGCACGATCTGCTCGGGTGGCGGCTGCGATGCGCTCGGTGGCGCAGTGGGCGTCTGCGTCGCCTGAGGTGATGCGGGCTGCGGGTTTTGTGCAAACGCCAGGCAAGGCAACAGCAAGCCTGCCAGAGCGCCAAGCAAAGGCACGGTTCGCTTTGTCATGATCCCTCCAGGGACATTGCCAGTCCCTGGAGAACGCGCGGGCGCTCCCGGCGTTTCGTGTCAATCCTTCCACATTTTCCAGGGCGGATCGCCGGATGACCACAGGCTCTCGAGCGTGGTCTTGTCGCGCATCGTGTCCATTGGCTGCCAGAATCCGGTATGGCGGTAGGCGTGCAGTTCACCATCGCGTGCCAAGCCCTCCAGCGGTGCGGTCTCCCAGGGTGTGTCGTCGCCGTCGATGCGATCCAGCACATCGGGATGCAGGACGAAAAAGCCGCCGTTGATCAGCGCATTGTCCCCGGGCGGCTTTTCGCTGAAACACGTCACCGTGTCGTCCTTCAGCACCAGCGCGCCGTAGCGGCCCGGCGGTGCGACCGCGGTCACAGTGGCCAGCTTGCCGTGCCGCTCGTGGAAGGCGATGAGCGCACCGATGTCGATATTCGCTACCCCGTCGCCATACGTCATGCAGAAGCACTCATCCGGATCGAGATAGCGGCCGACACGCTTGAGGCGTCCGCCAGTCATCGTGGTCATTCCGGTATCGACCAGGGTGACGCGCCACGGTTCAGCATAGTTGGTATGATAGGTGATCTGGCATCTGCGGGCGTCCACTGTCACGTCCGACTCATGCAGCACGTAGTTGGCGAAATACTCCTTGATCATGTAGCCGCGATAGCCGAGGCAGATGACGAAGTCGGTCACTCCGTAGGCGGTGTATATGTTCATGACATGCCATAGGATCGGACGCCCGCCGATCTCGATCATGGGCTTGGGACGTAGATGCGATTCTTCCGAAATGCGCGTGCCCATGCCGCCGGCGAGGATGACCGCTTTCATGACAACCGCCTGAGGAAGCTCTTCGGCCAGTAGGTGACCCTGTTGCGCACGGCTCCTTCGTTGAACGGAAAGCCTGGTTCCTCGAGCGCGAAATCTGGATTGCGGGCAATGAATGCGTCGACCGCGGTGATGGGATTGTTCCAGGTCCAGTCGGGCGCGGTGCGTGGCGCGCCGGCGAGCTGCGCCATGATGCCGTCACACGCAACGACGTATGAGCCCGGGGAGACGAGTGGCGCATAGAGATTCAGTTCCGCCTCGACATGCGCGCGGCTGTGGTTGGAGTCGAGAACCACAAGCACGCTCTCGCCGGGCGCGATGCTGTGGCGGACAGCGGCCAGTGTATCGGGCACGGTGGAACTGCCCTTGACCAATGTGATGCGTGTTGCCAGGTGATGCGCTTCAATTGCCGTCCGGTTGGGCTTGCGAATGTCGATATCAACCCCGATGACACGGCCATGGCCCATGGCCTCGAACAGACTGGCGTAGAAGATCAGAGAGCCACCATGTGCCACGCCGGTTTCCACGACCACGTCGGGCCGGACGCGCCAGATCACTTCCTGGATGCGGATCATGTCTTCCGGCAACTGGATGACGGGACGGCCCATCCAGGTGAAGCCATAGACGTATTTGACGTCCCAGCCGCAACGCAGCCAAGCTGCGGAGACCGCTTCGAATGCCTCGGGCGTGTCGAGCGCGTGCTGTTCAGCCGAACCATCCTCGTGCTGGATGGTTACGCGGCCAAGTGACTCGTCGATGGTGAGCATTGGTCTTCCTGTTCAAGCGGAATGAGCTTCGGAAGGTCCGCTATTAAATTGAAGGGGACTGCGCAAAATTCCGCCGTGATCCGCGAAGTATCGATTGGCAGGTTGCGAACGGTGGGCGCATCGCTGGCGAAGCCGGTCTGCCATCCGGCAAAGTTGCGCAAGGCTTCGGCGATAGCCTCGTGGGTCGTGTTGGTCCCGGCTGCCACGTTGTACAGGCGGTGACGAGCCGTTGTCGCGATCGCGGGCAAGAGCTGTACGATAAGGTTGAGATCGACGTAATCCTTGGCCGAGGCCGCACTCTGGCGGAACACAACGCTGCCCGTGCTTACGCCCTCGCCTAATAGCTGTCCGAGGAACGTCGCCGCCGGCATGCTCTGCCCATAGACGTTCGATAAGCGTACGACGCGGATCGTCGGACGTGAGTTTGCAAGGCAGAGCGCCTCACCAGCCAGTTTCGTCAGATTATAGAGATCTGATGGATCCGCCGGCAGGGTTGGCAACATAGTGTCTTCATGTGTGGCCGCCGCTCGTGCATACACACGTGTGGACGCGAGGAGAAGAAATGACTCGAAGCGCAGCTCTGACAGGCAACGTGCCACTAAGCCCACATGAGCTTCCGCTGTGTCCAACAGCCGCACGCGGAAGTCGCCTGTCAGACCAACGCAGTCGATTACGTGCCCCAATGGCCTGCGTGCAGCGAACAGCGCCGGTAGCGACGCTCGTGTGACAGCGTGAACGGTCTGGCCACGCTCCTCTAGCGAAGCGACCAGCGCCGAACCAATGAAGCCGGCAGCCCCGAGAATGGTAAATGACTGGTTTTCAGCCGACACGAGCGATGCATACCAAAACGTGTTGCTGTCTTTGGTCTTACACGCATCCGGTAAATTTAGCGTTGCCTCGTGCGCCAACCACGGACGGTGGCAGGGGTGCCGTGAGCGAGGCAGTAAGGCGGCAATGTACTTCGCAACAGAGAAGCGGCACCGATGACACTGCCGCTACCGATGTTGGTGCCATCGAGCAGCACGCAATTGGCGCCAATCCAGACATCGTCGCCAATTTGAATTCCGCCGCGGCTTGGCTGAAAGCCCTGCTCGCGGATCAATTGTTCGGGGTCCGCGAAGGCGTGGTTCGTGGGAGCCAATGTGCAGTTAGCGGCGATCAGCACGTTGCAGCCGATACGGATGCCATTACCGGTATAGAGAACGCAGCCCGAGTTGATCACCGTGCCCCGCCCGATGACCACGTCGCCCTCGCCACCAGCGGGTTTCAGTTTGACGAATGCATCGATAACCACATCGTCTTCAATGACAATGCGCGTGCCGTGCCGCGAGCCCTCGATGTCGACAAGCGGCGAGATGCGGGCTGATGGCGCGATGATCAGCATCTCTGGCGCCAGGCCTCCCAGTGCTGCCGGTAGACGGCTTCTATCTCTTGCGCGAGTCCCTTGGCGTCGCACAGCCGTGACGAGGCGACACGCGATCGCAACACCTGACGGAGTGTTGCGAGCCGGGGCAGATCGGTGACCTCCGCCACCGCGCGATCGATATAGGCACCTACGTCATTGGTCACCCAGTCATCCATGCCAACTGCGTGCAAGATCATTGCGCCGAAGCGGCCGACACTTGGCCGCCCCGCGAGAGATACCACGGGCACACCCTGCCAAAGCGCCTCGATCGTCGTCGTCCCGGCATTATGCGGGAACGGGTCAAGCGCGACGTCTATGCGATCGTATGCAGCCCAAGTGCGCGGCTGTGGCGCTGTTGCGATCAGTTCAAGTCTGTCTCGCTCGATATGTTGAGCAGCAAACCGCGCGGCGACGAGATCGCGAAACGCCGGCTCGCGGAACGGGGCGTTGTTCAGCACCAGGCGTGAGGCCGGCAACGCCAGCAGAATGCGCGACCAGGTCGCGATGACATCGTCTGTCAGGCGATCAGGGCGGCCGAAGTAGCCGAATGTGATGTGGCCATTGGCCAAGGCGGGCAGCGACGACACTGGCGGCATTCCGGGGGGTGGCTCGTAAGCCAGTGGTATACGCGACAGGCGTACCAAGTGCTCGCTGAAGCAGGCCTCCGCACCCACCGGTGCCAAATTGTCATCGGCCAGGAAGATGTCCATCGCGGACAGTCCCGAGCTGTAGCCGTGGCCCAACAGATAGGCCACCTGCACCGGCGCTGGCTTGTGCGCGAACACCAGCAGGCGACTGCCGGCAGTGTGACCCGTCATGTCAATCAGGGCGTCGATGCGATCCTGCCTGATCAAGTCGGCGACCGCCGCGTCGTGCATCCCGGCGATGTTTCGCCATTCATCGGCCAGCGCCTGGAAGCGTTCGGTCGTGCTGTCTGGTGATGACACATCCGCATAGCAGATCAGTTCCACATTCGATCGGTCGTGTGCGGCGAGCAGCGGCGCCGCGAACCAGGCCGATGAGTGGTTTCGGAAATCGGCGGATACATAGCCGACACGCAGCCGGCGACCTGGCGATCGATCCAGTGTGTATTCCGGTTGGCGGGGCACCAGGGGGAGCGCATGCCGCCGATCCCAGCGTCGATATTCCTGAAATATCTCATCGGCGCTCAGGCCAGCGGAGTAATTTAGGGCGAACAGCAGGTTGATGTGTGCTGTCGCGTAATCGGGTTGCACAGCCAATGCATCACGGCAGCATCCGATCGCTTCCACGTGCTTTCCCTGCACCTGAAGCACCACCGCCAAATTGCTGAAGACGCGGTGGCGCTGGCGTGTCTTGCGTAGCGCGGCGCGGTGATGCACCTCGGCTTCGACCGGTCGGCCCGTTTGGCCAAGCAGAATTGCCAGGGTTTCGTTGGCGTCTGGATCTTGCGGGTCGATGGCCAGTGCTTGGCGCAGTATCACCTCGGCGCCTTGCGATCTCCCTTGCGCGATCAGAATTAGCGCCAGGCTGTGCAGCAGCCACGGTCGGTCGGGAGCCAGCGCCAACGCATCAGAGACAGCCACTTCCGCTTCGCCGGAGCGGCCGAGGTCGAGTAGTACATTGGCAAGGTTGCCCAGGGCGCCTGCTGACCGGGGATCCAAACG
Source organism: uncultured Alphaproteobacteria bacterium (assembly GCA_963733475.1). Classification (GTDB taxonomy): domain Bacteria; phylum Pseudomonadota; class Alphaproteobacteria; order Acetobacterales; family Acetobacteraceae; genus JAMXLO01. The sequence goes on along the minus strand of CAVTEC010000078.1, from coordinate 96,530 downwards.
TAGGGCCGCGCGATAGGTGGCCTCGGCGTCGGCCAGTTTCCGCTGGGTGCGCAATACAACGCCCAAATCTGACAGGACGGCGGGGTCGGGTCGCGCTTCGACCGAGCGTTGCAGCAGCTCCGCGGCGGCAGCTGCTTCGCCGTGGCTGAACTGCACCAGCCCGAGGATATGCAACGCGAATGCATGTTGCGGATCCCGCTGCAGAAGTGTCTCGGCAAGCTGGCGAGCGCCATCCAGATCGCCGGCCTCGTAACACTGTCGTAGTTGCGTTGCTGGGTCCTCGCCACACCAAGTGCGCCACAAGACCCGATATGCCTGCTCAATCTCGCGCGCCAATCCAATTGCATCACGCAGCGGCGACGCCGCGAAACGCGAGCGCAGTGTCGCACGTAACCGCGCAAGCGCATCCAGATCTGCTGCCGCGGCAGTCGCTCGCGCCACGTATTGATCAAGGTCTTGGGTAATCCAATCGTCCAGTCCCACGGCATGCAGGATCGACGCGCCGAAGCGGCCAACGGTGGGACGTCCAGCAAGCGAGACCACTGGTACTCCCTGCCATAGCGCCTCGATGGTAGTTGTGCCTGCATTGTGAGGGAACGGGTCGAGTGCAATATCGACATCGCCGTACGCCGCCCATGTGCGTGGCTGCGGCGCGGTGCAGGTCAGCACCAATCTTGTCTGGTTGATGCCACATGCCGCGAAGCGCGCGGCCATGCGTTCGCGTCCGGCGGCCTCGCCAAAAGGAGCGCTGTTCAGCATCAGTCGCGAATTTGGCACGGCAAGCAGGATACTCGCCCAGGCCGCCAGCACGCCATCGTTCAAGCGCACCGTGCGGCCAAAATAGCCGAAGGTGACGTAACCGTTGGCGAGCGCTGGCAAGGGAGCCACGTCAGGCATATCGGCGGGCGGCTCGTATGCCAGCGGGATGCGCGACAGCCGGATCAACTTCTCGCTGAACAGGTGATCAGATCCGGCGGGTGCAAGTTGCTCATCAGCCAGGAAAGCATCCATGGCTGACAGGCCGGAACTGTAGCCATGGCCGAGCAAGTAGGTCACCTGTATGGGTGCAGGCTTTCGGGCAAAGACGAGCAGGCGATTGCCAGCAGTGTGGCCTGCCAGATCAACAAGTACGTCGATCCGATCGCGCTTTATTTGGGCCGCGACGTCAGCATCACTGAGACCCACTATGTTGTGCCAATAATCGGCCAGCGCGCGAAAACGCTCGGTGACCGCATCGGGCGCCGCCAGTTCAGAGTAACAGTGCAGCTCGACAGCGCCGCGGTCATGGTGAGCCAGAAGCGGCTCAGCAAACAGTGCAACCGCATGCTGGCGGAAATCGGGTGAGACATAGCCGACGCGCAACTTGCGTGTGGGCGAGCGGTCGAGTTCGAAGGTCGTCTGCTTGGGCAGCAGCGGCAGAGCGTGTTGTCGGTCCCAGAGTTGATATTCGGCGAACACCTCCTCGGCAGATATGTCCGGGCGGTAATTGAGGCAGAACAGGATGTTGCTGTGTGGCAGCGCGAAGTCTGGTCGAAGCGCGAGTGCGTGCCGCAAGGCGGCCTCGGCTTCGGCGAGGCGTCCCTGGCGCATCAGCGCAAGGCCAAGGTTATTGTAAGCGTCGGGGTTCCCCGGGTTGCAGGCAATGGCTTGGCGAGCCGCGTCCTCTGCCTGCTGCGCGTGTCCGGCAAGCGACAACAACCAAGCCAAATTCACCCACGCGTCACCGAAGTTGGGAAAAAGGCGAGTCGCGGCGCGGAAGTGCTTGGCGCCCTCGTCGTAGCGTCCTGCGTCGCGCAGGATATTGCCGAGGTTGTTGTGAGCGGCGGCGCAATTCGGATCGAGATTGAGTGCGGCTTGGGCGGCTGCTTCCGCCTCAGCCAGCCGGCCTTGTTTGCGCAGGACAGCGGAATGGTTGGAGTGCAACTCCGCCGAGGGCGGCGAGTGCGCAATTGCTGCTTGCAGATGAGTGTCCGCAGCGCTCAGCCGATCGTCACGGTAGGCCAGCAGGCCGAGCACATGGTGGGCGTCCGCATTGTTCGCGTCACGCGATAGCGTTCGCTGGGCTAAGGTCTTGGCGCCTGACCAATCGCCAGCGGCGTACAGCCGGCGCAGTCGGTCAGCGTGGCCTTCACGCCATTCGTCCCATAGATCGCGATAGACGGTTTCGACTGCGCGGGCCAGGCCATCCGCATCGCGCAAGGGTGAGCTTGCGACGCGCTGTCGAAGTTCTGTTCGCAGTCCCGCGAGCGATTCCAAGTCGGATGCAGCGGCCACCGCGCGCGCTACATATGCATCCACGTCGCTGGCTACCCAGTCGTCCAGGCCGACTGCGTGCAAAATACACGCGCCGAACCTGCCGACGGTTGGTCTTCCCACGAGAGAAAGGGCGGGTACTCCTTGCCACAGTGCCTCGATGGTTGTGGTGCCAGCATTGTGCGGAAAAGGATCTAATGCGATATCGACATCGCAGTATGCGGCCCAGACGCTTGACTGCGGGGTTGTGTATCGGAGAGTCAGTCTGGCCCGCTCGATGCCGCGTCGGGCAAAGCGCGCGAAGAACAGGTTACGAAACGCAGGCTCCTGGAACGGACTGTTGTCCAGAATCAATCGTGATCGCGGTATCGCGTTGAGTATTCTTGCCCATGCGGAGATCACGATGTCGCTCAGACGCTCGCTTCTGCCGAAATAGCCAAATGTCACATGTCCGCTCGCCAACGCGGGTAGCGGTGCAACAGGAGGCATGTCGTCGGGCGGTTGGTAGGCGAGCGGGATGCGCGGCAAGCGAATGATGCGTTCACTGAACAGCGCATCGGCACCGGCAGGAGCAAGCATGTCATCGGCGAGGAACGCGTCGATCGCAGATAGTCCGGTGCTGTAGCCATGCCCGAGCAGATAGGCCACCTGCACGGGAGCTGGCCGGCGCGCGAATGCAAGCAGCCGATTTCCCGCGCTATGGCCGGTCAGATCGACCAGAATGTCGATCTGATCAGCGAGAATCGCTTTGGCCAGTTCTGCGTCATCCAGGCCTAGTCGCCCGCGTCATTGAACCTGACGGCAGTTTGTGACTCACTCGCAACGTCGTCAACGTTGCCAGGATTTGGGACATGTCAGAGTTCGTCGTGAAGAAGTATGTGGTTCGGCTGGACGCGGAGGAACGCGCGCGGCTGGAAGCGCTTATCGGCAAGGGCAAACATTCGGCCAGCGCGATCCTCAGGGCACGCATCTTGCTCAAGGCAGACATTTCCGAGGTCGGCGAAGCCTGGAGCGACGGCCGTATCGTGAAGGCCCTCGACACCAGCCTCGCGACCGTCCACAGGGTTCGCCAGTGTCTGGTTGAGGAGGGGCTCGACGTAGCGCTCGCCCGTAAGCCCCGCGCGAGACCGTCGATCCTGCGGATCTTCGACGGCGAAAAGGAAGCCAGACTGATCACGCTGGCCTGCTCCAAGCCTCCGGCCGGGCACGCGAAATGGTCGCTGCGCCTGCTGGAACAGCAGGTCGTGGAACTGGGGATCGTCGCCAAGGCCAGTGACAACACGATCGGGCGGACGCTAAAAAAAACCTTCTCAAACCGCACCTGAAGCAACGGTGGGTCATTCCGCCGTCGGCCAACGCGGCGTTCGTGGCCGCGATGGAAGAGGTGCTGGAGGTTTACACGAGGCCGCGTGATACAGCCCGGCCCTTGGTTTGTCTTGACGAGACCTCGAAACAACTGATCCGGGAAACTCGCGCGCCGTTGCCGATGAAGCGTGGTCAGCCGAGGCGCGTCGATTATGAGTACGAACGCAACGGCACCGCCAATCTGTTCATGCTGTTCGCGCCGCTGGAAGGTTGGCGGCATGTCGAGGTGACGGATCGCCATGCCGCCGCCGATTATGCCGCCATGCTTCGCGACCTGTCGGACCGATATTTCCCCTCAGCAAACAAGATCGTTCTGGTGCAGGACAATCTCAGCACCCATACCGCGGCGTCGCTGTACGCCGCCTTCGCACCGGCCGAGGCGCGCCGTCTCGCCGAGCGGTTCGAGTGGCACTACACGCCGAAGCACGGCAGTTGGCTGAACATGGCGGAGTCAGAACTCGGCGTTCTGTCATCGCAATGTCTGGATCGACGGATCGAGGACAAAGGCAGCCTTGTCGAGGAAGTCGCCGCCTGGCGTGAACATCGAAACAAACATCACGCCAAGGCCAACTGGCAGTTCACCAATGAGCATGCCCGGATAAAACTCAGACGACTCTACCCGTCACTTTGAATGACTCGGGCGACTAGTGTGTTTCGCCACTGGTCGGCGAGCGACCGGAAGCGATTGGTCGCAATGTCTTCGACAGCAACGCCGGCGTACAGATAGAGTTCGACCTTCTTGCGGTCGTGGGCCGTCAACAGCGGTTCGGCGAATAAGGCCACGGCGTGCTTACGGAAGTCCGGCGACACGTATCCGACGCGCAGCCGCCGTCCTGGCGTCCGGTCCAGATCGAAGTGATCGTGCTGGGGCGCAAGGTGCCTTGCGTGGCGCCGATCCCATTCCTGATACTCGGCAAAGATCGCCTCTGCCGTGGTATCCGGCCGGTAATTCATGGCAAACAAAAGATTGCCATGCGCTGTCGGGTAGTCCGGCTTGATGTCGAGGGCTTTTCTATCTGCCTCCTCCGCTTCGCTGTAGCGGGCTTGCGAGAGCAGTGCGCCTCCCAGGTTCGTCAACCACCGGTGCTGACAGGGATCCAAAGAAAACGCGGTGCGGCTTTCGGCCTCCGCTGCAACGGGATGACCGGACCGAAGGAGCAATGCGCCGAGATTGCCGTGAGCGAATGCAGAGCGCGGCTCCAAGCGCAGTGCGTGTTGAAATTCAATTAGCGCTTCCGCATTGCGGTCCAATGCAAACAACAGGGTGCCCAGATCGCAGTGATACTTGGAATTGCGTGGATCCCGTTTGACCGCATGGCGCAATGCATCCAAAGCCTGATCAAGGCGACCTTGGTGCTGCAACACATGTCCGAGGCCGTTCTGGGCCTTCGCGTAATCGCCACGAAGCGCAAGCGCGGTTCGGTATTCGACTTCGGCATCGGCGTTTCGCTGCAAGTCCTCCAGCACGCTGCCCAGATTGAAATGGCCAGGCGCAAAATTGGGATCGAGCTTGACGGCGGTGCGGTGCGCGGCTTCTGCCTCACTGTGCCGCCGTAGTTTGTGCAGCGCGATCCCGAGGCTCGAGTATTCCGGAGCTGTCGTGGCGAAGGATGCGAGGAGCTCTGACACCTCGTCGTAGCGCCCCGCGCTATGTGCGAGGTCAACCAGAACATGTCGGGAGTGAATGTCACTCGGGTCTCGCGCGAGGGCGGCGCGACACTTTGCCTCGACAAGAGCGAGGCGATTCTCGTCCAACCCATTAACAGCGCCAGAACCGTCAGTCGGGGCCGCTCCGCTAGCATTTTGCCTGGCGACCCGAGCCGACGCTGTCATCCGTTCACGCTAAACCTGTGTGAAGCTGTTTGCGTTGTAAGTCCACGGGACGCCATTGCTGCTGTCGACCACGCCGACGAGCGTGCCGCCACCGCCGAAGTTCCCGTTGCCGCTATAGTACAGCTCACCGGTATCTTGTTCGTAAACGAATGCGCCGTGACCGCCGTTCATGACAGGAACGGCAAGCCGTGCCGCGGCGTTGGCGGCCGCTTTCAGGGTCGTTCCATCCGCCAGCGCGGCACCATTCAGGTTGTAGGTATCCGTGGTCAGTATCGAGCTGCCCGTGGTGTCGAGAGCGATCTTCTGCCCCTGCGCCGCATTGAAATTGAGGACGGTACTATAGTTTCCGGCGCTGTCCTGGTCGAAGACAAACTCGTCCGTACCACTATTCCCGGTGATGAAATCCATCCCTCCGCTGCCGACGACCATGTTGGCGTTGGAACCCGTCAGCACAATCGTGTCGTTGCCAGTGCCGCCAAATACTGTCTCCGTATTGGTGATTGACACCCGGTTTGTGAAGTTCGCCAGGTTCAACGTGTCGGTGCCCGCGCCTAGGTCAACACTGGCGTTGATCAGCGGCGTACCCAGCGTGACGTTGTCCGCGCCCGAGCCTCCTATCAACGTCTGGACGTCGCTGACGGTTCCTGTGTTGCCGCCATTGGCAAGAGTGAGCGTGTTGCTGCCGCCACCGAGATCGACCTGCATGCCGGTGGTCAGCGCGGTCCCAAGGGTCACGGCATCGTTGCCGGAACCACCCGTGACGGTCCCGGTGTTGGCGACACTCTCGGTGTTGGTGAAGTTGCCAAGGGTCAGCGTGTTGTTGCCGGTGCCGAGATCGATGGAGCCATTATTAAGGGCGGTACCGATGGTGATGGCGTCATTACCCGTGCCGCCGTTCAGCGTGGTGACGTGCTTGACGATGCCGGTGTTGGCGACGTTGGCGAGGGTGAGCTTGTTGGCGCCAGTGCCGAGATCGACGGACATGCCGGTGGTGAGCGCACCCGTCAGCGTGACGGTATCGTTGCCCGAGCTGCCGGTGATGGTCTCGGTGTTAGCGACGGTTGCGGAGCTGGCTAAGGTGCTGAAGGTCAGCGTGTTGTTGCCTGTGCCGAGGTCGATGGACGCATTGGCGACGGCGCTCGCCAGCGTGATGGCATCATTCCCCGTGCCGCCGACGATGGTCTGGGTGTTGGCGACGGAGGCCGAGTTGGTGCCGTTGGCGAAGGTCAGCGTGTCGCCGCCTGTGCCGAGATTGATGGAGCCATTGGTGACGGCGGTAGCGAGGTTGATCGTATTGGTGCCCGTACCGCCCAGGAGCGTCTGGACGTCGCTGACGGTGCCGGTGTTGCCGCCATTGGCAATGGTCAGCTTGTTGCTGCCGCCACCGAGGTCGATCGACATGCCTGTGGTGAGCGCGGTGGCGAGGGTGATCGTATCATTGCCTGAGCCACCGGTGATGGTCTCGGTATTGGCCACACTCGCGGTATTGGCGAAGTTGCCAAGGGTCAGCGTGTTGTTGCCGGTGCCGAGATCGATGGAGGCATTGGTAAGGGCGGCCCCAATGGTGATGGCGTCATTACCCGTGCCGCCGAGCAGCGTGGTGACGCGCTTGATGGTGCCGGCGTTGGCGACGTTGGCGAGGGTGAGCTTGCTGGTGCCGCTGCCGAGATCGACGGACATGCCGGTGGTGAGCGCACCTGTCAGGGTGACGGTGTCGTTGCCTGAGCCGCCGGTGATGGTCCCGGCATTGGCGACGGTCGCGGAGTTGGCGAAGGCGCCGAAGGTGAGCGTGTTGTTGCCTGTGCCGAGGTCGATGGAGGCATTGGCGGCGGCGGCGGTCATGGTGATGGCGTCGTTGCCGGTGCCGCCGATGAATGTCCCTGTGTTGGCGACGGAGGCGGCGTTGGTGCCGTTGGCGAAGGTCAGCGTGTCGCTGCCGGTGCCGAGATTGACCGAGCCATTGGTGACGGCGGTGCCGAGGGTGATCGTGTTGGCGCCGGTGCCGCCCAGGAGCGTCTGGACGTCGCTGACGGTGCCGGTGTTGCCGCCATTGGCAATGGTGAGCGCGTTGCTGCCGGCACCGAGGTCGATCGACATGCCTGTGGTGAGCGCGGTGGCGAGGGTGATCGTATCATTGCCTGAGCCACCGGTGATGGTCCCGGTGTTGGCCACCGACGCGGAATTGGTGAAGTTGCCAAGGGTCAGCGTGTTATTGCCTGCCCCCAGGTCGATCGAGGCATTGGCGGCCGCGGCGCTAAGAGTAAGCGTATCAGCGCCCGAACCACCGACGATGGTCTCGACATTGGCGGCGGAGAGCGTGTTGCCGCCAGCCGCCAAGGTGAGTTTGTCGCTGCCGGCGCCCAGATCAACCGAGCCGTTGGCCAGGCTGGTCGCCAGTGTGACGGTATCGGCACCAGTGCCGCCAATCAGCGTATTGACGTCGCTGACGGTGCCGGTGTTGGCCACGTTCGCGAGGGTGAGCTTGTTGGTTCCCCCGCCGAGATCGACCGACATTCCGGTGGTCAGCGCGGTGGCCAGCGTGAGGGTGTCGCTGCCTGAGCCGCCGACGATGGTCTGGGTGTTGGCGACGGAGGCCGAGTTGGTGCCGTTGGCGAAGGTCAGCGTGTCGCTGCCTGTGCCGAGATTGATGGAGCCATTGGTGACGGTGGTAGCGAGATTGATCGTATTGGTGCCCGTACCGCCGAGCAGTGTCTGAACGTCGCTGACGGTTCCTGTGTTGCCGCCATTGGCGAGGGTGAGCTTGTTGGCGCCGCTACCGAGATCGATCTGCATGGCGGTGGTGAGCCCGGTGGCGAGCGTGATGGTGTTGTTGCCGGCGCCACCGGTGATGGTCTCGGTGTTGGCCACACTCGCGGTATTGGCGAAGTTGCCCAGGGTCAGCGTGTTGTTGCCGGTGCCGAGATCGATGGAGGCATTGGTAAGGGCGGCCCCGATGGTGATGGCGTCATTACCCGTGCCGCCGAGCAGCGTGGTGACGCGCTTGATGGTGCCGGCGTTGGCGACGTTGGCGAGGGTGAGCTTGCTGGTGCCGCTGCCGAGATCGACGGACATGCCGGTGGTGAGCGCAGCTGTCAGGGTGACGGTGTCGTTGCCTGAGCCGCCGGTGATGGTCCCGGCATTGGCGACGGTCGCGGAGTTGGCGAAGGCGCCGAAGGTGAGCGTGTTGTTGCCTGTGCCGAGGTCGATGGAGGCATTGGCGGCGGCGGCGGTCATGGTGATGGCGTCGTTGCCGGTGCCGCCGATGAATGTCCCTGTGTTGGCGACGGAGGCGGCGTTGGTGCCGTTGGCGAAGGTCAGCGTGTCGCTGCCGGTGCCGAGATTGACCGAGCCATTGGTGACGGCGGTGCCGAGGGTGATCGTGTTGGCGCCGGTGCCGCCCAGGAGCGTCTGGACGTCGCTGACGGTGCCGGTGTTGCCGCCATTGGCAATGGTCAGCTTGTTGCTGCCGCCACCGAGGTCGAGCTGCATCCCGGTGGTAAGGGCTGTCGACAGTGTGATGGTGTCGTTGCCCGAGCCGGCGGTGACGGTCCCGGTGTTGGCCACCGTCGCGGAATTGGTGAAGTTGCCGAGGGTGAGAACGTTGTTGCCTGCCCCCAGGTCGATTGAGGCATTGGTGATCGCTCCAGTCAGCAGAATGGTGTCATTGCCGCTGCCGGCGGTCAGGGTATCCACCGCACTGAAGGTGGCCGTATTGTTGCCGTTGCCGAGGTTGATGATTGAGGACACGGCCGATCTCCAGGCCAGCGGTGCACCAGGGGTGCGGTCGTTTTGTCCTTATGCCTGGCGAAGCGGCGCTCTTGCGCGAACAGAAGCAATACACTGAACTTGTGAAGAATTGGTTGCTGCGCGCCGGAGCCGGGGGTGGCGAAGGTTGTTCGCCACCGCGGTCCGGCCCATCTATGCCACGATATCAGGAGACTTGCGTGCCGCCGCCGAAACAGAATTTTCCCTCGTCCATCTGGCTGATCGTCGCGGGACTCGTGGTCATTGCGGCGCTCGGCCTGTTTTCTGGCGGCAACAACAGCTCTGGTTCAGACGTAATCCCCTACAGCCAGTTTCAGAAGTACCTGAATGCCAACCAGGTCAAGGAGGTCACGGTCGCGGGAAACACCATCCGCGGGACCCTGACCGAGAAGCTGCCGGACGGACGCACCGAGTTCACCACCATACAAGTCCCGCCAGACCTCGCCTCGCAGCTTGCCCAGCACAAGGTTGAATACAGCGGTTCGACGGCTGACGGAGGAGCGCTGGCGACGCTGATGTCGTGGATTTTGCCGCCGCTATTGTTTGTTGGCATCTGGATGTTCGCGTCGCGCGCCATGACGGGCGGGCGCGGCGGCGGCATGGGCGGATTTGGCGGCGGGCTGCTGTCGGTTGGGCGATCCAAGGCCAAATTGGTCGCGGAGACCGACGTTAAGGTGACCTTCGCCGATGTCGCCGGCGTGGACGAAGCGAAGGAAGAGCTGCACGAGATCGTCGATTTCCTAAAGCGTCCGGACGAATACACACGCCTTGGCGCGCATATCCCGCGGGGCATACTGCTGGTCGGGCCGCCTGGCACAGGCAAGACATTGCTTGCGCGCGCCGTGGCGGGTGAGGCGGGAGTGCCGTTCTACTCGACGAACGGCGCCGAGTTCGTCGAGATGTTCGTGGGTGTCGGTGCCGCACGGGTGCGCGACCTGTTCGAGCAGGCCCGGCAAACCTCGCCCTGCATCATCTTCATCGATGAGCTGGACGCGCTGGGACGTGCGCGCGGCATCAATCCGGTCGCGGGGCAGGACGAGAAGGAACAGACGCTCAACCAGTTGCTGGCCGAGATGGACGGTTTCGACCGGTCCGTCGCCATCGTGATCCTGGCGGCGACCAACCGGCCGGAAATCCTGGATCCTGCTTTGCTCCGGGCAGGCCGCTTCGATCGGCAGGTGCTGGTCGATCGGCCGGACAAGAAGGGCCGCATCGACATCCTCCGCATTCACCTGAAAAACCTGAAGCTTGCGCCCGACGTGAAGCTCGAGGAGATCGCATCGCTGACACCAGGCTTCACCGGGGCCGACCTGGCGAACCTGGGGAACGAGGCAGCGGTGCTGGCAACCAGGCGCGGCGCCGAGGCCATCGCCGAGGCCGACTTCACTGGCGCGGTGGAACGTATCATCGCCGGATTGGAGAAGAAATCGCGCATCCTGATCCCGCGCGAGCGGCGGACCGTTGCCTACCATGAGATGGGGCATGCACTGGTGGCGCTGGCGATCCCGGGGAGCGACCCGGTGCAGAAGGTCTCGATCATCCCGCGCGGCATTGGCGCGCTCGGCTACACCTTGCAGCGTCCGACCGAGGATCGGTTCCTGATGGGGCGTCAGGAACTCGAGGACAAGATGACCGTGCTGTTCGGCGGCCGCGCAGCGGAGATGCTGATCAATACGGACGTGTCCACCGGAGCATCGGACGACATCGCGAAGGCAACCGACATTGCACGCGGCATGGTCCTGCGCTTCGGTATGGATGAGAAGCTTGGACCGGTGGCATGGGACACCGAGCAGGGGCAGTTCCTCAACCAGCAGGGCAGTTTCTGGCAGCAGCGCCGGTTCTCTGACCAGACAGCGCATGAAATCGATATTGCGGTGCGAGCGCATCTGGAGGCGGCACGCGGGCGGGCGGTGGCTATCCTGCAAGCGAACCGGGCCGCGTTGGACGAGGGGGCGGCCGCATTGCTCACCCACGAGACGCTGACCGCGGAAGAGCTGCCGAGGGTGGTCGTCGAGCAACAGCGGCAGGCGGCGGAGTAGTAAGCTGCCGCGTCATCTGTGGGGTGGGTTGAGCGGCAAGCGAAACCCATCAGCTTTCCGTTCGTGTCGAAGACGGTCTAACGCCCTCGCATTTGATCGAGCGCGTCCCGGCACGGCTCCGACAGGCTCTCGCGATGATCGGCCAGGCAGGCAAGCGCGCGCCCACCACCGAGCGCCACGCCCTGGCACAATGCCCGGAAATCAGCACCACAAGCCTGTCGCATCATCATTGCCTGCGCGCGAGGTGTCGGTAGGGGCGCTGCTGGTGAGCCAGGCGTGCTGCTTGGCTGGGCGGCGGATGGCGCACTTGCACTGGTGCCGCCTGCTGCACTCACCGCGTTCTGACAGCCAGGTGACAGACTGCTTAGATTGCTGCGAAGGCACTGCAAAGCTGCCGAGCCGCCGGGCGCAACGTTGGCACAGTGGCTTTGGAAGTCGGCGCGGCAGGACTGGCGGATCGCATCGGCCTGCGCCTGTGTCGGCTGCTGCGCGGTCGCGCCGCTGCAAAGCCCGAACAACACCAATGTAGCGAGCAGCGCGAATGGACGCTCTCCGTTGATCACGATTTGCGTTCCCCGTTTGCCCGCAGAATTACCCCAGTATGCCATGACTGCAAGCGTGCGGCTCTTGAATGGCGGCAGCATGCCTGCCAAAAGCTGAGCCGAAGCGGGGATCACTCTTGAAGACGCAGAAAACTCTGACCGAGGGGCAACGCGCCTATGAGGCGAAGCGGGCGGCTAAGGCTGGCGTGAGCCTGGACAAGTGGCTCGCGAGCAAGGAGCGCCAGGCTCAGGCCGAAGTGCGTGCCAAACAGAAGGCAGTGGAAGCAGTGAAGCCGCCCAAGAAGCCTGGCCTGCTGTCCCGCTTGTTGGAGCGTGCCCACAAGCCGCTCTGAGGCGATGATCGTCGCGCACGCGGATTGGAGCATCGATCCGCGGAAGCGCTGGGTCGCAATCGCGCGCCGGGTCGCGGAGGGATGGCAGCTCGCCGCGCCCGTGCCGGTTGGCGATGTTGACACTTTTATGAATCGACTGCGCGGGATGGCGAATGGTGGGGCCGTTGCGCTCGGCGTTGATCTGCCGCTGGGCCTTCCGCGTGCATACGCCGTGCGGTTGGTTGAGCGGGATTTCATGCACTTCCTCGGTACGATGGCGGCGCGTCCCGATTTCTTCCGGGTCTGTGCCACGCTTGCGGAAGTGGCATCTGGGCGGCCGTTTTATCCGGCGCGCGGGATCGCCGGCATGACACGGGCAGCACATGCAATGGCGCTCGGCCTGGACGGTGCCGCCGACCTGTCGCGCGCCTGCGATCGCGCAACGGCGGAACGTCCGGCCGGGGCGCCGCTGTTCTGGACACTGGGCGCCAACCAATCCGGCAAGGCGGCGATCGCGGCATGGCAGCACATGTTGCTGCCCACTCTGGCCAGCGGTGACGCCGTCCGCCTGTGGCCGTTCGCCGGTTCGTTTCGGGACCTGCTGGCACCGGGAGTGGTCGCGGTTGCGGAAACCTATCCGGCAGAGGCGTCGCGCCACCTTGGCATCAGGTTGAAGGGGAGCAAGCGCCGCCAATCGGACCGAGCCGCAATTGCCGGCGGTCTGTGCGCGGCAATGGCGGCTCTCCAGGTCACGCCTGATGTCGAGTGTGAGCTGGCTGTGGAGCATGGATTCGGCACTGATGCCGCAGGGGAAGATCGCTTCGATTGCGTCCTGGGCGTGCTGTGCGTGCTCAACGTGTTGCAGGGTAATCGGCCTGATATCGCGCCGGCGGATCCCTGGATCCAGCGCTGGGAGGGTTGGGTCCTCGGGCAAACGGCGCTGCCGCGGGATTGGCCTGTGCAAACCCCCACCGGGGATGGCAAAAGGCGGGGCGCGTCTGGCGGGACGCGCCCCATAGGTTGTTCTCGATAACGGTACCATTGTTAACCTATCCACCTCATTTTGACAAGCCGCAAGAAAGCTGCATGCGAAGGCAACCGGAACGCCGATGGAAGGGGCTGGAGGCTGGGCGAAAGCCAGTCTTTCTGGGCTACGATCAGACCGAGCGGCTGATCGCGGCGCTGCTCGACCGGGTGGTGCAGTGGCATCCGGACGCCGTAGCCGGCATCGCGCGCGGTGAACTCGTGCCGGCGACCATGGCTGCGGGCATCCTGGCACTGCCGCTATCGATGGTCGGCTTCGACCGCGCCACCGGACTGACGCAATGGATTGGCGCGCCACCAGAAGGCCGACGCATGCTGTTGGTAGACGACGGTTGTAGTTCAGGCCGTACCATGTGGGCGGTTCGCCGCGCACTGATCCAGGAAGGCCGCGAGTGCCTGACGCTCGCAGTGGTGCACGATCCCGAGGTCACGTCGTACGTGCCCGACCTGTCGCATGCCATGCGCTCGTTGTGGCGATTTCCGTGGGAGCGTGGCGAGGCCACCCCGGCAGGCCGCGCACATCGGGCGAGTGGAGCGGGGCCGGATCGAGCGACTGAACTGCCGTTTTATGGTCTCGATCTGGATGGCGTGTTCCTGCCGGATGTGCCCGATGCGGCCTACGAGGCATCAATCGCAGAAGCGATAGCACAACGGCATGCGCTTGAGCCGTTTGCTCAGCTTCCTTTCTTTGCGCCGGATCGGGCCGTAGTGATTACCGGCCGACCGGACTCTGATCGCAAACATACGCAAGCCTGGCTGGCACGATGGGGACACGGGACGCTGCCGCTGGAATGCCGTCCTCTCGATGTAGCGCACACCCCCGAGCTCGTTGCACGCTTCAAGGCGGATACTGCGACGCGTTGGGGCTGCACACATTTCGTGGAAAGCGACGCCGAACAGGCACTGCGCATCGCAGCACATGCACCGCATCTCGTCGTAAGCTGGTGGTCCGCAACGGACGCGCGCGCTTGGCTGATTGGAGTTGCCGCTCAGCCGGAATAAAGACGTGCGGCTTGTGCCTTCACCTTGATCATGGCTGTCAGCAAATCGAGGGTTGGTGTTGGCACGCCTTTCATGCGCGCCATCTCCAGCGGTACGCCGTAGAGAGCGTCGATCTCCATCGGCCGGCTTGCTTCCAGGTCCTGAAGAATACTGGGACGGTGCGCGAGATGCGTGTTTGCGGCGACGATACGCTCCACATCGATTTCCGGCATAAAACCCATTGCGTTGGCGATCGCCTTGGCTTCGGCGACCAATCGGCGGGAGCATTCGATCAAGGTCGGCTCGTCGTGCGTCGCGCGAACGGGCGATTGCGTCAGCACGCACATCGGACCGGCACTGAGGTTGAAGATCAGTTTTTGCCAGATTTGTTCGCGGATGTTCGGTGTGATCGTGACCGGCAGTTCCGCCGCACGGAATGCACTGGCGATCGCTTCAATGCGTGGCGTTATGCGACCGTCAGGCTCGCCGAAGGTCGTGCCGCGACCAGGACCGCCGAGAAGACGCACGATACCAGGTGCAGGGACAGAGCAGGCGGGCCAGAAGATGCCGCCGATTGCACGCTCGGGGCCAACGGCGCTCCATAATTCACCGTTGGGGTCGAGGTGCGGCAAGCGGCGATCTTCGTTCGGGTAGAAATACCACCACGGCATGCCGTTCATCACGAACGCAACGGACGTACCGCGCCGTAGCAGCGGACCGATCGTTGACGCGACGGTTGGCAGGGCAGGGGATTTGACTGTGACGATTACCAGGTCCTGTGGTCCGAGCCCGGCAGGATCTGCGCTTGCCCGAAGTTTGACGTTGATTGATCCGTTGGGGGATTCCAGCGTCAGGCCGTCAGTCTGGATCACGGCGAGGTGGGCGCCACGCGCGACGATCGAGACATCAGAGCCGCCGTTGGCGAGAGATGCAGCGAGATAGCCGCCGACAGCGCCGGCACCGAATATACAAATGCGAGTCATCGCGGCGGATAGACCCTCAGCCTGCCCTCCCCGCGCAGCGGGGGAGGAGGAGTTTGGTCATGCCAGCAATTCCAGGGCGGCGCGTGAAAGGGCTTGCACGCCGAGCCCGATGCAGCGTTCGTCGGGCTGATAGCCAGAGTTGTGCAGCCGATCGCTGCGCCCTGGCTGTCCCGAGCCGACGCGCAACTGGAACGCCGGCACCAGCTCGGCCATCAGCGCGAAGTCCTCGCCGCCAAGACTTGGCTCGCGTTCAATCACTACGTCGCCAAACTGATGACGGATCGCTTCGACAGTTGGCAACACGACCTTATCGTCGTTGCGCAGCGGCGGGACGCCGCGCCGATACTCAACCTCACAGATAACGCGCATGCCTTCCAGCATGCCGGCTGCGAGCCGCTTGATCGCTGCCTCGGCGATATCACGCGCCTCAGGGTGCAGCGTGCGCACCGTGCCGGTGATGGTGCAACTGTCCGGGATGATGTTCCGCGCGGTACCGCCATGGATCATGCCGACAGTTACCACCGCCGGATGGATCGGCCGCACCTCACGCGACACGACGGTTTGTAGCTGTGTCACCAACGTCGCCGCAGCCACGATTGGATCGATAGCAAAATGCGGATGTGCCGCGTGACCGGACTTGCCGCGCACGGTAATGCTGAACCCATCGGCCGCCGCCAAAGCGTGGCCACGAACGAAACCGAAGGTTCCTACCGGCAGATCCGGCCCGTTGTGCAGCGACAGCGCCATGTCGATTTTGGGATCGTCCATCACGCCAGCTTCGATCATCGCGCTCATGCCGCCGATCGCCTCTTCGGCTGGCTGGAACACCAGCTTCACGGTGCCGGCGAGCTGTGGCGCCAGCTCCTTCAGCACCGCGGCTACGCCAAGCAGCGTCGTGGTGTGCAGGTCGTGGCCGCAGGCATGCATCAGGCCGAGCTTGGTGCTGGCGAACGGCAGACCGGTTTTTTCTTCGATTGGCAGCGCGTCCATGTCGGCGCGAATCGCGAGCACGGGGCCGGGTCGGCCGCCCTTGATCAGGCCGACAACACCGGTCTTGGCGATGCCCGTCTGATGCTCGATGCCAAGGCGCGTCAGTTCGTGCGCAACGACGCCTGCGGTGCGAACCTCCTCGAAGGCCAATTCCGGATTGGCATGAATGTCGCGGCGAATCTCGATCAGCGCCGGCTCGATGCGCTGCGTGATCTCGCGAATCGCCGTCGTGGGGTCGTTGGCAAATGACATCGGGGAACCTTCTTCGTCAGCGGCCTATAAATGGCGCAACCAGCGTCGCGTTTTGCGCAAGGCCTCGGCCGAGGCAGCGGATAGCCGCCACGGCGTTTCCTCGCTCAGCGCCACCTGTTGCCAGCGCGAGCAGGTAGGGCAGCGCACCGTCTGCTCACGTCGGTCAGGCTGAATCGTTATCCGCGCGCCGCAGCAATTGCATAGGCTTGTCCGCCTTGGATCCTTGTTGGCCTCGTGAACCACTTGGGCAAATAGTGGCCCGCTGACCATGGCGAACGGTAAACCGCGCATTGGCACCCTCTCTGACCGGCGCAACCATAGGGGCTTGGTGGCCTGATCCGCAAATCTCTTCTCACTGGCACACCACTTGCGTTACAAATGCGAGCTGTTCTCAAGGGAGGTTACGATGCGCGTTACTCGCCGTTCGACCCTCGCCCTGTTCGGTTCCTCCGCGATCGCCGGAGCCATCCGCCCCGCACACGCCGAGGCCAGGTTCGTCACCATTGGCATTGCGTTGCCATTAACTGGTGCTTCCGCCGAAGACGCCACCAACATCCTGCACGGCGCCGTCATGGCAATCGAGGAAGCCAACGCCAAAGGCGGCATTGGCGGTTATGAAATCCGCACGCTGATTCTGGACAATGGCACCCCCACAGCCGGCCAATATGATCCGGCGCAGGCAGCGACCAATGCCCGCAAGATGGTGTCTGATCCCACCTGCGTCGCGGCAATCGGTCCGATGGCGAGCGGCAGCGGCAAGGCGATGGCACCGCTGCTTAGCCAAGGCAACTTGGCGACGGTCACGCCAAGTTCCACCAGTCCGGACCTGACGGCGCCAAAATTCGCCGGGCAGTATCGGCCTGCGGGCAAGGCGATCTACTTCCGCACCGTGACGACCGATGCCTACCAGGGTCCCAACATGGCGAATTTCATGGCGGATCAGCTCAAGGTTAAGTCAGTTTTCGTGGTGGACGACACTGGTGCTTACGGCGTCGGCATCGCCGATACGTTCCAGGCGCAGGCTGCCAAGAAGGGCGTCACGGTGCTGGGCCGCGACCGGGTTGATCCGCTGCAGAGCGACTACAGGCCGCTGATAACCAAGATCAAGAGCCTGGGCGCCGAGGCAATGTATTGCGGCTCCAGCGCACTCGCCGGGGTGAAGCTGGTCAAGCAGAGCTACGAGATCGTGCCCAACATCATCAAGGCAGGCGGTGACGGCTTGCACCAGGCATCGATCCTGGCGGGTGCCGGCTTTCCCGCTGCCGAAGGTTGGTACAGCACGATCGCTGCCCCGCATATGTTGGATGACGCGAAGCTGTCGTCTTGGCTCAAGCGCTTTATTGCGCGCTGGGGCAATCCGCCTTCGGACTACTCGATCACGGCCTATGACGCGGCCCTGGTGATATTGGCCGCGATCGGCGACGCGGCGAAGTCGGATAAGACGGTCGATCGAGGGGGGGTGCGTGACGCCATCCAGGAAGGCAAGGTTGAAACTCTGCAAGGTCCGATTACGTTTGATGCAAAAGGCGACCTGACGTCGCATGTGGTCAGCGTGTTCCAGGTCAAGCAGGATACAGCCTATCCGGTGAATGATGTGGTGCATCAGTTCAAGTATATCGGTGCGGCGCCGGCAGAAGGCGCCTGACGCGGTGGCATCGTGTTAGCCGGCGGTTGCCAATGCGGCGCTGTCCGCTATGAGGTCAGCGCCGAGCCGCTGAATGTCTACGTGTGCCATTGCCGCGAATGCCGCAAGCAGTCGGCGTCTGCATTTGGCATATCGGTCATCGTGCCGAAGCAGGCATTCGTTGTCAGCCAGGGGCGTGTGCGAACCTGGAGCCGTCCAACGGCGAGCGGCGGGGTATTGGTTTGCACGTTCTGCGAGATGTGTGGATCGCGTATCTGCCACTCTGATGCGCGTGAGAGCACGATCAGCGTCAAGGGCGGGTCATTGGATGAACTGCCCGATCTGACGAATGCCATGCACATTTGGACGTCTCGCAAGTTGCCGGGGATTCTGATCCCCGAACACGCTGTGCAATTCGCTGAGGAGCCGTCCTGACGGATGATGGGTTTCGCTGCGCTTAACCCATCCCACAAACACTCGTACGTGGCAAAGTAGCCGCGTAGGATGGGTTCAGCGCAGCGCAACCCATCAAGCTCTACCGCGCGCGCAGGCGCAGGGAACTGACGATCATGCCAACGGCCGATGCCGTCACCGCAATGCCCATGGCCACGCGCGTGCCGTGTGCCACATTTGCGCCGGCAAGACCGAACGACAGCGCGACCAAAGCACTACCGACGGTCTGGCCGGTGAGCCGAGCAGTGGACAGCATGCCGGAACCAGCGCCGCTGCGTTCTCGCGGCGCGCTACTCACGAGAAGACGATTATTGGGCGATTGAAAGAAGCCAAAACCGAGGCCGCACATTGCCATCCGCCAGGCAATGTTGGCATAGCCCGCATGGCCCGGCATCAATAGCAGGGAGACAAGCCCTCCGGTCATCACTGCCAGCCCTGCCGAACCCAACATCCCGGCTGGATAGCGATCCGATAATCGTCCTGCTATCGGTGCGACGATGACGACGATCGCGGGCCAGGGCGTCATCAACAGCCCGGTCTCAACCTGTGAATGCGCACCCACATCCTGAAAGTAAAACGGCAGCGAAACATATGCCATGGTCTGGCCGATGAACGAGCAGATGGAAGTCGCAACCGAAAGCGCGAAGATCGGCCGGCGAAACAGATCGACTGGCAGCAAAGGCACGGTCAGCGTGAACTGCCGGTAGATGAAGACTGTGCCGATCAGGAGCGCCGCTATCAGCTCGCCCATTTCGACCGCACCGCGATTGCGGCCGAGCCCATCTACCGCAGTGATCAGCAACCCGAACGTCGCTGCGTTCAGCAGTGCACTCAGCACGTCGAAGCGATGGCGAGCCCGTGGCGTGTCTGGCAAAACACGCGATGCCAGCCAAAGCGCAATGGCGCCCAACGGCACGTTGACCGCGAACAACCAGTGCCAGGTCGCCACCGCCAGGATGCCGGCAGCGATCGAAGGCCCCAGCGCTGAGAACGTCGCCACGATCAGCGCATTGAACCCCAGGCCTCGGCCAAGTTCGTTGCGCGGGAAAATGAAGCGGATCAGCGCGGTATTGACGCCCATGATCCCGGCGCCGCCAAATCCTTGCACCACCCGAGCGATCACCAGGATCGGCAGGTTGGGCGAGAGCGCGCAGCCCAGCGAGGCCAGGGTGAACACGGCCAAACCGACCATGTAGATACGCTTGTAGCTGAAGATGTCGCCCAGGAACGCCAGCGGCAACAGCGATACCGTGACCGCGAACTGATACGCGTTGACCACCCAGATGGTCGCGGCCGGCGTGGTCGCCATGTCATGCGCGATGGTCGGTAGCGCGATATTGGCGATCGCGCTGTCGAGCACCGCCATCGAGACCGCAATGCCTATGGCCGCCATGGCGCGCAAGCGTGCACCCGGCGGAAGTCCTTCCCCGAGATCCATCCGATCCCTATGTGATTGCTGCACCTGCTAACTTGGCGCGCCAAGCCGCTGACAGCAACCCATCAGGGGGTGGAATGGCGTGATGAAGGTGCCACCGTCACGCGGCAGGCTCCACGCTTCCGTATTCGATGCGAAAACCTTAGCCGAGGGTGCGCA
The DNA here is from genome assembly GCA_963733475.1 of uncultured Alphaproteobacteria bacterium. Lineage (GTDB taxonomy): Bacteria > Pseudomonadota > Alphaproteobacteria > Acetobacterales > Acetobacteraceae > JAMXLO01. Next base: position 76,480 of record CAVTEC010000078.1, on the reverse strand, counting down.
ACGCTTCCTCGTCCGACGGGAAACGGCCAGTCGCCTTCTTCGAGAAGCCGAGCTTGCCGTCCACCGTGATCTCAAACACTCCACCACCGGACTTGTGCAACGTCACCTGCGCGTCCGGATGGGCGTTGAGAATCAGGTTCCGCACCCCACGGGCGCGTGGCTCATAGCCTCATTGTCCGCAATATTCGATCTCGACCTTCATGCAGTGGGCCTCCCGATTGATGGCTACCGCGGACAGCGTGGCAGACTGGGCCACGCCTCCGCAAGCATTGATCGAGATCAAGGCACTTGGGGCCGTTACGGCCTAGATGGCGGCACATTGAGAGGTAACGTATGATCAAATACATCGTCGTACCGGCCACCGGCACCGCCGCAGACGCACCAGTGTTCGCCACGGCCTTGGGCATCGCGCGTCTGCTTCCGGCTCATCTCGAGTTCCTGCATGTGCGTCTCGACGTGCAGAGCGTGCTGACGGCCATGGCGGCCAACGACCTGAGCGGCGGCGCGGGATATGACCAGATGCTGGAGTCGCTTGAACAGGACGCCGCCGCCCGGCAGAAGTCAGCAGAAACCACCTTCCGCGACTTTTGCGAGCATGAAGGGGTGCCGATTTCGAGCGATCCGGCTACCGACTTGCCGTCGGCCGAATTGCGCATGGAGACCGGGGATGAATCAACCTGGCTGGCGACGCATGGACGCGCCGCTGACCTGCTGGTGGTAGGCCGCTCGCGTGAGGGCGAACTGGCCGCATTGGATGTGCTGGAAGCCTGCCTGATGGCGACCGGGCGGCCAGTGCTGATCGCGCCGCCGACCACGCCGACCGCGCTGTCGGGCCTCGTCGCCATTGCCTGGAAGGACAGGCCGGAGGCGGCAGGTGCTGTCGCTGCGGCTATGCCATTTATCGAACTGGCGGACCGAGTGATCATCTATTCCGTCGATGAGGGCAGGGACACCGATCAGCAAGCCTGCCAGCGACTTCGTCATGCGCTCGCGTGGCACAACAGCCATGTGACGGTGCAACAGCTAAAGCGAGACGATCGTTCGCCCGCCGAGATTCTGCTGGAAGCCGCCGGCGCAGCGAAGGCTGATATGCTGGTGATGGGCGGCTACAGCCATAGCCGTATGCGCGAAGTGATCTTCGGCGGCTTCACACGACGGGTACTGCATGGCGCGGTTTTGCCTGTGTTCATCGCGCATTGAACACTCTGCAACGCATCGACCGCTACCTGGCGCAGCACGCGCCGGCGACGCCATGCGTGGTCGTCGATCTGCTGACGGTGCGGCAGCGTTTTTGCGCGCTACATGACGCGTTCCCCAATGCGCGCATCTATTATGCGGTGAAAGCCAATCCGGCGGTGCCCATCATCAGTGCTTTGGTCGAATTGGATATCGGGTTCGATCTTGCCAGCACGGGCGAGATCGATCGCTGCCTGGCAGTTGGGATCGCCGCGGAGCGTCTGTGCTTCGGCAGTACGATAAAGCGCGAACGAGATATCGCCTGGGCGCACGCGCTGGGCATTGAACCCTACGCCTTCGACAGTCCCGCAGAGCTGGACAAGTTGGCACGTTCAGCGCCAGGCGCGCGCGTGTTCTGCCGGCTTTCGGTCAATGGCCGTGGAGCGGAGTGGCCACTGACCCGCAAATTCGGCTGTTCGACGCGCATGGCGACCGAGCTTCTGCTGCGTGCGCGGACGCTTGGATTACAGCCAATCGGCATTTCATTCCATGTCGGGTCGCAGCAGACCGATCCTCTGCGATGGGCGAGCGCGATCGGTCATGCCGCGGGCATTTTTCGTGACTGCGCGCGCCAGGGTGTTGCTCTCGAGCTGCTAAATGTCGGAGGTGGATTGCCGGCCCAATACCGCACCCCCATTCCGCCGCTCACGAGCTATGCCGAGGCGATCATGTCCGCAATCGAGGAGCACTTCGGCAGCGCACAGCCGCAAATCATGATCGAGCCGGGCCGCTATCTGGTCGGCGATGCCGGACTGCTGCGCGCCCAGGTGCTGCTGATCGCCCGTCACGGCAACCATGATCGGCGGCGCTGGGTTTACCTGGATGCTGGTCGTTACAATGGGCTGGCGGAAACACAAGGTGAGGCGATCCAGTATCCGCTTCGAACGCTGCACGATGCCGGTGCATGCGAGCCGGTCATCCTTGCAGGGCCGACCTGCGACAGCACCGACATCATCTACGACCACACCAACTATTCGCTGCCGCTGGACCTCGCGATTGGTGACACGGTGGATTTTCTCAGTGCCGGTGCCTATACGGCGAGCTATGCATCGGTGGAATTCAACGGATTTCCTCCCTTGCCTGTGCACTGCATCTGATCGCTGAACGGCTATCATTGCGAGCCCCGCGAGTGCGAGGCCGTATCAATAGGTTTCGTGCACCACCTCGCCCAGATTGGCGGTCGCGGCGATCTGCTGCCACAATGGCTTGTATGCCACGACGAGGACGCAATGCCCTTTCTGACTGAACCCGAGCCTGAGCGCGGCGCGGTCCTGCCGGTGATGCCCGGCATTTCCCGGATCGTCGCCGCCAATCCCGGACCGATGACCTACTATGGAACCAATACGTATCTGATCGATACGCCGGATGGCCTCGCAGTGCTGGACCCAGGCCCGGAAGAGCATCCGGAACACGTCGAGGCGATCCTGCGCGCGACTGGTCCCAATATCGCGCTGATCCTGGTGAGCCACACGCATCACGATCATGTCGGTGCGGTGCCTGCGCTCCAGGCTGCGACCGGCGTGCCGACGGTCGGCTTTCGCGACAGCGGGCTCGAGACGTTCTCGGCCGACATCAAGCTGTCGGACGGCGACATGATTGCCGGCATGCAGGCAATCCATACGCCGGGCCATGCCTCGGATCACCTGTGCTTCGCACTGCCCGCGCGCGACGGCACCGCCGTGCTGTTCAGCGCCGACCATGTGATGTCCTGGTCGACCAGCGTGGTGAGTCCGCCGGGCGGCAACATGGCCGATTATTTTGCGAGTTTACGTATGCTCATGGAACGCACCGACGACGTTTTCCTGCCGGGGCACGGGCCGCTGTTGCCAGAACCGCGCAATCTGGTGCGCGAAATGCTGGTCCACCGGTTGATGCGTGAGCAAGCGATCCAGCGGGCGCTGGAGAAGGGCGCCGCCGGCACGTATGCGCTGATGGACACGCTCTACTCGCAAGTGCATCCGCGTCTGCGCCGGGCGGCCGAACGCAATGTGCTGGCACATCTGCTGAAGCTGGAAGCCGAGGGGAAGGTGGAGCGCGAAGGAGAGCTGTGGCGGGCAGCCTAGCTGCCTGTAACGTCGCTGCAATTCAGTTGGACTACCCTCCCTGCTGCGCTGGCAAAGCCTCGCTTGGCCGCCAGGCAATTGACGGAGTGGCGGTTGAGCGACGCACTGCCGAATATGGCCACACGGAGGGCGGAGGTTCTGGCGCCTTGCCCGTTCTTCTTCGGGCTGGTTGTAGCCGGGGCTCTGGTTGCAGAGTATTTGTCGTCGATCGCCGATCTTCCCGCTCCTCATGCCATCATTCTGGAGCGGCACTATCTGGGATCCATCGCGCAGATCCTTGGCATCTTCCTGTTGGTGTTACGGCCTCGCGGACTTCTCGATATTTGCCGTGTCTCGGCGGCCGCACTGATATTGCCAGTGGGGATGGCGGTGCTGCCATGTGCTGTGCTCTATCCGGTGCATCTGCTACCGCACATTTATGATCCAGAGGTGATTGCCCTGGATGGTACGCTTGGCGCCCAGCCTTCCGTCATTTTTGGCGATCTGTTTGTGCAAAGCCCAATAGTCGCGTGGTTGGGTTCCTTCTTTTACCGCACGTTGTGGTTCCCTGTCGCGCTCGTCGGTCTATTTGAAGCCAGGGCGGCGAGGCGGATGGGCATCGGCTTATTGCCCACATTTCTGGTCATAGCCGCAGTAGGTTACGTCATCTATTTCTGGCTCCCGCTGATCGGTCCGTTGGCATATTGGGGTTCAGCGTTTCCCTATCAGGCAGTTCCGGAACTGCCGATGGATCCGCGCAGCACTATGCCGTCTCTACATCTTGCGTGGGCGCTGATGGCGTTTCTTGCGACACGCAACCTGCATCGGATCGTTCGGCTGATCGCGGGGGCTTGGCTGTTCGGCACCTTTGTTGGGACCCTTGGTCTGGGAGCGCATTATCTCACTGATTTGGTGGTGGCTGTCCCGTTCGTGCTTTTGATCCGTGCCATGACCTCGGTCGAACTCCCCTGGTCCGATCATCGGCGCCTCGTCGCGTTGGCGACGGGCGGTGGGCTGTGTTCGTCTGGGGTTTGGCGGTGCGTGGCACGATCGAGGGACCAGCGCTGTTGATGGCGTGCCCGTTGCTCATGATCGCAACTGTTGCGATCGCCATCACGTGCGAAGGCAAACTCGCAGCGGCCGTCGCAGACGTAGCGAGTGCCCGTCGTGTTGAATTGCCAGGGGCATGGCATGTGGTCCGTGGACAGTCAGCGCCGTCCCCCCGAACTGCCTGAATCGAATTGCGTCGGATAGTCGTTGCATTTTGACGTATATCAAGTGCCATCTGCAACCAGGTTGAAATCACAAACCGGATAAATCCGGAAGGCTGACCGCGAATACTTCAGACGATATAGTGGAGAACCGCGTGCTAAATCTCTCGGTTGCAGGCGAACCTTCAACCGCTTCAGGGCGACGCCCGGCATGAGTGCCAGTGCATCCCTGCTACTGCGCCGTCACGCTGGCCTTCTTGATGCGTTGCTGCGTACGCTGCGTGCCCATATCTGGCTGATTGCGCCAGTCGAAATCTACATCATTCTCACCTATGGCCTCGCCGTGTACCTGGGCAAGCCGGGTAGCATCTCGTTCCTGGGCTACGAACAGGCGTTTGCCATGGCGACCCCCATCCTGTGCGGTGGCTTTCTTGCCTGGCGGGCCGCCTACATCATGTTGGTTGTCCGCCCGCGCCGGCTGATACGAGCGATCGCCGACGACTTGTTTGAGAATTATCTCACGCGAGAGCGCCTGCTCAATGCCGTGCCGATCGTTGTGATCCTGCCGCTATTCAATTCCGCCTGCACGTTGATGAAGACCCTGATTCCGGCTCTGCATCCGTACGATTGGGATGCGACGTTCGCACGCTGGGACACGGTTCTGCATTTCGGGGTTGCACCCTGGCGGATCCTGGAGCCAGTGCTGGGCAATCCGCTGATGACCAGCTTCGCCAACATCGTCTACTGCGGCTGGTTCTTCGGTCTTGCCAGCTTGTGGTTCTGGCAGGCCTTCGCATTGCGCGATCGTCTGCTACGGATGCAGTTCTTCATTGCCTACATCGTCTGTTTCATCGCCCTGGGCAACATTGCCGCAACTTGGCTGGCATCAGGCGGTCCATGTTTCTACGGACGGCTCGTCGGCGGTCCCGATCCGTATGCACCTTTGATGCAGTATCTGCACAATGCAAGCTTGCACGGCGAAACCAACATTTCTGTTGGCTTGCAAAATATGTTGTGGAGGTACTACGCGTCGGGCGGTTCTGGTGTTGGCGCCGGTATCTCGGCGATGCCCAGCATGCATGTAGCTGGAGCAACACTGTTTGCGCTGTTGGGCTGGCGGACCAATCGGTTTCTCGGCATTGCTCTGTCGATCAATGTTGTCCTGATCCTCTTCGCCACCGTGTTCCTGGGCTGGCACTATGCGATCGATGGTTACGTCTCGATCGTCGGGACAGTGGTGATCTGGTGGACCGTCGGCCATATTATCAGGCGAACAGCGAGCCTAACTAATTCACGCCTGAACCCAGGGGTGTCCTCCAATACTGTTTGCCCTGGGTTTCCGCTTGCGCGGGAATGACGATTAAGGGCGATGCTCGGAAGAGTCCTCTCAGACCGATTTGGTATAACACCGATTGGCGCCTGCGTGCCTGTAGTTGCCGCGGAAGCCAATTCATGGTGACCCTCGTGTCGGGGGCAGTTCGCGGAGCGGGTGATGAGATTCGACGATCGCTGGCGTATAGGCGGCGTGTTTCTGGTCTTGTATCTTGCTGTGGAAGTCGTTCTGACCCGAGGACAGCCGTTTCCAAGCAACTTCGATGAGCTGGAGCATCTGTCCTATGTCGCCAGCCTGGCCCGCTTCGGAGCTGCCGCGTCACATTTTTCCCCGAGTTTTCTGTTGGGTAAGGAGTGGGGAAGCGGATTCACCACGAATGCAAACTATATAAACCATCCACCGCTGTTCTATCTTGTACTGAGACTGCTCCTCTCCAGTCGAGCGCAGCCGGATTATTTCGACGTCACTGTCCTTGCGGTTCGCGAATGTGGCAATTTCGACATCGGCAATAGCCTGCGTAATCTGCATAGGAATCCTTCAGGGATTGGAACGGCGGCAATTGCTCCTGTATTGCATGTTCGCGGTCTTGAATCCGCTGGTTATTCTGCTCGGATCGATAATCAGCAATGATAACCTTGCGCTGCTGGGCGGCTGCCTTTGTGTGCTTGGCGCCCAGGTTATCGTCATGCGGCCAGAGCGTCGAACCGGGTTCATTCTCTTGGGCGCTGGTTGCGCTGTCGCGACATGTGCCAAGTTGACCGCTGCCCTGCTGACCGTGTCGTTCGCCTCCGTCTTCCTTTTGCTTGAGTTTGGATTCCGCGGGACACGTCCTCCCGCCAAACTACTGGTTGGGCTGCTTCTCATTGAAGTTGCGGCGACACTCCCATATTTCTGGTACATCGTGCACTTCGGGTCGCCTGCCCCTGTTACGCAGGCGTTCGTGGACCATTATCGCGAGATAGCGCAATTGCGGGTGCACATCAGAGGATGGAATCCCGACGCCAGCCTGAGCTTATCAGCCTATGCACTGAATTTTCTGTACTGGTGGCTGGCAAATTGGAATCCTGTTCCATTGATGGATGGGTTCGCGAGCCTGCCCGTCGTGGCGGGGCCGCTACTCATGGTCCTGCTCGCCTTGGCTGGATGGTACGCCAACGTGCGACAACTGCGGCAATCGGATCATCTGCTCGTCGCCGGTGGTATTGCCATGGCAATGGTATTGCCAATCAATTTCGCCTTTTCATACAAGATGTATATACTCACTGGCGCGCCTCCAACCGACGCGACGCCGCGATACTATTTTCCGATAGCGCTCGCGCTGATACCCGCCGCCGCCTGCTGGACCATCCAACGGCTTAACCCGACAATCAGGATTGCACTGACATGGTTCGTCCTACTGGATCTGGTGGTTGGACCGGCATGGATAGCGATTTGGTCTGCCCATTATCTCCGGGCTGGAGGCGCATGATCACTCTATTCCATCCGCCAGCCACGGTCGCGCAGCATAACTGGAACGTGGGTCCGTGCTTCCCGTTCCCTTGAAGTCATTTCCAACCACAGTCGCAACCGCTCCAGGACGCGTCGTGTCGGCATTGCCAGATCGAGTGCCAGCGCTTCCTGTATGCCGTAGAAGCGGAGCTCTTCCAGTTCCCCGTCGCCGCCTAGAGTGCCCGACACATGCACGCCATCCACGGCGAAGAACCGTGCGTTGAAGCGGATTGGGCTCGGTGGCGGCGTGACGGCGCGCGCCAGCAAGTGCAGCACGTCCAGCCGCGGCGGCGAGCCGAGAGACAGGCCAGTCTCCTCATACAGTTCGCGCGCCGCTGCGATGCCCAGACCATGCGCCAGCCGTTCGTTGGCGTTCTTGCGCAGCAGATGTTCAGTTTGCGCGTTGAGGGGCGTCGCTGAGGGCGTGCTCAGGTCGGCGCGATCCACGGCACCGCCGGGAAATACCAGCCGGTTTGGCATGAAGCGATGCTTCGCGCCGCGCATGCCCATCAGCATCGACAAGTCGCCGCTGTCCTGGCGATACACGAGCAGGCTCGCAGCATGTCTCGGCCGAACCGCGCGTGGGCGCGGTGGCGTCTGCTGATCGATCAGCGGCGCTTCAGGCAAGATCGAACCCTCGCGTCTTGAGGAAGGCGGCGAAGCCGAAGCGCTCCGGCACAGATAGCTGACGCGCGACGTTCTCACTCCAGCCGACGGCTTCACGCGGCGGATAAACATCGTTGTTCTTCAGGCCGCCAGGTGCGATCGGCTCACGCGCGCGGCGACGTTCGTCATAGGCGCGGATCTCGGCTTCGTCGTGCGTGTCGTCGTAGCGTTCGCGGTGCACTACGACCGACGGAGGCAAGCGCATTGACACCGGGCGACGGAACACGGGCCAGCCGATGGCCAAACCAGAGACTGGATATACGCCAGGTGGCAGGGAGAGCAGCGGTGTGACGCGTTCGATATGGCTGCGCACATAGCTGATGGGACAGGTGCCGAGACCGATAGCCTCGGCGGCGGCAATGAACTGACCCATCGCAAGCGCGCAATCGACGGCGGTGTTCAGGAACGTGTCGAGGTTGTTGTTGGCGTGCGGCATGCCTTGCTGCTCGCACAGACGCTTATTGCGCCGCATATCGCCGCACCAGACCAGGAAAACTGGCGCGGTGGCGATCCAGTCCATGGTACCGATCCAGTCGGCGATCTGTTTGATCCGCGCAGGATCGCGCATCACCACGACTGAGTATTGCTGAAGATCGGACTTCGTAGGGGCCGATTGTGCTGCTGCCAACAGCGCATCCAGCAGTGAGTCCGGCACTGCTTGCTCAGTGTACCGCCGCGTCACACGGCGATCGAGCAGCGGCGCTATTGCCGGCGGCACCTCGACGCACGGCAGATCGATGCCAAAGCGTGCCCGCAGCAATTCCGCTCCATCTGCCATGATGAACCTCCTACTGCGGCACCCTTGCCGGAACAGCGCCACCGCGCAAGGCTGAGGTCGTCCTGCAAGGAGACGAACATGCCTGCCCCTTACGCAACGCATCGCGCACAGATGAAAGCCATTCTGCTTGCCTGGGGCATGCCGGAGGAAAATGCCGAGACGACTGCCGATATCCTGTCCTGGGCCGATCTGCATGGCGTCGATAGCCATGGCATGTCGATGCTGCCTGGCTACGACCGCTTGCGCCGCAATGGCCGCGCGAAGATGGATGCGCGGCCGGAGATCGTGAAGGAGACGCCGATATCCGCGCTGGTCGACGGCGGTGGCGGATTGGGCCACGTGCCGGCGCAATTTGCCATGCAGGTGGCGATCGACAAGGCGAAGGTGTCGGGCATGGCCATCGCGGCGGTACGCAACTCGGCGCATTTCGGCGCCACTGGCTATTATACGCTGATGGCGGCGAAGCAAGGGCTGATCGGCATGGCCTGCACGTCGGCTTCCGGAATCCAGGTTGCTCCCACGTTCGGCAAGGAAGCGAAGCTGGGGACTGATCCTTGGTCGTTCGCTGCGCCCTCGGGCGACGACAGGCCGTTCCTGCTGGACATGGCGACCACGACAGTCGCGGCGGGACGCATTCGCAACAAGGCGAACGAAGGATTGCCGACGCCGGATGGTTGGGTGTTGGACGGCGAGGGGCGCCCGAGCAACGACCCGCTGGTGGCCCGCGAGAAGGGGGGATTCCTGACGTCGTTGGGCGGCTCGCCCGAGAACTCCAGCTACAAGGGATATGGTCTGGCAGCGATGGTGAACATCCTGGGGTCGTGTTTGTCAGGGGCGACGCTGATCACGGATCCACAGCATACGAAGAAGCCGCAGGGCATGGACATTGGGCATTTCTTCATGGCGATCGATCCTGGGCTGTTCCGGACATCCGAGGAGTTCCAATCCGACGTCGCCCGTTTCTGCAACGATCTGCGTGCGACGAAGCCGATCGATCCGGCGCAGCCGGTCATGGTGGCCGGCGATCCGCAATGGAAGAATGCTGAAAAGCGAATGGCTGAAGGAATTCCGGTCGGGCCTGGCTTGCTCGGCCAGGTGCGGCAGATTGCCCAGGCATCCGCTGCGGCCTGGCTACTGGATTAATGGGTCGTCGCTTCTCTAAGGAAGAATAATACAGATTTCCCAGATTACACTGAAAGAATTTTGAGCAATATTCAGTGTAATCCGTGTTATTTTTCCTTCCATCTATACAACAATCGCCGCTCGCTCACCCGCGGCGCGGGCCCACGCTGCGTCCATGTCCTCATCGAACAGCTCGGTGAGCTTCTTCATCATCGTGCCGCCGAGTTCTTCGGCATCGACAATGGTGACCGCTCGGCGGTAGTAGCGTGTCACGTCATGGCCGATGCCGATGGCGATCAGCTCCACCTGCTCGCGGGCCTCGATATCGCGGATCACCTCGCGCAGGTGCTTTTCCAAATAGTTCCCCGGATTCACCGACAGCGTGGAAGTCATCCACCGGCGCGCCGTCGCTGATCACCATCAGGATGCGGCGATGCTCGGCACGCACCAACAGGCGGCGATACGCCCACAACAGCGCTTCGCCGTCGATGTTCTCCTTCAGCAGACCCTCGCGCAGCATCAACCCAAGATTCTTGCGCGCGCGCCGCCACGGCGAGTCGGCCGCCTTGTAGACGATGTGGCGCAGGTCGTTCAGGCGACCGGGATTGCGCGGCTTGCCGTCCTGCACCCATTTCTCGCGGCTCTGCCCGCCCTTCCAGGCGCGCGTGGTGAATCCCAGGACCTCAACCTTCACCGCACAGCGTTCCAGCGTGCGCGCCAGGATGTCACCGCACATCGCCGCCACCGTGATCGGCCGTCCACGCATCGAACCGGAATTGTCGATCAGCAGTGTCACCACTGTGTCGCGGAATTCCATATCGAGTTCGCGCTTGTACGACAGCGCCTGCAACGGGTTCACCACGACGCGCGACAGACGACCGGCATCAAGCAAGCCTTCGTCCAGATCGAATTCCCAGGCGCGGGTCTGTTGCGCCAGCAGGCGACGCTGCAAGCGATTGGCCAGCTTCGAGATCACGCCTTGCAAGTGCTGCAATTGCTGATCGAGCTGCTGTCGCAGCCGCGTCAGTTCGTCAGCATCGCACAGCTCTTCGGCATCGATCTCTTCATCGTAGGTACGAGTGTAAGCACGATAGGTCGCTTCATTGTCCGGATTGGGCCGCTCGCGGCGTGGCTGAGGCCCGCCTGGCCGATCATCGCCTTCAGCGACGGCGGCTTCCTCGTCTGATTCAGTGCCTTCGTCGTCGGCAGCGTCGCCTTCCATTTCCTCTGGATTGGCGCCGAGCATGCTGTCCTGTTCGGCCTCGCTCTGGCCGGAGCCATCCTGCTGCTCGTCCTGCTCGCCGGACTGTTCGCCGCCTTCCTCGCCTTCGTCGGTGTTGTCGTCAGGCTCCGCGTCGCTTTCGGCTTCCGCCAGGTCCAGCGCTGCCAACAGTTTACGCGCGGCGCGTGCGTAAGCAGTCTGATCGTCCTGCGCCGCGTTCATCTCGACCAACGCGGCATCTGCCGTATCGCCCAGCGTATCGCGCCACAAGTCGAGGATCTTGCGCGCGGCTTCAGGCGACTTCTCCCCCGACATCTGCTCACGCGCCAGCAACGACAGAGCCGCCTGGATCGGCAACTGATCCTTGCGGGTCATGCGGTCGTAGCCTTCCGCCTCGCACTCCTCGGCTAGCTTGGAGGCAAGGTTGGCGGCGACGCCTGCCATATGGCGCGATCCAACGACTTCGACGCGCACCTGTTCCAATGCGTCGTAAACGTCCTTCGCCTCGCGGGGCGCGGGCATGCGGGCGGCATGGACGGCATCGTCGTGGTGGCGCAGGCGAAGCGCGAGCGAGTCAGACGCACCGCGCAGACGGGCCATTTCCTGCGGCGGCAGCGCGCGTGTGGGCAACGGCAGCCGCGCGCGTTTGCCGGATAGGCCGGATGGGCCCGGCTGGAATGCGACCTGCACGTCGGGCACCTCGGCGATCGCGCGCAGCACGCCCGCGGTGGCGCGTTTGAATTCCTCAGCTCGGGTGTTGTCTTTGTTGGTGCCGCTCATTGCGATAATTCCGTCGCCCCCTCCCCCCAACCTCCTCCCGCGAGGGGGAGTGCTGGCGTTATCCTCCCCCTCCCCTCGCGGGAGGGGGTTGGGGGGAGGGGGCTCAGACGCCTAGTTGAACTTCCTTGTCGTAAACCCGCCCGTCGGGATCTCCTCGTTGAAGCAGCGCTGATAGTACTCACCCACCGTCGCCCGCTCCGCCTCGTCGCATTTGTTGAGGAACGTCACCCGGAACGCAAAACCCACATCGCCAAAGATGCGCGCATTCTCCGCCCACGTAATCACCGTGCGCGGCGACATCACCGTCGAGATGTCCCCGTTGATGAACCCAGCGCGCGTCAGATCGGCCAGCGCCACCATCGCCTCGATGCGTTTCTTCATCGCCGCGTCCTTCGTGTCGGCGCCGAGCTTCGCCAGCACGATCGACGTCTCCATCGCGTGCGGCAGATAGTTCAGCGTCGCGACAATGTTCCAGCGATCCATCTGCCCCTGATTGATCTGCTGCGTGCCGTGATACAGGCCAGTCGTATCGCCCAGTCCCACCGTGTTCGCGGTGGAGAACAGGCGGAACGACGGATGCGGCCGGATCACCCGGTTCTGGTCGAGCAGCGTCAGCTTGCCCTCGACCTCCAGCACCCGCTGGATCACGAACATCACGTCGGGACGGCCGGCATCGTATTCGTCAAACACCAGCGCGCAGGCATGCTGCAGCGCCCAGGGCAGGATCCCTTCGCGGAATTCGGTGATCTGCTTGCCGTCCTTCAGCACGATCGCGTCCTTGCCGATCAGGTCGATGCGGCTGATGTGGCTGTCGAGGTTGACGCGAATGCACGGCCAATTCAGCCGCGCAGCCACCTGCTCGATATGCGTCGATTTGCCGGTGCCGTGATAGCCCTGGATCATCGTGCGGCGGTTGAACGCGAAGCCGGCGACGATCGCGAGCGTCGTCTCGCGGTCGAATTTGTAGGCGGTGTCGATGTCGGGCACATGCTCGGTGCGTACCGAAAACGCCGGCGCTTCCATGTCAGTGTCGATGTCGAACGCCTCGCGTGCCTTGATCTTGGTATCGGGCAGGTCGATCGCGGAGGTCGGGCGAAGTTCGGCCAGAGTAGCAACCTTGTTCATCGGACGGGCAGTTCCTGTTTGATCGGTGAAAAGTCTAACCGTGGATGGCTGTGGCGCAAGACCGAGGCGTTTAACCAGCAGCGGCAGCCGTCGATGCCGGCGCTGGCATCAGTCGCGAACGGAGCGCCGCATAGGCCAGGTTGATCGTCTTAAGTCGCTCCTCCGCGGCGCGGTCGCCACCATTTGCGTCCGGATGGTGCCGCTTCGCCAGCTCCTTGTAGCGCGTTTTGACTGCATCCAGCGTGGTCGGCCACGACAGGCCAAGGGTGGCCAGGGGCTCACGTAGCTCCGGTGGCATCGCCTCATGTGGCCGCGCCGGTCCCCGCTTGATCCGACCGGTCGCGAGCAGGTTCAGCGGATCGCGCACCAGTTCCTCGTCCCAGGCGCTGGCACTCCCCAGCCGGCCGAGCGGCCAGGATGGACGCTGCCAGGAGGTATCGGCACGAAGCTGCTGCTCGATCTCCCCGGGCGACATACCTTTGTAGTAGTCCCAGGTTGAGTTGTAGGCGCGGACATGCTCCAGGCAGAACCACCAGTAGTCGTTCAGATTCCGCCGGGATTTCGGCGCGCGGTATTCGCCGGCATTCTCGCAGCCGGGGATGTCGCAGCCGTGCCCCGCCGGGGCGGCTGGGTCGGGTGCGTAGGCCCTGGCTCTGGGGACACGTCGGCTCATGGTGCCGTTATGGGCAGCTTGATGGGTGCTTGGCAACTGGCATCGGATGCTGTTGGGAGATAGGTCACATGTCGGAAACACAGTCGCGCGCCGCAAGGCTGGAAACGATCCTCCAGCGTGCGTTTTCGCCGCTGCTGCTGCGCGTGGAGGACGATAGTGCGCGCCATGCCGGTCATGCGGGCGCGCAACCGGGCGGGCAAACGCATTTCAACGTGCTGATGGTGGCGGAGGCGTTCCGCGACATGAACCGCGTGGCGCGGTCTCGTGCAGTGCATGCGGCGCTGGAGGCGGAGTTCGCCGGCGGGATGCACGCGCTGTCATTGACATTGCGCACGCCGGACGAGGCGCGGGAAAAGTCATAACACTGCCATATCCGGTTCATTGCGTTTGTGAGGCAATCCCGTTAGGTTGCAGGGTCAATATAATCTGATCCGATTAAAGGGACGCTACGACCGATGGCTGCGCCGGCCCAGACGTCAAAGCAGGTCCAGTCGGTCGGCGATACGCCCGCAGATTGGTCGCAAACCTTGGATTTCGGTCAGTTCGATCCATCGCTCGGCACGCTGGATGGCATCGACGTCGGCTTGGCGGCCGATGTGACCGGGAGCGTGGCGATTACGAGTCTTGAAGCGGCGCCGGCTACGGCGACCGCCTGGGCGACCAGCGACGTTGGCGTCAGCAGTCCAACTGGTGTGCTACTGACCGCCGCTGAGGCCGACGCCACCAATTGGACAACGCTGGCGGCCTCGGGCAGCACTGCGCTGCTGACATTGTCCGGCATGGGAACGAGCCAAGCGAACTGGCAGCCAGGCAACATCGATCTGGGTGATTTCATAGGCACCGGCACGTTGCCGTTGACGGTGGCGGACACCACTGTGGTCGATGTGAGCGGGCCGGCGAATATGGCAATTACGGCGCATGCCAGCACCGGGGCCGTGGTTTCGCTGCAATACGACTATCAGCCTGGAGGGCCGAGCAACTCGGGTGGCGGTGATGATGGCTCCGGCCTGCAAGTTGCAGGCATTAGGCATCTGGAACTTTCTGCCGCTCGCCGTGGTCACCTCTCCACTACAGACATTCACCTTCGCCGATGCCACGACCGGATGGAGCAACGACGCTCAGGTCGTGCAGTTCAATCCTGCGCTGGGAACTCTCGAAGCGGTCAACCTGACAGTCACCGGCGACATCCAGGCAAGCGTCAAGTTACTGAACGAGGATTCTGAAACGGCAAGCTTTGACACGAGCCAAACGGCGGAGGTGTCCTTTGGATCGTGGGAAACAGTGTCGCCATCGGTGACGGATTATGCGTCGGTCGCAAGCGGCGCGAGTTATAGCGACCCAAACCAGAGCGGGACTGATTCCGCGAGCGCGCAACTGACTGACCCCGGCGATCTCGCAGCCTTCATCGGCCAGGGTACGGTGTCGGTACCGGTTTCTGCCGTTGGCGTAGGCAGCGTCGGTGGACCGGGCAATTTTCTGGCGACGCTGCTGGCACAGGCCGGCGCGACAGTGACGGTCAGCTACACGTATCTGCCGACCGGCGTCGCTCCGGACGCAGTCACTTGGGGGAGCGTTCGCACTAACTGGGACGATATAGGCAGCGATAAATGGACAAGCAGCTCCTACTGGGAGGGCACGTCGGGTCCTATACCAGCGACGACCGACGATGTGGCGATTGATACGCCGGGCACCTACACGATCACGCTCGATGCGGCGCAGACGATCCATTCGCTGGTGATCGATGATCCCGGAGCCACAGTGCTTCTGGATGCCAACCTGACCACGACCGGCGATGTTATCCTCGATGCCGGTACGATCGAGTTCAACGGCGGTACGCTGTCGGTGGACAACTTAACCGTGAATGATGGTCTGATCACCGGCAACGTAATTGCTCACCCCGGTCTGGCGGATAGCGTCTCGGGGATTTTTGTGGTCAGCACGAAGCGCAGCACATCAAGCACTGAAGCGCTGTTGGCCTTTGCGGTGCTGACGAGGGATCGGAAGGCGGCATAGGTTTCGGCACCCCACTCGCAGCGGAAGCCGTTGGTCACCTTGCGGAAGATCACACTGGGACGAAGATGCCGCTCGGAGATGTTGTTGGTATACGGCACATCTCGATTGGTGATGAAGACGAACAGGTGCGCCCTGTTGGCGGCGATGCGCTTGCGCAGCTTGCGTCCTGGCTCGCCGATCGGAACAGCTGCCATGATGCGGTTGAGCCGGCGATCCAGGTCGGCAAGATAGTGCCTCAGCGTGCTGTCCTTCAGTTCGTCGCGGCGTCGCCCGATGGCGATCGCGCGCAGCAGCAGTCGCTTGAACGCGGCACTGAAGGCGGTGTCGCCACATTCGATGGCGTAGGTTGCATCGCGCAGCAGATGCGCCAGACACACCTGCCATTCGGCAGCGTGGCCGCGTTGGCTGCCAAGCATGTCGGACACCCAGACCATCGGCCTGATCTCGCCGAACAGGGCCTGAACCACGGCCTTGCCACGGCTGGGACGGATCACGTGCAGCACGGCCAGGCTGCCGATGAACACCCATTCCCACCAGTTCTTGCCGCTCACCCGCGCGGAAGTCTCATCAGAACACACCACCGGACTGGCGAGCACCGTGGCGCGGATGGTTGCCGCTGCCACCAGCAGTGGTTCGCGCGCGCGGGCCAGCATGTTGCTGATCGCCCCCTCGCTGAGGGTGAGCGAAAAGATCTCGTCCATCAGCGTGGCCAACCGTTCCATGCCGATCGCGTGCGCGTAGTGCAAGTAGACCACCAAGGCAGCGATCGACTGACCGAATGGCGAACCGGGTTCCAGCCCGGCTGGGGCAGTCGCGACCACGCGCTCACCACAACAGGCGCAGCGACCGCCGAACAGGCGCACCTGCGTCACGTCCGGCCGGATCGGCGGTAGTTCAATGCGTTCGTAGACCTGCTGCGGGGTTTGGCAGGCCTCCGGGAATGCCGCCTGGCACCTCGGACAGGTGGTCAGCCTGGCCTCGAACACACGATCCGGGTTCGGGTGCAGCGTCCGCCCGAACCCGGGGCGGCTCTTGCGCGGCGGCTTGTCGCCCATCGGACGATCGGGCTTCTGCCCCTTCGATGGCGGCAGCGAGGAGTTGTCCGGCGTCTTGGTGGGACGTTCAAATCTGGCCAGCCGCTTCTCAAGTTCATCGATGCGCGCCAGCGCTGCTTCCAACCGAGCGAACAGCGACAGGATGAGTGCATCCTTCTCCGCGTGGCTCAGCGTGCTAAGGTCGATGCCTTGCGTCACACAGAGCTTGAATTGAACCGCCCGTGACCGCGTCAACCTTCATCGCACAGCCGCAGAAGCACCCACGACGCATCGACATGTCAGGCTATCACCCAGGTGAGCAATTACCCGGCAACACCGTCGATATTCAGGCAGCAGGATCGATCGATATTCATGCTGGCAGCCTGCTGGCAAGCGATGTGGTCGTGCTGACTGCCGCCGGAGCGGGCGCAGGGCGGTTCGTCCCAGAGATCGGGACATTGGTGGCCAACAACGTGACTTTGTCCGGCGCCGTCAATCCATTGGGCTTCATCGCGCAGATGCAGTTCACCAGCAAGGCTGACGTGCTGAGCGGGGCTTATCAGGCTCCCGGCAATGACTGCACGATCACTGCCGGCTCGCTGCATGATCTGATCTCGTTCACGAACGGCGCGGTCGGAGGGGCCGATACAATCCAGGACTTTCTCCCGGGACAGGACCACATCGCACTCAGCGGCTTCGGTCTGTGCGTGGTAGCCACCGTGCTGCAAGGCGCCGCCACGACGCCCGCTGGCACCGCCTTCACCCTGCCGAACGGCACGAGCATCACAGTTGCCGGGGTGGACCATCTGCGGTCGGCTGACTTTTTCTCTGACTGAGTAGATTTTTCTGCACGAAGCGGCATATTGCGGCCGGGAGGAAATTCTGTGCTATGGAGCGCCCTGAAATAACAGGGACTACCTCCTATGGCTGACGACAAGGACCTCGACAAGCTGGATCGTGACATCCTGCGGCTGCTCGCCTCGGATGCATCGCTGTCGCTCGCCGATATCGCTTCCAAGGTCGGGCTGACCGCCACACCTTGCTGGAAGCGCATCCGCCGCATGGAGCAGGAGGGCGTGATCCGCGGCCGGGTGGCAACCATCGACCCTGCCAAGGTCGGCCTCCCGGTCTCCGTCTTCGTCGCGGTGGAAACCGCCGACCACTCGGGAGAATGGCTGAAGCGCTTCGCCGAGGTGGTCGCCGGCATGCCGGAAATCGTCGATGCCTGGCGCATGAGCGGCGACGTGGACTACCTGATGCACGTCGTGGTGCCGGACATCGCCGCCTACGACAATTTCTACCGCAAGCTGATCGCCGCGGTGCCATTGCGCAATGTGACGAGCCGGTTCTCGATGGAACGCTTGAAAGAAGGACCGCTGCCGCTCTGATCGGCCACAAACCATTTCTTAGTATGCGTGTGTTCCACTGTCCGGGCGCGGCCGGACCAGCATGCGCCTCGAGCCGGAATTGTGGGACGCGCTGAAGGAGATCTGCCGGCGCGAGCGGGTGGATCTTAACCAATTGGTGCGGCACATCGAGACGCTGGGCCATCGCGGCGGCCGTACCAGCGCGGTACGAGTGTATGTGCTGCAATATTTCCGTGCGGCGGCCAGTGAGGATGGCCATGAGGCTGCCCATCACGGGCTAGCCGAACAGATGGCGCTGGCCCCCTACGAGCAGCACGCGGCGTAACTGCCACGCCAGCCTGCCCCGCTTGCGCGGCTTCCGCGTACCCGCCTACCCATGCGGGCCACGCACAAGGAGGAGCGCATGTTCGAGACCACAATCGCGGGCAGCCTGCCAAAGCCATCCTGGCTCGCAGAGCCGAACAAGCTGTGGGCGCCCTGGAAGCTGTCCGGCGACGAGCTTGTCCTGGGCAAGCGTGATGCAACGCTGCTGGCGCTGAAGCAACAGGAAGATGCCGGGATCGACATCGTCACCGACGGCGAGCAGTCGCGCCAGCACTTCGTGCATGGCTTCCTGGAGAACATCGAGGGCATCGACTTCGCCAACCGTGTCGAGATGGGCATCCGCGACAATCGCTATAAGGCGATGGTCCCGACTGTGACCGGTCCGCTGCGCCTGCGTGGTCGCGTGCACGCAATGGAGGCGCGGGTCGCGCGGGCGCATACGCAGCGGCAGCTCAAGTTCACCCTGCCGGGACCAATGACGATCGTAGATACGATTGCTGATACGCATTATGGCGATCGGGTGGCTTTGGCGATGGCGTTTGCGGCGCTGCTGAACGAGGAGGCGCGCGGGCTGCAGGCGGACGGCGTCGATGTGATCCAGTTCGATGAGCCGGCGTTCAATGTCTACATGGATGCCGTTGCCGAATGGGGTGTCGCGGCGCTGGAGCGTGCCGCGCAGGGACTCACGTGCAAGACCGCGGTGCACATCTGCTACGGCTACGGCATTCAGGCGAATATCGACTGGAAGGGCACCCTGGGTTCCGAGTGGCGGCAGTACGAGGCCACCTTTCCCGTGCTGGCGAAAAGCCGCATCGATCAGGTCTCGCTGGAATGCTACCATTCGCATGTGCCGCTGGCGTTGCTGCGGCTGCTGGCCGGCAAGGATGTGCTGGCGGGTGTGATCGACGTGGCGACCGATCGCGTCGAAACCTCCGAGCAAGTCGCCGATACAATCGAGCAGATCCTGTCGTTCGTCCCGCCGGAGCGGCTGTTTCCCTGTACCAACTGCGGCATGGCGCCGATGCGGCGCGAAGTCGCCGAGGCCAAGCTGGCCGCGCTCGGCGCCGGCGCGGCCTTGGCACGCCAGCGTTTTGCGGCATAGGCTGGATGCGGAGGCGAACATGATCCTGACAGCCAATAGCGATGTCGCACGGCAGACGCGGCGCAAGACCGGCAACGGTTGGCATACCACCTTCATCGGCGAGAACCGCAATACGCTGAAGGAAGGGCAGGCGGCTCCCGAGGCTGGCGCGCTTTATCCTATGGCGTTCCTGGTGGAGAAGGAGCCGCATGCGGTGGTGAAGCCGCACTTCCATCAGGCGGATCAATACCAGGTCGTGGTGCAAGGCGGCGGCCGGCTTGGCACCCACGACGTCGGGACCGTCGCGGTCCACTACACCAACGCGTGGTCCGCTTATGGGCCGATCGTCGCGGCGGATGAAGGTATCGCGTGGTTCACACTGCGCAATGCCTGGGATCCTGGCGCACGCTACATGCCCGCTGCGCGTGAACAATTGCGTGCCGCACGCGTGCAGAACTTTTCGCACCGGGAAGCGACGGCTGCGCCAATGCCCGTGTGCCCGCCCGCCGAGCTTGCCCGCACGGAAGCCATCTCCTGCGTCACCTTACTGGAGCATGCCGCCGATGGCTTGGCGAGTTGGCGCTACCGGCTACCTGCGAACGCCGAACTGAGCGGCCCCGCGCCATCGGATGGGGGCGGGCAGTTCTGGATCGTGCTCTCCGGTTCAGCCTCGGCCGCCGGTAGCGCTAATCTGCCGCCGAATTCCTGCCTGTTCGTGGCACCGGACGATGATGCGTTGCTGCTGCTCGCGGGACAGGGGGGCACGGAACTGCTTTGCGTCCAGTTCCCGCATCTGGCGCGGCACTGAATTCCGCCCGCGGCCCTTGGCGCCACCCCTTGGGGTAGCTAACTAGCGCCCCCAGGGAGAAAACCGTTCCATGCCTCAGCCAACCCGCGTGCCCGGGCGTCATTTTTTGCAAATCCCCGGCCCCACCAATGTGCCCGACCGCGTGCTGCGCGCGATCGACCGGCCGGTGATCGACCATCGCGGTCCGGAGTTCGGCGAGCTCGGCCGGACATGCCTTGCCGGGCTGCAGGAGATTTTCCAGACCCAGGAACCGGTGGTGATCTATCCTGCGTCGGGCACCGGTGCCTGGGAAGCTGCGCTGGTCAACACGCTGTCACCGGGCGACACGGTACTGATGGCGCGCACCGGCTGGTTCGCCGTGCTGTTGAACGACATGGCGCGCAAGCTCGGGCTGGAGCCGATCTTCCTCGATACCGACTGGCGGCGTGGCGCCGATCCGGCGGAGATCGGCGCGATCCTGCGCGATGACCGGTCGCACCGGATCAAGGCGGTGTGCATCGTGCACAACGAGACCTCCACTGGCTGCATCACACATGTGGATCAGGTGCGGCGGGTGATGGATGAATGCCGCCATCCAGCGCTGCTGATGGTGGACGCGATCTCCTCGCTGGGCGCAATGGAATATCGGCACGATGAGTGGCGCGTCGATGTGACGATAAGCGGGTCGCAGAAGGGACTGATGATGCCGCCGGGGCTGTCGTTCAATGCGGTCAGCCAAAAGGCGATGGCAGCCAACAAGACGGCCCGGCTGCCGCGCAATTACTGGGACTGGCAGGCGATGCTGGATACCAACGCCACCGGCTATTTCCCGTACACGCCAGGCATCAACCTCCTGTTCGGCCTCGTGGAGGTGGTGAAGCTGATGCGCGAGGAAGGCTATGCCAACATCTTCGCTCGCCACGATCGGCATGCCGAGGCGACGCGCCGCGCGGTGCGCGCCTGGGGGCTGGAGACGCAATGCGCCGAACCGCTCGATCATTCGGCAGCGCTGACCGCGGTGCGGGTGCCGGAGGGGCACAGTGCGGACAAGCTGCGCCGGATCATTCTGGAGCGGTTCAATATGAGCCTCGGCACGGGGCTGGGGCAGATCCAGGACCGTGTGTTCCGCATCGGCCATCTGGGCGATTTCGGCGATCTGCAACTGATGGGCACGCTGAGCGGGGTGGAGATGGGGCTGCGCGTAGCTGGCGTGCCGCATCGGGCTGGAGGGGCGCAGAAGGCGATGGATTACCTGGCGGGGAATGCGTAGCGGGGGCCTGCTTCGGCTCGGAGATTCTCTGAGCGATGCCATTGTGATCTTCGAGGTGCTGTCGGACGACACCCCTACCAATGATCGTGTCATCAAGTTGATCGACTACGCCAATGTTTCTTCGTCGCGGTGTTATACCACTACTCGCTGACCGCGACCCATTCGCTCTATCCGTCATGGCCGGCCCCCGAGCCGGCCATCAGTCTCAGCGGCACAATGGTGCCAATGTACGCTGATGGCCGGGTCCGATCCCCGGGACAAGCCCGGGGACTTCGGCCCGGCCGTGACGACAGGGCGACCGATAAGTCAGGGTCAGTGAGTTTTGGTGTTACGTGCTGCTGGAACAGACTGATGGCACAGCGCGGCAAAACAAGGTTCACACGGAGACCACGGAGAAGCAAAGCCACTGAGAAACCGCTATGCGCTTCACGCGAATCGCATTGGATTTCTTCTCAGAGCCCTCAGTGGCTTCGTTTCTCCGCGGCCTCCGTGTGAAACCTTGCTCTGCCACCCACACGGCGATGCTTCCCGGTTCACCCGATTGCCCTGATCCTGCAGATGCCGACCGATCAGTCTCGCCGCTCTGGTCGCCCCGCCAGCCTTCCGTCTATGGTCGCCCCGATAGATCGCGAAGCATGCGGCAGAGGAGGCGCCTATGATCGAAGTCTGGACCTGGCCAACGCCAAACGGCCACAAGGTGCACATCGCGCTGGAGGAACTCGGGCTGCCCCACAAGATCATCCCGGTCAACATCGGCAAAGGCGAACAGTTCAAACCAGAGTTCCTCGCCATCACGCCAAATCATCGCATTCCCGCGATCGTCGATCCCGAAGGTCCTGGCGGCAAGCCGATCACGCTATTCGAGTCAGCCGCCATCATGATCTATCTGTCGGAAAAGGCTGGCGGCAAGCTGATCCCGAAAGATCCCGTCGGGCGCTACAAATGCCTCGAATGGATGATGTTCCAGATGGGTGGCGTCGGACCGATGTTCGGCCAATACAACCACTTCGCCAATTATGCCGTGGAGAAGCTCCCCTACGCGATCGAGCGCTATGCCAATGAGGTCGCCCGCCTGCATCGCGTGCTGAACAAGCGTCTTGATGAAGCGGAGTGGCTGGCCGGCGACGAGTACAGTATGGCCGACATCATCACCTTCCCTTGGATTCGTAATCCCGAACGTCGCAATATCGATCTCGACGACTATCCAAATGTGCAGCGCTGGCACGATGCGATAGCCGCGCGCCCAGCGGTCCAGCGCGGTGTTTCGGTCATGGCCGACAATCAGCGTAAGGGGACAATGACGGACGCCGAACGCGACGTGATGTTCGGCAAGACGCAGTTCGCCGTGAGATAGCCGCCTCCGGTTGATACACCAACCCCATCGTCATTCCCGCAAACGCGGGAACCCAGGGTCACCGACACAGACCTCGCTCTGGGTTCCTGCTTGCGCAGGAATGACGGAAGGGTTGTGTCAGCGAATCATCCAATAGCGTCTGACCCCTACGTAAAGCGCTCTCTCCTCCCGACAAGCCAGCACCCGATCGATGACACGACGAGCCCAGCGATCGTCAGCGCCGACACGCGCTCGCCCAACAGCACCCAGGCCATGATCGATGCCGTTCCTGGCACCAGATAGAAATTCGCTGTCGCACGAGCGGCAGTGCCATGCGTCAGCATGAAGTAATACAGCGCCATGCCGCCGAGCGACACCGCAGTCACGTTCCAGCCCACGGCCGCAATCGCAACTTCGTTCCACAATGCATGTGGTGTCTCGAACAGTGCCGTCGCTGCAACGCATGCGACAGCCGCGGCTGCGAACTGCACGGTTGTGCCCTCCAGCATAGGGACACCACGGCAGAAGCGGCCGAAATACAGCGTGCCGCTGCACATTCCGATCACGCCACCCACCGTCAGCAACAGTCCATCCAGTTCCACCGGACTGCGGAGCGCGGCCAACCCGACGATCAGCACCACACCGGATGCGCCGAGCAACAGACCCAGCCATTGGAGCGGCCGCAACTTCTCGCCCAACACCGGCCACGCCAATAGCGCCGTCAGCAGCGGATTGAGTGTCTGCACCAACGCAATCTGCGCTGCGCCGATATGAACCATCGCATAGTGCGCCGTCATCAGCAGCAGGCTGTTGGTCAGCACGCCCGATACCACGAGGTGATACCAGCGTCCTGACAACACACGCAGCGGTCGTCGCAGCGCCAGCGTCACGACCGTCAGCACGATAGCCGCAATCACCATTCGTACTGCGACAAACAGCAGCGGCGACAGGTATCGCAGCCCCGCGCGTGACGCGATGAACGACGAACTCCACAGCAGCACGAAGGCGAACGGCGCCAGCCTCAGGCCGGGGTGTAGCGCCACACGCTGGCGGGAGGAAAATTCAACGGCGTCCACGCCTCCCGCTTAACGCTCAACGCGTGCCTGCGCCAGGGCAGAGGCGACGTCGGCCAGTAGCTGTAATGCAGAAAGCCCCGACCCGGTACCGCGGCATCGATTGCGTCGATAAAGCAGGGCTGCTCCGTGCCGATGCGGCCATGCCAATGGCGTGGCAGGAGGCTCGGCAACGCCCGCGCATCGCCCTCGATCACCAGCACCCCGGGCAGACGATCGCGTAGATAGTCCGCCATTTCTGGCACAATCTCCACCACGATCAGCCGCTCCGGCGGAACGCCACCTTCCAGCAGGGCGCGCGAAACCACGCCGGTTCCCGCACCCAGCTCCAGCACCGCCTCATCCGCCGCACGCTGTGTGTGCCGTACAACACGCCGGCACAAAGCATCGGAGGATGGGATAACGGAACCCATTTGTAATGGGTTTGCGAGCCATCTACGGAAGAACATACCCGGGTTGGCGATATCTCGTTTCGGCTGCGGGGCCAGTGCGGCGGACCCGTCATTCGCCGGCAACAGATTGTTTATCATTGCTTTGACACTTTTTCTTCACATATCGCTTGGCAAACTGACCAGCTCTATCAGAGGTTTCTCGATTTGCGGAAGATGGCATGACAGGGTTTGAGATCGTCCTGTTCGCTTTCGTCGCACGCAACCATGGGTTAAGGTTGCGGCTTGTTCGGCAGGCGCCGGTTGGGCGCTGCGTGTTTGTGCAAGGGCGATAACGCCGCCGATGACCGCCAGGATTCTGATCGTTGATGATGTTCCCGCCAACACCCGCCTCCTCGAGGCGAAGCTGGCGGCTGAATACTACCAGGTGGCCAGCGCCAAGGACGGCTTCGAGGCGCTGCGGATGGCCCATGAGTGGCAGCCAGACCTCGTCCTGCTCGACGTGATGATGCCGGGCATGGACGGCTTCGAGTGTTGCCGCAAGCTCAAGGAGGACGTCACCACCCTGCACATCCCTGTGGTGATGATCACGGCCCTCGGCGAGCCGGCCGAACGGCTTCGCGGCCTGGAATCCGGAGCTGACGATTTCCTCACCAAGCCGGTGGAGTACGAGACCCTGATGGCCAGGGTGCGCAGCCTGGTGCGCCTCAAGCGGCTGCTCGACGAGTGGCGCGCGCGCGGGGAGACAGCGCGGGCCATGGGGCTGACCAACGAGAGCGTCTCGTTGCCGTCGGTTGCAGGAGCGCGTGCACTCGTGGTGGACGACTGGGACCTGGGCGCACAGACGATGCAGGAAGCGTTGTCCCGCGACGGCATCGTGGCCGGCCGCGCTCGCACCGGTGCCGAGGCGCTCGCATTATCGGCAGCCATACCGTTCGACCTGATCGTGCTCAGCCTCTCGCTGATCGAAGAGGATCCGTTGAAGCTCGCCTCGCAATTGCGCGCCGCCGACGCCACACACGAAATCCCGGTGTTGCTGATTGCCGAACCGGAAGAGCGCGACAGCATCCTGCGCGGCTTCGACCTCGGCGCGAACGACTGGTTGGTCTTGCCACTGGACGAGAACGAACTGCGTGCCAGGGCCCGCAACCAGATCCGCCGCAAGTTCTATCAGGACCGGCTGCGGGCCGATCTGGGTACAGCGCTGGAGATGGCGCTGATTGATCCGCTGACGGGTATGTACAACCAGCGTTATCTCATGCGCCACCTTCGCGGACTGCTCCACAGCGGGCAAAAGCGCGAGCTGGCTGTCCTGATGGTGGATGTCGATCACTTCAAGTCGGTCAACGATGAATACGGACATGCAGTCGGCGACAAGGCCTTGAAGGCGATCGCCGATGCGTTGCGCGCCAACACGCGCGCCTTCGACTCCCTCGCGCGTTACGGTGGTGAGGAGTTCGTCGTCGTCATGCCCGGGACCGATTTGGACGATGCCCTCCAGGCGGCCGAGCGTCTCCGGACGGCGGTCGAGCAGACTCCATTTACCTGTAGCGCCGTCCGCTCGGCGAGGCTGACTGTCAGCATCGGCCTCGCCTGCAGCCCCGAGCACGGCGCCACACCGGAAACACTCCTGCGCTCGGCCGATCTGGCCCTGTACGCAGCCAAGCGCTCGGGCCGCAACCGGGTTGAGGTGGCCGCCGAACCGGCAGCTACTTGATCTTGGCTTCCTTGAACGGAACGTGCTTGCGCACCACCGGGTCGTACTTATTCAGTTCGAGCTTGCCGGTCTGCGTGCGGGCATTCTTCTTCGTGACGTAGAAGAAGCCGGTGTCGGCGCTCGATACGAGCTTAATCTGAACGGTGTTGGTCTTCGCCATGGCCTGGTCCTCTGATTATCGAGAAAATGCGCATACCCGGTGCGCAGGTCAAGGCACCACTACTCGCTGACCGTGACCCATTCTCTTTAACCGTCATGGCCGGCCTTGAGCCGGCCATCAGTCTCAACGGCATGACGGTGCCGATGTGTTCCAATCGCCGGGTCCGATCCCCGGACAAGTCCCATAGGCGTTAACATAAGGGCGACGGCGTCAAAACCAGCGTCATGGCCGTGTCCCGGCCACCCGTAGCGGCACGAACGTCCGATCGCGGGAACGTCAGGCTGGAGCCTATGCGCGGTCGCCGTACATGCAGGCAACTTGCCCCTACCGGCGGCCCGGCCATGACGAATGGTAGCGTCAACTCAACGGGCCGCTGGTGTTAGTGGTCCATCTTCTGGCTGCTGGCGCCGATTGTCTGGCCCCCCTCTCGTATCGGCGGCAACAGCGCTGAGGCGTAGATGCCTGGGTCGCGGATCAGCGCGCGGGCCGCATCGATGTCGGCGTCGCGACCTCCCGCGGCAGGGCAGGCGTTGCGAATTGCCAGGATCTGCGCGGGCGACAGGGGCGCGCGGGCCGCCCGCTCAGCCGTTACGGCAGGGGCCATGGCGTCGCGTCCTTGCGACAGCGTTGCTAGCTGCAAATTCAATGAGTCCTGTCCCAGGCTGGTGCAGATTTGTGGCACCACGCCGAGCCCCTGGATGGGCCAACCGCGCGGCGCCAGAACACGGCTCCAGGTGACAAACAGCTCGCCACCATCGGGCAATGGCGCAATGGTCTGCACCAGTCCCTTGCCCAGAGTGGAACTCCCGACAACCACAGCGCGTCCCCGATCGGCGAGCGCCGCAGCCAGTATCTCGGCCGCGCTGGCCGTGCGGCCGTCAACCAGGACAACGACAGGGACGTATTCGGCGAGTTCGCCCCCCGTGGAGCGCCAAACCCTCGTCGCGTCGGAATCGCGGCCAGCCGTGATCACCACCACGCCGTCCGACAGCAGCGTATCGGCTGCCTCCACAGCCTGGCGGAGTATCCCGCCGGGATTGCCGCGGAGATCGAGCACGATGCCATCAGGCGGATGTGTGTCGGCCAGCCCCTCCTGGATCGCATCCGCCAGATGCGCGGCAGTGCTGCGATTGAAAGCGGTGATCTGGATGACCAGCATGCCATCGATCCGCTGCGAATAGACGGTCTCGGGCGGTACCATCACGCGCTCCATTTCGGCGGAGTGCTGGCGCCCATCGTGGCCGCGCCAAACCACGCTTACGCTGGTCTGCTCCGGACCGTTGATCCACCCCGAAACCTGGCGCGCGTCCTGGCCCTGTGCGGTTCGTCCATCGACCATCTGTATCATGTCGCCTGGACGAATGCCCGCACGGGCACCTGGGCCATCAGAAATGGCGGATGCAACGACGACGGCTGGACCGTGCTGGATCAGTTGCAAACCGGCGCCCGCCTGACCGGCGCGGAGTTCGCGATCCTCATTG
This sequence comes from uncultured Alphaproteobacteria bacterium, assembly GCA_963733475.1. GTDB lineage: Bacteria > Pseudomonadota > Alphaproteobacteria > Acetobacterales > Acetobacteraceae > JAMXLO01. Next base: position 48,775 of record CAVTEC010000078.1, on the reverse strand, counting down.
GCGTCCGCAGGACCAACGTAGCGCGAATAAGGATCGAGGTGATTGAACAGCTCATCGAAGAAGCTCTGCACGACCCCCTGATTGCCGCCGCGCCGCACGGGCAGGGAACTGCCGGCGGCGATTGCTGCGAACTCACTGGCCAAGTTCGCCCAGGCTTCAACATCGGTAGCAGCAGGCACCTTCTCTTCGGTCAGCAGGCGCGTGCCATCCAACAGTTGGACCTTGTTGTCATGCAACTCGGTGCTGAGGTTGGGGTCGAGCGCCGTCAGCCCATGCAAGCCCCAGATCGTAAGCTGTGCGACCGGTACGGGCTCCAGGGTACGCGGGACCATGAAGGAGAGTGCCGTGACGTACACATTGGCGATCAAATGCGGATCAATCGCGACGGCGGCAACAGCCTGGGTATGCGCGGGAGCGATCAGCAGCAGAAACAGCAATGTGGTAGCGTGTCTCACCTGGATCGAAGCCGTTTCCCTCGCTGTTTCGCCGGTGCGCCTTGCAGAATGTGGAATACCAGGCTGCCGGTGATCTGACTTGCCTCGGCAAGCCGCACGTCCACCTCCTGTGCGAGGCGAAATACCAGGCGTGTCCGCCGTCCGGTCAGCGTTTGCTCCCTTTCATCATGCTGCCAGTAGTCATCTGGCAGTGAACGCACTGGCACGAGCCCGCTCGCGCCGCTTTCAGGTACTGTGACGAAAAGTCCGAAGCGCGTCACACCGGAAATTCGAGCAGCGAAATTCGCGCCAACTTTGTCCGCCATGTATGCAGCAAGGTAACGGTCGGTCGCGTCGCGCTCGGCCAATTGGGCGCGCCGCTCGGTCGCAGTGATATGTCGCGCGGTATCGGGCAACTGCGTGGGCTCGTCCTTCGCAAGACTGCCTTCACCGAGTTGCAGTCCGCGGATCAACGCCCGATGCACCAGCAGGTCTGCGTAGCGGCGGATCGGACTGGTGAAGTGCGCATAGCGCGGCAGCGCCAGCCCGAAATGGCCGATGTTGTCGGCGCTGTACTCAGCCTGCGATTGGCTGCGTAGCATGACCTCGTTGACCAGAGACGCATCCGGTGTGCCGGCGACCCGGCGCAACACCCGATCCAGATCGCGCGGATGCACCTGATCGCCCGGCGGTAGTGAAACGCCGAAACCGTGCAGAAAGTCGCGCAGTGACGCGAGCTTTTCCTGCGATGGCGGCGCATGGATGCGGTACATCGCCGGCTGGTGCAGCCGTTCCAGTTCCTCGGCGGCGGCGACATTGGCGAGGATCATGAACTCCTCGATCAGGCGATGGCTGTCGAGCCGGGGGCGAGGCTGGATGCTTATCACTTGCCCATTGCCGTCGAGAACGATTCTGCGTTCCGGCAGATCAAGATCGAGCGTACCGCGCGCCTGGCGCGCGGTAACCAGCGCGTGGTAGGCGGCAAACAGATGTGGATGGCGCGTGTGCTCGCGCTGAACGCCCTCGTAGGTCAGTCGTGCGGCGCTCCGCATGAGGCCGCGGCCGAATTTGTGCGTGGTCTTGCGTCTTTCCGCATCGATGCGAAGCTCGACGAACAGGCAACCGCGATCTTCGTGGGGGCGCAGGCTGCACCAGCCATTCGAGAGTGCTTCGGGAAGCATAGGCACGACGCGGTCGGGGAAATACACGCTATTTCCCCGCGTGCGGGCCGCGTGATCCAGCGGCGAGCCAGGCCGCACGTAGTGCGCGACGTCGGCAATCGCGACGATGAGCCGAAATCCACCGCCGTCCGGTTCAGCGAAGACAGCATCATCGAAATCGCGCGCGTCCTCGCCATCGATGGTGACCATCGGGACTTCGCGCAGGTCGGTGCGGCGGCCAAGCGGCGTAGCGCTGGCTTGGTCTGCCTCTTCCAGTGCAGCCGCTGGGAATGTCTGCGGGATGTCGTGCGTATGGATGGCGATCAGGCTGACGGAACGGGCGTCACCCATCGTACCGAGCCGCTCGATGACCCGGGCGGGTTTGAGGCCAAGCTGGTGGTGGGGCAGGGGTTCGGCCAGAACGATTTCCTCGTCCGCTGCTTCGCCGTTTTGTCCTGGAGGGACGATCCATTCGGATTTGGCGCGCCGATCGGTTGGGATGATGCGCCCAGCGCGGTAGACGCCGAGAATACGAGCCGGAGCCTCGGCCAACCGGTGCATCGTGCGCCCTTCATAGCGTCCAACGCCCAGTGGCCTGACGCGTGCCAGAACGCGTTCGCCAGGCGCCAGCGCCGGACGGCCGCGTGGTTCTGGGACCATGAATATCGTCGGGGCCGGGCCATCAGTCGCATCCCAGGTCGCGGGACGACCGATGGCATCGCCATCCGCATCGGTGCCAGTGATAACAACGACGGTGACCGTGGCTCCATCACTCCCCCTCCCCTTGCGGGAGGGGGCAGGGGGGAGGGGGCCTATCCGCCTATCGCCGCCGCGCCGCCGGCTTCCTGGCACGACCTGCCGATTTCTTCTTCTCTGGCGTCTTCGCAGCCGCTGGCCGCTTTGCTGTCGCCTTCGGTGCGGCGCGTTTGGCCTTCGCCGTCGCACGCCGCTTCGCGACCGGCTTCGCGGCACGGGCTGGCGCCTTGCGAGGCTCCGGAGCGGGCGTTGCCGCCGCCTCGGGTTTTGCCGCGGCTGCCCGACCACGCCGTCCAGCCGCGCCGCGTGGGCGCAACTGCTTGCCCTTCTCAGCCAGCAACGTGACCGCCTCGCCCAGAGTGAAGTCCTCCATCATCACGCCACGAGGCAAATTCGCCACCATCTTCCCGTGCTGCACATACGGTCCAAACCGCCCCTTACGCACCGACACAGGCTCCTTGTCCGCCGGATGCGTCCCCAGATTCCGCACGCTCGCCATCTTGCGAGCGATCAGGTCCACGCCGCGGTTAATACCAATGGCCAGCACATCATCGTCACGATCGAGCGAACCGTAAATGGCGCCCATACGGACGTATGGACCAAAACGCCCAATCCCCGCCTCGATCGCCTCCCGCGTTTCAGGATGCATGCCGATGACTCGCGGCAGCGAGAGCAGGCCGAGCGCTTGTTCCAGCGTGATCTGGTCGCCATCCATACCGCGTGGCAGCGACGTTCGCCGTGGCTTGACTTTCTTCTTGCCCTTCTCCTCTTCACCGTTCTCGCCCTGCTGCACATACAGGCCGTACGGGCCGCGACGAACCGTGATGTCCTCGCCGCTATCCGGATGCTGACCGAGCGCGCGCATGCCCTCTTTCAGCGTCTCGCCCTGCTCTTCGCCGGTCTCGATCGCGAGTTGGCGCGTGTACTGGCAGTTCGGGTAATTCGAGCAGCCGATGAAGCTGCCATAGCGGCCAAGCTTCAGGCCCAGCCTGCCATTGGCGCAGGCAGGGCACGCACGTGGATCGCTGCCGTCCTCGCGCGGCGGAAAGAAATGCGGTCCCAGATCTTCGTCCAGCGCCGAGATCACGTCGCTGATCTTGAGATCCTTGGTCTGATCGACCGCGCGCGAAAATTCTTCCCAGAACGCGCGCAGCATGGCGCGCCATTCGATGTCGCCTTCAGCGATCTCGTCGAGCTGCTCCTCCATCGAGGCGGTGAAGCCGGCATCAACATAGTGCTCGAAAAAGCTGACCAGAAACGCCGTCACCAGCCGCCCGCGGTCCTCCGGGATGAAGCGGCGCTTGTCCAGCCGGACGTATTTGCGGTCCTGCAGCACCGACAGGATCGACGCATAGGTCGATGGCCGGCCGATGCCGAGTTCCTCCATCTTCTTGACCAGGCTCGCCTCGGAATAGCGCGGCGGCGGCTGCGTGAAATGCTGCGTCGCCGCAACGTCGCCGCGCTTCAGCGGATCGCGCTCCGCCATCGGCGGCAGCATGCGGCTTTCTTCCTCCTCCGTCGCGTCGTCGGTATCTTCGCGATACAACTTCAGGAAGCCGTCGAACGCGACGATCGAGCCGGTCGCGCGCAGCGTCGTGCCCTTGCCGTCGGTGACATCCACGCTGACCTGGTCGAGTTCCGCCGACTGCATCTGTGACGCGACCGCGCGCTTCCAGACCAGTTCATACAGCCGGCGCTGATCGTTGGACAGAAAGCGCGCTACGCTATCAGGCGTCCGTGCGACGTCGGTCGGGCGGATCGCCTCGTGCGCTTCCTGGGCGTTCTTGACCTTGGTCTGGTACTCCCGCGGCGCTGACGGGAGATAGTTGCTGCCGTATGTCTGCTGCACGTGCTCGCGGATAGCGCTGACGGCCTCGCGCGCCATTTGCACGCCATCGGTCCGCATGTAGGTAATCAGGCCAACCGTCTCGCCGTCGAGTTCCACGCCTTCATAAAGCTGCTGCGCCAATCGCATGGTCTGCTGCGCGCCGAAGCCCAGCTTGCGCGATGCTTCCTGTTGAAGCGTGGAGGTGGTGAACGGCGCATAGGGGTTGCGCTTGACCCGCTTTTTCTCGACCGAGCCGACGTGGAACCGTCCCGCTTCGACGCGCTGCTTGGCGCGCATCGCGGTGGCTTCGTTGGGGAGATCGAATTGTTCGAGCTTCTTGCCTTCCAGATGCGTCAGACGCGCGGTGAACGGCGCGCCGGCCGGCGTGGTGAAATCAGCCTCGACCGTCCAGTACTCGCGGGCGCGGAACGCCTCGATCTCCGCCTCGCGATCGCAGATCAGCCGCAGCGCGACCGACTGTACGCGCCCCGCCGAACGGCTGCCCGGGAGCTTGCGCCACAGCACAGGGGACAGGGTGAAGCCGACCAGATAGTCCAGTGCGCGGCGCGCCAGGTAGGCCTCGATCAGCGGCTGATCGAGATCGCGTGGTGCCGCCATGGCGGCGCGTACCGCGCTCCGGGTGATCTCGTTGAAGGTGATGCGGCGGACGTTGATCCCCTTGAGGGCCTTGCGGTCCGCCAGCATCGCCTTGACGTGCCACGAGATCGCCTCGCCCTCGCGATCCGGGTCGGTCGCGAGATACAGCGTGCTGGCTCCCTTCAGCGCCTTGGCGATCGCGCCGACTTGCTTCTCGCCGCGCGGATCGGACTGCCAGTCCATGGCGAAGTCCTGGTCCGGCTGGACCGAGCCGTCCTTTGGCGGCAGGTCCCGCACATGACCCAGGCTGGCCAGCACGGTGTAGCCACCGCCGAGATACCGGTTGATGGTCTTGGCCTTGGCGGGGGATTCGACGACGACGACGTCTGACATCAGTGCCCTTTTTGTGTACCTAAAATCCAGTCTCCGGCAGCAGTGCAACCCGGCTGCCAGGCAGCGTCTCAATGCGGCCAGCGAGCTCCAGTTCCAGCAGCACCGCCATGACGGCGGCCGCAGAGAACTGGCAGCGGCGTACCACCTCGTCAACGGCTGTTGGAGAACTTCCAAGTAAATCAATGACTTGCTTTCGCGCTCGAGCGAGCTCCGCGGCGGATTCCCCGGGTTCCACCCAGGTCTCGGGCGGTTCGGCGAACCCTGGCGGCGGCTCGCGCACGAACAGGGGCACCCGCGCCAAGCCCTCTCGCGAGGGATGGTCCGGCAGGTTGTCCAGCACGTCCTGTGCCGTCTTCCGTGAGGTGCGCACCCTGGCGGATCAGGTCATTGCCGCCGCGTGACCGCGGATCGAGTGGCGAGCCCGGCACCGCGAACAGCTCGCGTCCGGCCTCCTGGGCCAGCCGGGCGGTGATCAGGCTGCCCGAGCGCAACGCGGCCTCCACAACGACGACGCCCAGAGCGCAGCCCGGCGATGATCCGGTTGCGGCGGGGGAAATGGCGCGCCTGGGGCGTCGTGCCGATGCGGCGCCTCGGTCACCACGGCGCCCTTCTCGGCGATGCGGCGCTGCAGGTCCGCATGCTCGGCCGGATAAGGCATGTCGAGCCCGCCGGCGACGACCGCGATTGTCCTGCCGGTTTGCAGCGCGCCGGTGTGGGCGGCTGCATCGATGCCTCGGGCCATCCCCGACAAGACAACGACGGCTGCGCGCAAGTTCGGCACCCAGATTCTCCGCCATGCGCTGACCATTGGCGGAGGCATTCCGGCCGCCAACCAGCGCCACCGAGGGGAAGGCTAGCAGGGCGGCATCTCCCAGCACCGCAACGGCCGGCGGGGCATCGTCCAGCATGGCAAGCAGCGGGGGATAATCCGGCTCGCCAAAATAGATCATGTGTGCGCCCAGCCGGGCGAGCTCGCGCAACTCATGTGTCGCCTCGTCCCGCGACGGGATCGCTGGCGGCGCCGTGCGGCCTCCAGCGAACGCCAGGGCAGGGAGGGCGGCCAATGCCTCCTCGGTGGAGCCGTAGCGGGCCAGTAATCGCCGGTAGGCGACCGGGCCAACGCCCTCGGCGCGGATAAGGCGGAGCCGATCGAGGTCCGCCGGTGTCAGATTGGAAGGTTCATGCCTTGTGACCAATGCGTGGCTCGCTGCCCGCCAGAAGCCGGCGGATGTTGGTGTGGTGACGGACGAACACCAGCACAGCGATCACCAACGCAATCTTAACGACAGGCGCATCGGCCAGAAGAAAGGCGATGAAGGGGGCCGAGCGAAGGACACAAGCGCGGCAACCGACGAAAATCGCGTCAGCGCTGCGATCACCAGCCAAACTGCTCCGGCGGACAGGCCGACCGGCCAGGCGGCGGCGATCAGCACGCCATAGGACGTCGCGACTGCCTTGCCTCCCCGGAAGCCAAGCCAAACCGGTAACGCATGGCCGAGCACCGCGCCGATGCCAGCCCACATCACGCCGTCGCGGCCCGCGAACCACCCGGCGAGCAACACCGCAACCGCGCCCTTGGCGGCGTCCAGCAGCAGCGTTGCCGCTGCCAATCCCTTGTTGCCGGTTCGCAGCACGTTGGTGGCGCCGATGTTGCCGGAACCGATGCGGCGAATGTCCCCTAGTCCCGCGGCGCGCGTCAGCAGCAGGCCGAACGGGATCGAACCCAGGAGGTAGCCCAGGACCAGGCAGGAAACGGCGGCAAGCATGCGCAATCCATGTCATTGTGCGGAAAGCGATGCAATCCTGATCGTCCGTCCTGCAGGGCAATCGGGTGAACGATCCCGAATCCGGTGTGCGGAGCCAAAGCAAGGTTTCACACGGAGGCCACGGAGAAGCAAAGCCACTGAGAACCACCGAGAAACGGCTATGCGCTTCGCGCGAAGCGCATTGAATTCCTTCTCGGTGCCCTCCGTGGCTTTGTTCCTCCGCGACCTCCGTGTGAAACCTTGCTTTGCCGCGCGCACGGCGATGCGGCCCGGTTCACCCGATTGCCCTGTCCGTCCCTGGCGTTCGCTATTAAATCGGTCCACCACATGATATTCGGCGCTGCATGGAAGCCTCCAGGAAGCTTATTTCCCATCATGCCACCGCTCCGCTTGCCGGGCGGATCGCCGTGCCCGGCGATAAGTCGATCAGCCATCGCGCCCTGATGTTCGGTGCGCTGGCGATCGGCGAGACGCATATCACCGGTCTGCTGGAAGGCGAGGACGTGCTGCGCACCGCAGCCGCGATGCGCGCCCTCGGCGCCGAGGTGGTGCACGATGCGAACGGCACATGGCGCGTATCGGGGCGTGGCGTTGGCGGGCTGGTCGAGCCGGATGACGTGCTGGACATGGGCAATTCCGGCACCGCAGCGCGTCTGCTGTGCGGCATCCTGGCGAGCCATCCGCTATTCGCGGTGATGACCGGCGATGGCAGCCTGCGGCGGCGGCCCATGCGCCGGGTGATCGATCCGCTGTCCGCCTGTGGCGCACGGTTCTCCGCGCGCGAGGGTGGGCGATTGCCGCTGGCCGTGCAGGGACCGGTGGAGGCGCTGCCGCTGGAATATCGCGTTCCAGTGCCGTCGGCGCAGGTGAAGTCGGCCTGCCTGCTGTGCGGACTGAACGCGCCGGGTATTACGCGGATCGAGGAACCGGAGGCCACGCGCGACCACAGCGAAAACATGCTGCGCCATTTCGGCGCCAGCGGTGAAAGTGGAGGAAGCGGGCAGGGGGCGCATCATCTCCCTGCAAGGTCAGCCGGAGTTGCGTGCCGCCGATGTTGTCGTGCCCGGGGATCCGTCGTCTGCCGCATTCCTGGTGGCTGCGGCGCTGCTGGTGCCCGATTCGCGGCTGACCATCGAGGCGTCGGGCTGAACGAACTGCGCTGCGGCTTCTATGCGACGCTTGCCGAGATGGGCGCGAATGTCGCTGTCGAGAACCGTCGCACGGAAGGCGGTGAACCGGTTGGCGATCTGGTCGTGACCCATGGCACGCTTCGGGGTGTCGATGTGCCGTGGGAGCGTGCGCCCAGCATGATCGACGAGTATCCGATCCTCGCGGTGATCGCCGCGCATGCCGAAGGGTACGACGCGCATGCGCGGGCTGAAGGAGCTACGGGTGAAGGAGAGCGACCGCGTTCGACGCCACGGCCGCGCTGCTCTCGGTGAACGGCGCAAAGGTCGAGGTCGAGGGCGACGACATGATCGTGCATGGCACCGGCCGGGCACTGCCCGGTGGTGGCCTCGTGCAGACGCACATGGACCATCGCATCGCGATGTCTGCGTTGGTGTTGGGCATAGCTACCCGAGAGCCTGTGACCGTGGACGATGCCGGAGTTCATCGACACCAGTTTTCCGGGTTTCGTCGAGCTGATGAACCGCGTCGGCGCGGCGCTGTCGGCGGCGTGAGGCAGCGGGCCGGTCGTCGCGATGGATGGCCCTGCAGCAGCCGGGAAGGGCACCCTGGCGCGCCGTATCGCACGACGCTCGGGCTGCCCTATCTCGACACGGGTCTGTTTGTATCGAGCGGTAGGGCGACGCGTACTGGATGTTGGCGGCGATCCTGCCGATGTCACTGCGGCTGAAGCTGCGGCACGAGCATTGAGGCCGGTTGACCTGGAACGAGACGACCTGCGCGGACCGGTCGCAGATGCAGCCGCAGCGGCGGTTGCGGCTATCCCTAGCTGTGCGCACGGCGTTGCTCGATTTTCAGCGCGAGCTTCGCCACCGAAAGCGGTGCGGTTCTGGATGGGCGCGACATCGGCACGGTGATTTTTCCTGATGCGCCGGTGAAGCTGTATGTCACGGCGTCGCTTGCCGAACGTGCGCGACGGCGATGGCAGGAATTGCAGGCCAAGGGTGTAGCTGCAGATATGGCGACGGTCGAGGCTGACATGCTGGCACGCGACACACGTGATGCGCCGAATATGCTCAAGGCGGACGATGCGGTGCTGCTGGACACGTCCTCACTCGATGCGGAGGAGGTGTTTCAGCAGGCTCTGGCGATCGTTCGCGAGCGGCTGGAAAGGCGTCCGATGCTTTAACTCGCACGGATGATCCACCAGCATCCGATAGCATCTGAGCACTCGTCAGCTTACCAGATAGTCCGCGAAATACTCCTCCGCGCTGATCAGCCGTCCGATGATCCCCGCCTGCAAGGCCTGTTCTGCGAATGCTTCCACCGTTGCGCGGTTGCGCTCGAAGCCCTCCACGTGGAAGTCGGCGCCCATCAACGCCTCGGTATCCTCCAATTCAGCGTCGAGCCACGGCGATGCATAAGGAAACGATCGTGCGCCTTGCCGAATACCTCCGTGCAGCGCGTGAACGCATCGGTCAGTGAACGTGCGATCCACTTGTTCGCTTCCCATGTCTCGCGCCGCAACACCACCAGATGCTGCGGCGGATACATGCGCGTTGCCTGAAATACTCGCGCTCGATCGCGCGGATATCGGGGAACAGCCGTACGATCGGCCCTTCCACCGGATGGTATCGCCTCGGACGTGGCGGGCTGTAGATTGCATCCAATTCCCCACCGAGCAGCATCTGCGACAACGCGCGTCCCGGCGGCGCGGATCCAACACCGCTCGGCAGCGTATATACATGGCTGGTGATGTTCGGTTCATCCACCGGGCCGATGCACCACTGCAACTCCTCCGGCGGCACACCGATGAAGCGCAGGAAATGCCGATACCAGATCGACCCGCTCGCCACCCAGTCGTACATGCCGACGCGCTTGCCACGCAGATCGGCGGCGGTCTTCACCGGCCCATCCTTGCGCACATACAGATCGCGTGCCGTGAAATTGCGCAGCGGAAACACTGGCAGCGCCACCAGGCTCCGATCGCCTTGCTCGATCCGCCGCAAATGACCGGCCATTGAAGACTCGCCGCCATGAACCGATGGATCGCTCGCCGCGCGCCGCAGCATTTCGGCGCGCGCCGGCCACGATCCTTCCTGCCCAAGCACCATCGTCAGTTCGATGCCGTCCGGTTTCACCGCGCCAACCGCAAGTGGCATGATGCGCGCATAGTCAGCGCACGTCAGTCGGATCGGCAGTGTCAGCCATCTTGCGGCTCCCAATTCAGACGAAGCGCAGCGCCAGAGCAGAAAAATCATCCTCGAGTGGCCCAGGCTTTGCCGCCTTGCGCACCGTATCGTAGAGCCGCCGAGGTCCGCCAGGTGTTGCCATGACCGGCAGCAGCGACAGGATCTGGTCCAGCCCCCAGTCGTGGCCCTCGGTGTCCGTGATCTCGAACACCCCATCGCTGAACAGGAACAGAGAACTGCCAGGTGCGACCGGTGTGCGCGCCGCAGTCACCTCGCGATCGGCTGCAATCCCGATCGAGGGATTGCGTGTGCCCAGCGGTACCGTCTGCGTTGCGCCGGCTGGAAGCATGAACGCGGGATGATGTCCTGCTGTCGCGTAAGCCAACACACGATCCACCGTGTTGTACACGCCATACCACATCGTGAAGAACAGGTTGTTGTGCCGCTCCATCGGGAACATGCGATTCAGTCCGCGCAACACCGCGGCTGGATCGCGAAAGTCCACGCCGGGTAACATGCCCTGCCGCAGCACATTCGCGACCGTCACGGAGAATAACGCCGAACCCGCGCCATGTCCGGCGACATCCATCATGAAGGCGGAGAAGCAACGCGAGTCCAGCATTTGATAGCCGAACGCATCACCACCCAAACGCGTGCATGGATGGTAGAACCAATCGGCAAGCACCGCACCCGTCGTCAGCGGCGGTGGCAATACCGACAAAACGTAATCGTATGCCTCGGCCAGCTCACGGTCCAACGCCTCCCAACCGGCAAGTTCCTGCTGGCTGCGTCGATGATAGTTCAGCGTATAGGCACCGATGGTAAGCCGTGCACCGTCTTCCAAAGCGATTGGCGCATCGATGCGGTCGTCTTCGACGAACGTGCCGTTGGTGGAACCCAGATCGGTGATGATGATCCGGTCGCCGAGACGTTCGAACTTGCAGTGCCGGCGGGAGACAGTGCTGCCTTCCAGGATCAATTCGCTCGGCGCAGTACGACCGACGGTCATGGGCAGCAGATTGAGCGAGACATGTCGCGGCGGCGCGTTTTCGGTGTGGATAAGCAGCAGATGCGCGTCCGGCTGCACCGCAGGCTTGATCGCCGCGGACGGCCGAAAGCTTATCGTCCGTTCGGAGAGGTCTTCGTCCTCGGCCACTGCCGCACCGCCAGGGTAAACACGATCACGTTACCCTGGACGGTCACGGCAGTGCAATCAATGAGTCACTGGGCGGACGCAGTTGCCATCGGGATTGTGGACTGGATCAACTGCATGGCCTGAGCGCGGTCGCCGGACGCCAGCGCCTTCAAGGCCTGCGAAATCTGCGTCACGGCAGGGTTATCGCTTGCGTTGTCGGTCTGGCTCTGTGGCACCGACCGATCCAACAGGCGTGTCTGTGCCATCTCCAGCGACTGCTGCGCTTCGCCCGTGCGGCCAGCCTGCAACGACGCTTGCGCAGCCTGCAGATAATCGGCGGCGCTGGCGTTGGCGCCGACCTGCGGGCTCGGCAGGTTTGGCGCGATCGGCGAGCGCGTATCAGAGCTGTCGATGTTGCTGGCATGCGTGCTCATCGGCATCGACATGCCGGTACCAATGTCATTACCGGGCCGCGCACCAGTTGCTGGATTGGCGCCAGGGGGGACCCCTTGCTGATTCAGCGGGATGCCAGTCTGCGCGAACACTGGCGTGGCAAGCAGGCCAGCCAGAATGGTGGCGGAAAGTGCCAGGGAGCGCATTGAATGATCTCCTTCCCAAGGATGTCTGGGCGAGTTGGTTACGTCCCCTGCGTGCCGCAATTGTGGCGGACATAATGATATAAAGTTGAACGCGTGTTCACCGCCAGCGTCGATGAAACCATAGCCACTGATCGGGATGCTCGCGGATCCAGCGTTCAACGACTGATGTGATCATCTGGGTTGATTGTTGGACATCTATGCGCCCCGTCGTATCGCGTGGCAGCTCGAATGGTCCCTCTGCTGCAATACGAAATCGGCGATCCGGCAAGCGAATGACACGCACGCCAACGACGGGACATTCGAACTGGCGTGCAAGTCGCGCGATCGATGGATTCGCTCTGCAGCGTCGTCCGAAGAACGTCACATCAACGCCGCGTGAGAAATGCTGATCGACCAGCATCCCGAGATGCTCGCCACGTTCCAGGGCTGCCGCCATTTCCAGCGGCGCCTGCGATCGGCTGCGAATCAGGTGGCCCATCAGAGGTGCACGAATTCGTGTGATCTCTCGCGCCACCGCTTTGTTGTTTGGCATGCGATAGAGCACGGCCGAGGGTAGTCCGTGTGCCGCGGCCATCACCGCGGGCAGTTCCCAGTTGCCGAGATGCGCGGCAAAACACAGCGCCGCCTTGTTGTCGTTCTGTAGCTCGGTGAAGACCGATGCATCAGCGGTGATGATACGGCCGGCGTTCGGCCGTTCCGGGTCGTAGTCCCAAAGCTTTCCCAGATGCACGTATTCACCTGCAACTCGCCCGAGATTCTCCCATGCGCCGCGCAGCGTCTGTTCGATCCACTCGTCACCTTGATCTGGGAAGGCGGCACGCAGGTTGGCGCAGCCGATCCGGTGGGCCGGCAACAGCGGGCCGATGCGCCGCGCCGCGGCCCCACACAGATCGGACGCCCGGTCCGGATCAGTCCGCCGCAACCCCGCCAGCAGGTATTTGACCACGCGGCCGAGCAGTCTGTCGGCATAGAGCGAAAATTGGCGGCGCATCGCGGCCGTCTTAATGACGGCGGTGCGTCCGTAAACTATCAGTCAACCGAGAAACTCGTCCCGCAGCCGCAGGCCGACTTGGCATTCGGGTTGCGCACGGCGAAATGGCTGCCCATCAGTTCGTCGGTGTAGTCCAGTTCAGACCCAGCCAGCAGGTCAAGGCTCGCCGGGTCCACCAGCACCTTGGCGCTGCCGCGCTCGATCACCAGGTCGTCCTCCTGGGGCGTCCCATCCAATTCGAAGCGGTACTGGAAGCCGCTACATCCGCCCGCGAGCACGGCAACCCGCAAAGCAGCCTCCCGGCCGTCGGCAGCGACAATCTCGGCGATGCGGGCAGCGGCCCGCTCGGTCAGTGCGAACTGTTCCATGAGCCGTAACATAGGGCGGGATAGCGCGGAATTGAAGCCGGGTGTAAGCCCGCCCGCCATGACGCGTGACCTCGCGCCCTTTGCCGTGCAAGCCGCTGCCTCCCGCGGCCGGCTGCATTACGAGCCGGAGGCGCCCACTCGCTCGCCTTATCAGCGCGATCGCGACCGCATTATCCACGCGTCGGCCTTTCGTAAATTGCAGTACAAGACCCAGGTTTTCGTCAACCACGAGGGGGATTTCTTCCGAACTCGCCTGACGCACTCGATCGAGGTGGCGCAGATCGCCCGCTCCATCGCCCGCGAGATTGGGCTGGACGAGGACCTGACCGAGGCCTTGGCATTGGCGCACGATCTCGGCCATCCGCCGTTCGGCCATGCCGGCGAGGAAGCGCTGAACCTGGCCATGAAGCCGTTCGGCGGCTTCGACCACAATGCCCAGAGCCTGCGCGTGGTGACGCTGCTGGAGAGCCGCTATGCCGGTTGGGACGGGCTGAACCTGACCTGGGAGACGCTCGAGGGCCTGGCCAAGCATAACGGCCCGCTGCGCAATCCACCGCCCTACATCGCCGAATACAACGAGCGGCATAGACTGGAGCTTGGCACGCATGCCAGTGCCGAGGCGCAGGTCGCCGCGTTGGCGGACGATGTGGCGTATCACAGCCATGATCTGGACGATGGCCTGCGCGCGCGGCTGTTCGGGCCAGAGGAGATTGGCCATTTGCCAGTGGTTGGCGACGCATTGGCGGCGGCTCGGATGTCCAGCCTGGACGTTCCTCCGCCGCGGCTGCGGCACGAGACAATCCGCCGGGTGATCGACGTGATGGTCACCGACCTGACTGCCGAGACGCGCAAGCGGCTGGCCAAGCTGGAGCCGCGTGACGCCGATGCGGTGCGCAAGGCGAAACAGAAGGTTGTGGCATTCAGTCCGCCGATCGCCGAGGCGAACCAGGTCATCAAGGACTTTCTGAACGCACGGATGTATAGGCATTGGCGGGTCAATCGCATGACCACCAAGGCACGGGTCCTGACGACGGAGTTGTTCCGGCTGTTGCACGCGGATACCTCGCTCCTGCCCGATGACTGGCGGGCGAGGGCAGGGGAGCCAGGGACGCAACGGGCTGCCACGATCGTGGGCGACTATGTGGCGGGAATGACGGACCGCTACGCCATGGACGAACATCGGCGGCTGACAGATTTATCGGTGAGTGGATGACTTGCGAAAGGCACAAACGGGCAAGATTAGGACTACCAATAATGGTTAGCAGACGAACGCCCGAAATCGCGGTAAATCGGGTAGCGGCAACGTCTTTGCCGATATGGGGCTGCCGGAGCTAGAAAAGGAACTGATCAAGGCGCAACTGGCCAGCCAGATACGGAACGTCATCAAGCGCGGTCGTTTGACTCAAGCTGCCACTGCATCATCGATGGGGATCGTTCAGCCTGAAGTCGCTGCCCTGTTCAATGGACGGCTGGCCAATTTTTGCAGTGAGCGGCTGATGCGACTGCTGACGATGCTAGGTCAGGATGTCGATATCCTGGTGAAAACCAAGCCGGCTAACCGAATGCATGGTCGCATCCGAGTAATCGACGACGCACGGGTGTGAAGAGCCAATGAACCAGGATCTATTTGCCCGCATTCGGGTGAGTGTGTTGGAAGCGTTGGGCATTCTGGTGCCTGATATGCCAAGCGACATCGCCGCTCGCGTCGAAGTTGCGCCTGCGCGCGATCCTACGCATGGCGACATGGCAACCAACGCCGCGCTCGTAACGGCAAAGCACGCACGACAACCGCCAGCGAAACTCGCGGCGGGCCTCGTCGATGCATTGCGGAAGGACCCGGCTGTGTCTGAGGCTTCCGCTGCGGGCCCTGGGTTCGTCAACCTGAAGCTCAACCCGTCGGTCTTCCGCGACCTGCTCCCCGACATCCTCCACGCCGGCACAGCTTATGGCGGCAGCACCATAGGCAAGGGCACGCGCGTCAATGTCGAGTATGTATCGGCCAACCCCACCGGCCCAATGCATATCGGCCATTGCCGTGGCGCCGTGGTAGGTGACGCGCTGGCGAACCTGCTGACGAAAGCAGGCTACGACGTTACCAAGGAGTACTACATCAACGACGCTGGCGCGCAGGTGACCGCGCTCGCCTGGGCTGCTTACTGGCGCTATTTGCAAGCGATTGGCACGCCACTCAGCGAGGCTGATTTCTCCGAAGAAGTCCCCGGCGGCCTGCAATATCGGGGCGACTACCTCATTCCGATCGGCGAGCAGCTTGCCCAGCAATATGGCGCATCGCTCGCGCTGCCCGATGGCAATGTCGCCGCGCCGGAAGTATGGCTCGACATCGTTCGCGACTACACCATCGCGGCGATGATGCAGGAAATCCGCAACGACCTGCACCGGCTCGGCGTCGATCAGGATGTTTTCAGCTCCGAACGCGCGATGATCGAAAGCGGCGCAGTGAACGCCGCGATCGAATGGTTGCAAGCGCAAGGATTGATCTACGAGGGCGTTCTCGACCCGCCCAAGGGCAAGACTCCTGACGATTGGGAACCACGTCCGCAGACCCTGTTCCGGGCCACGCAGTTCGGTGACGACGTTGATCGGCCGCTACGCAAATCCGACGGTTCCAACACGTATTTCTCCAACGACATCGCCTACCACGCGGACAAGATCAATCGCGGCTACGACGTGCTGATCGACGTGCTTGGCGCCGATCACGGCGGCTACGTCAAGCGCATGAACGCGGCCGTGGCCGCCCTTTCCGCCGATCGCGAGGTCAGGTTCGAGGCGGTGCTTTGCCAGATCGTGCATATCATGCGCGGCGGCGAGCCGGTGCGCATGTCGAAACGCGCCGGCACCTTTGTGACGCTGAGCGATCTGCTCGACGAAGTCGGCAAGGACGCGGTGCGCTTCACCATGCTGACGCGCAAGGCCGATGCGCAGATGGAATTCGACCTCGACCAGGCGGTGGCGCAGACGCGCGACAACCCGGTGTTCTACGTGCAGTACGCGCACGCCCGCTGCCGCTCCGTGCTGCGCGCCGCGGCCGACATGTTCGGCGCGGAGCAGACGACCGACGAGGCTCTGGCAGAGGTCCCTCTCGACAGCCTGGCCGCCGAGGCGGAACTGGCGCTGATCCGTCGCCTGGCACAGTGGCCACGCACGGTGGAGGCCGCCGCACAGGCCCGTGAACCACACCGAATTGCGTTTTTTCTCTATGACTTGGCGGCCGATTTTCATATGCTGTGGAACCGAGGCAAGGACGATGCCACGTTGCGATTCCTGCAGCCCGACCAGCCAGCCGAGACACTGGCGCGTCTGGCTCTGGTGGCGGCAACGGCGGTGGCGATTCGCTCCGGCCTCGCGCGTGATGGGCGTGGAGCCCGTCGAGGAAATGCGCTGACCGTCGGGACACGCCCGGCGGCTTTGCCGGAGTGGAGACGCTACGTGTCCGACGATCTGAGTATCCCTAGCGCGACCTATCGCATCCCACGCCATCGACGCGGCATGGACCCGATGACCAAGCGTCTGGCGCTGATCTCCTGTGGGCTCGGTGGTGCGCTGATCGTGGTGATTGGCGGATGGTCGATGCTGGGTCACCACAGCGCCACAATACCGGTGGTGCAGGCGGACAGCGGTCCGATCAGGGTCAAACCCGCCAACCCCGGCGGCATGCAGATCGCTGGCGCCAATGACGATATCCTATCCGGCGGCGGCAATGGTGCAGTGGACAAGCTGGCGCCTGCGCCCGAAACTCCGCGATCCGCAGGCATTGCGGGCTCCGCCGCCCCTGCCCGTCGTCCCGGCCCCCCTCGCCGTGGCGCCGGCCGCTCCAGCACCGGCGTCCGTCGCAACTGCAAAGCCCATTCAGGCAAAGCCGATCCCCGTGCCGGACAAGCGAGCAGCCGTCGTGCCAGACCACGCGCCTCCTGCCGGCAAGGATGCCTTCGTTCAGCTTGCCGCGGTGCGTACGAGCGGACGCGGCCAAGTCCGAATGGGAGCGGCTTTCCAAACGCATGCCGGACCTGCTGGGACAGCACCACCCCGCCATCAGCAAGGTTGACCGAGACGGCCAGACGCTATGGCGGGTGCGGACCGGTGGCTTCACCGACGTCACACAGGCCAAGGACTTTTGCGACCGCGTGCGCGCCAAAGGATCCGGCTGCTCGGTGGCGGACTTCTGAAGGCCTCCATCGTTGGCATAGCCGGCACGGAGTTGTCGGCTGACGAGGCAGCGCTGCTACGGACGCACAACCCGTGTGGCGTGATCCTGTTCGCCCGCAACATTGCCTCGTCTCAGCAATTGCGCGCTCTGATCGCCGCCCTGCGCCGCGTCTTGCCTGCGGGGGCCGTGCTGATGGTGGATCAGGAGGGGGGCCGGGTCGCCCGGCTGCGTCCGCCCCACTGGCGAGGTCATCCGCCGGCCGCGTCCCTCCGCAGCCTTCGCGCCGCGTGGCTGACCGGAGCGCTGATCGGTCTGGATTGTGTTGGGGCCGGCTTCGACGTTGTCGCTGCACCGGTGTTGGATCTTGCCATCTCGGGCGCACATTCGGTCATCGGCGACCGGGCATTCGGGGAGGATCCCGTGTGGGTTGGCCGCCTCGGCCGTGCCTTTGCCGCGGGGCTGCTCGCCGCCGGTGTCCAGCCGATCGGCAAGCACATACCTGGCCATGGACGCGCCCGCGTGGACAGCCACTTGGAGCTGCCGCGCGTTGAGGCCAATGACCTCGATGCAGACCTGCTGCCGTTTGCCTTGAACGCGGACCTGCCCTGGGCCATGTCGGCGCACATCGTCTATCCTGCGTGGGACCCGGCGTTGCCGGCAACATTGTCCCCGACTGTGATCAGCACGATCATCCGGGGCCGCATCGGCTTCGAAGGAGTTCTGGTGACCGACGATATCGCCATGAGAGCATTGTCCGGCTCGCCCGCCGAACTGGCGCGGCAGGCGCTGACGGCAGGCTGTGACGTGGCACTGTATTGCAGCGGCGAGTTCGGCCCGACCGCCGATTTGCTGGAACACTGTCCAACACTGAGTGTGGCCGCGATGGAGCGGCTGAATTCGGCCCGGGCGTTGGCGTCCAGGCGCCGGTTCCCGTTGGATGAACGGATGTTGGCCGACGAGCGGAGCCAGCTACTCGCGTGACCAACGTCATCCTCCAGATTGCCCTGGCCGCGATCCCCGCGATCCTGGCTATCACGTTGCATGAGGCGGCGCATGGCTATGCCGCGCTTGCCCTGGGCGACGACACCGCGAAGCAGGCTGGCCGCCTGTCGCTCAATCCCATCCGACACATCGACCGGGTCGGTACGATCATTCTCCCTGGGTTCCTGCTGCTTTTCCAGTTGCTCACGATTGGCCGGGTGCTTTTCATGTTCGGCTGGGCCAAGCCGGTCCCCGTATCGGCCTGGAAGTTCAAGGACCCCCGCCGTGGCATGGCTCTGGTGGCGTGCGCCGGGCCGCTGATGAATTTCTTTCTCGCGTGGGTGGCCGCTCTCTTACTGCCCGCACCATCTGCCGCCGTGGACAACGGCATGGACTACCTGGACGCGGCGATAAGTCAGCATCCGTTGATCGGCCTGTTCCTGTTCTACTTCATGCTCACCAACCTGGTACTCGGGCTGTTCAACCTGCTGCCGATCCCGCCGCTGGACGGCGGGCGCATTGTCGTGGGTATCCTCCCGCTGGAAATGGCGCGCGGCTGGGCACGGTTGGAACGCTTCGGCATCGTCATCGTGATCCTGGTCGTCTTCCTGCTGCCGCACATCATCCCCGGCTTCGACCCGTTCGGGCAGGCACTGGAAACGGTTGTGCCGCGTGCCATCAGCCTGTTGCTACGGCTCGCCGGCCACGATATCGGCGGCGGTGATGTCCACATCTGAGACCGAAAGCCTGGTTCTTAGCCTGGAGGGGTTCGAGGGTCCGCTCGACCTGCTGCTCGATCTCGCGCGCACGCAGAAGGTGGATTTGGCGAAGATCTCCATCTTGGCGTTGGTCGAGCAGTATCTGGCAGTGGTCGAGGGCGCCCGACGCGTGCGCCTCGAACTGGCAGCGGACTGGCTGGTGATGGCGGCGTGGCTAACGTGGCTGAAGTCCCGCCTGCTGCTGCCGCAAGGCACTGAGGTGGAGGAAGGGGAGCAGGCCGCCGATGCACTCACGGCCCGGCTACGCGATCTGTCGGCGATCCGCGCCGCCGCGGCCTGGCTGTCCGCCCGACCGCAGCTTCGGTACGACGTATTCGCCCGCGGTGCCCCAGAGGACCATACCGAAATCGACCGTTCGCGTCTGGCGCTGGACACGTCGTCACTGGTGCGGGCGTATCTTCTGGTGATGCGTCAGCGCAATCGGACAAGGCGCTATCAGCCCCGGCAAGTGACGCTTTGGAGCGTCAAGGATGCGCTGCAGCGGCTCGGCGCACTGATCGGCAGCCTGCCGGACTGGACGAGCCTGGATGAGTTCCTGCCCGACATGCTCGGCAACCCGCTGGAACGTCGCGCCGCACTGGCCAGCACGTTGCTGGCTGGGCTGGAAATGGCGCGGGGCGGGATGATCCGGCTGCGTCAGGAAGAAGCCTTCGGACCGATACTGGTGCGCCGCGCCACCGGCGGAGTAGAGGAGGGCGCATGACTGAAGACGAAGCCCTCCGCGTCGCCGAGGCCCTGCTGTTTGCCAGCGCCGAACCCGTTGGCGCGCGCGCCCTGTCGCAGCTCCTGCCGGATGAATTGGATGCGGATGCAGTGCTCGCAGCGCTGCGCGAGCGCTATGCCGGCCGGGGTGTGGAATTGGTGGAGGCCGGTGGCGGCATCAATTCCGCACCGCACAAGACCTCGCGCCGTTGCTGCGCAAGGTGATCCACATTCCCCGCCGCCTGCCGCGCGTCGCGATGGAGACGCTGGCGATCATCGCCTATCACCAGCCGATCACGCGTCCTGAAATCGAGGACATTCCGCGGCACCAGCCTGTCGCAGCAGACGTTGGACTGCGCTGCTGGAAGCCGAACTGATCGCGCCGAAAGGCCGCCGCGAAAGCCCAGGCCGGCCGACCCTTTGGGGCACAACGCCGCACTTTCTGGCGCAGTTCGGGCTGAAGGATCTGCGGACCTGCCACGCCGGGAGGACCTGCTGCTGGAGCCTGTCGAAATCCCCCTCTCCCGCGAAGCGGTTGAGGCTGGGGAGGGGGTGGAGCCAGCTTCGGCACCCTCACCCCAGCCCTCTCCCGCTGCGCAGGAGACGGAGTGATTGCCCGGGCTATGGCCACTGACCACTGACAACTGCTAACTGTCACCATGTTTGATTTCGCTTGGTCGGAGCTTGGCCTGATCGCCGTTGTGGCGATGATCTTGATTGGGCCAAAGGACATGCCCGTGGCCATCCGCTCGGTCACCGGCTGGATAAGGAAAGCCCGGCGCATGGCCGCCGAATTCCAGACCCATGTCGATGAGATGGTGCGCGAGGCGGACCTCGGCGACATCCGCACCTCCATCAACGAGATCCGCAATTTCGATATTCGCGGCGAGATCGAGAAGACGGTGGATGCGGATGGCTCGCTCCGCGCAACGTTTGCCGAGAACCCGTTGGAGCCGGCGGTGGCGACCCCTGCCGTCACATCGGTTGAGGAGATCGCGGTCACCGAAACGGTGGTGCACGAGATCGCACGACCGGAAGAGATCGTGGTGGCCCCTCCAGACCCATGTGTGCCGCAGGCGCCGGCGTTCGTGCCGCCAAACGTGGTCCGCGCCATATCGACAGAGAATACGACAGAGCCCGAACCGCCGGCCTTCATCCCGCCTGATGTTGTGCGGCAGCATCAGGCACGCGCGAACTGACCATGGCCGACGTCGAAGAAGATCCGATTAATGACAAGCCGATGCCGCTGCTCGAGCACCTCGTGGAGCTGCGCCGGCGGCTCATGTGGTCCATCGGCGCATTCATCATCTGCTTCATGGTCTCCTACTACTTCTCGAGCCGCATCTACTTCTTCCTGGCCGAGCCGCTGGCCAATGTGCTGCGCTCGCAGGGCAATCCCGATCCGCACCTGATCTACACGCAGCTCTATGAGGCATTCTTCACGCGCATCAAGGTCGCGTTCTTCGCCGGTGCGTTCGTCGCGTTTCCGATCATCGCCAATCAGATATGGATGTTCGTAGCACCAGGCCTGTATCGCAGCGAGAAGCGCGCACTGCTGCCGTTCCTGCTGGCGACGCCGGTGTTGTTCCTGTTGGGCGCGGCGCTGGCGTACTACTTCGTGTTTCCGTTCGCATGGAAGTTCTTCGCCAGCTTTCAGGACCCGAATGGCGGCGGCGGTGTGCCGATCGAATTGTTGCCACGGGTGAGCGAATACCTCGACCTGGTGATGAAACTGATCTTCGCATTCGGCCTGACGTTCGAACTGCCGGTGCTGCTGACCCTGTTGGCGAAGGTTGGGATCATCTCGTCAAAGGGTCTGAGGCGATTCCGCCGTTACGCCTATGTCGGGATGTTTGTCATCGCCGCGATCCTGGCGCCACCTGACATCATCACCCAGACCGGTCTCGCGCTGCCGCTGATCGCGCTTTACGAGATATCCATCATTGCCGCGTCCATGGTTGAGCCGAAACCAGTCGAGGTGTGATGATGGAAGATGGAGCTATTGCTATTGCTCCCCCTCCCCTTGCGGGAGGGGGTTGGGGGGAGGGGGCGGTGCCCTGCTGCCCCCTCCCCCCAACCCCCTCCCGCAAGGGGAGGGGGAGGAGATATTGCGATGCATGACATTCGTGCCGTCCGTTCCGACCCAGCCGGCTTCGATGCCGCGCTTGCGCGGCGGGGACTGGCGCCGGTGTCGTCGGAGCTCCTCGCGCAGGATGCCCAGCGCCGCGCCGAGCTGACATCGCTGCAGGAGAAGCAGGCGCGTCGCAATGCGCTCGCGCGTGAGATCGGCCAGGGCAAACGAACCGGCGTCGATACCTCTGCCCTCGAAGCCGAGGCGACCGCGTTACGCAACGACATGGAAGGCCTGGAGAAGCAAGCCGCCGCACAGGATGACGCGATCAAGCGCATCCTCGGGTCACTGCCCAACATCCTCGACCCGGATGTTCCTGATGGGCCCGACGAAACTTCCAACGTCGTGCTGAGCCAGCATGGCGAGCCGCGCGACCTCGGCTTCCAGCCGAAACAGCATTTCGAGCTCGGCGAGGCGCTTGGCATGATGGATTTTGCCACGGCGGCGAAACTCGCCGGCGCCCGTTTTGTCGTGTTGCGTGGTGCACTGGCGCGCCTGGAGCGCGCGCTGGGCCAGTTCATGCTGGACCTGCACACGCGCGAGCACGGCTACACCGAGATGGTGGTACCATCGCTGGTGAACGACGCCACGCTGTATGGCACCGGCCAGTTACCGAAATTCGCCGAGGACAACTTTCGCACCACCGATGGCCGCTGGCTCATCCCAACGGCGGAAGTGCCGCTGACCAACACGGTCGCGGGCGACATCGTCCCCGAGAAGACCCTGCCGATACGCCTGACGGCACTCACCGACTGCTATCGCAGCGAGGCTGGCGCGGCGGGGCGCGACACGCGTGGCATGCTGCGCCAGCACCAGTTCCGCAAGGTCGAGATGGTCTCTATCACGCATCCTGACAAAAGCTCGGAAGAGCATGAGCAGCTGACGCGTTGCGCGGAAAAGGTACTGACGCTGCTCGAAGTGCCGTTTCGTCGTGTCGTCTTATCGTCCGGCGACACTGGCTTCAGCGCCGTCAAGACGCACGATCTGGAGGTGTGGCTGCCTGGCCAACAGGCCTGGCGGGAGATCAGCTCCTGCTCGAATTGCCGCGACTTCCAGGCGAGGCGGATGAACGCGCGGTTCCGTTCTGCTGATGGCAAGGCCGTCGGATATGTCCATACATTGAACGGCTCGGGCATCGCCGTGGGCCGCGCGCTGATCGGCGTGATGGAGAATCATCAGCAGGCGGATGGCTCGATCCTGATCCCCGAAGTGCTGTGGCCGTACATGGGCGGCAATAGCGGCAGCGTGCAACGGATCGCGTCCGCATGAAGATCGAAGCGCTCGACACGGGCCACTTCCGGATCGAACTGCCGGTCGCGCTGTCGGACTCCACCCACGGCACGATCACCCACTTCGAGCTGATCACCGTGAGGCTACGTGACAGCGATGGCGTGGAAGGCGTCGGCTACACCTATACCGTCGGCTCGGTGGCGGGGCCGTGCATGCACTGATCGATCGCGATCTGCGTCCCGCGCTGTTGGGCGCTGAGGCCGAGCACATCGAGGCGCTGTGGCAGACGATGTGGTGGCGTCTGCACTATGGCGGGCGCGGCGGTTCGGTGAGCCTCGCGGTGTCGGCGTGCGATATCGCGCTGTGGGACCTGAAGGCGAAGCGCTTCAATACACCGCTGTGGCGGCTGATCGGCGGCTTCGGCGCGGCAGTGCCGTGTTATGCTGGCGGCATCGACCTCGATTTCCCGCTTGATGCCCTGCTGCGTCAAACCGACGACAACCTCGCCAAGGGCTTTCGCGCCATCAAGATGAAAGTCGGTCGCCCGCGTCTGTCGGAGGACGTGGAACGCGTGCGTGCCATGCGTGCGCATCTCGGTGCCGACTTTCCGCTGATGGTGGATGCCAACATGCGTTGGTCAGTGGATGAGGCGATCCGTGCCGCGCGTGCGTTGCAGGACAGCAATCTGATCTGGCTGGAGGAACCTACCATTCCGGACGATGTCGCCGGCCACGCGCGCATTGTTCGTGATGGTGGCCTGCCGATCGCCACAGGCGAGAACCTGCACACGCTGCACGAGTTCAAGGCGATGATCGAGGCAGGCGGCGTCACCTTCCCCGAGCCCGACGTCACCAACTGCGGCGGCATCACCGTGTTCATGAAGATCGCGCATCTGGCCGAGGCGTACAATCTGCCGCTTACGTCGCATGGCGTGCACGACCTGACGGTGCATCTCCTGGCTGCTGTGCCGAACCGGTCCTATCTGGAGGTGCACGGCTTCGGCTTGGACCGCTACATCGAAGAACCGCTGGTCATCCGCGAGGGCAACGCGATTGCGCCCGATCGTCCCGGCCATGGCATTACGTTCAATTGGCCAGCGTTGGAACGGCACTGAAGAGAAGCGGTAACGCGAAGAACGCAGATGCACGCAAAGCAGAGCGGACGCTGCGTCGCGAGCTCGAGCTGGCGCGACAAAGGGCAAAGGAGGTGCGGTGAAAGAGGTCCGTGCGCGTGCGCTGCATGATCGATGGATGGCGAGCGATCCGGCGTATCGGCGCGAATTTGAGGCGCTGGAGCCGGAGTTTGCGCTGATCGCGGCGATGCTTCAGGCGCGCGTTTACGCGCATCTGACCCAGGCCCAGCTTGCCCATCGCATGGGCACCACGCAGGCGGTGATCGCTCGGCTGGAAAGCGGGCGCACAAAGCCCTCGACGCGGACGCTGGAGCGGCTCGCGGAAGCGACCGGGATGCGGCTGCGGATTTCGTTCGAGCCGGTTCGGGCCGCGTAACGGCGCAACGAGGGAGGACACAATATCACGACCATCTGGAACGGGATGTCGTCGTCAAGATCGGTGACCTGAGGCCCAAGCTCCCTCCAGTCAAAAATAAAGTCCTGGGCTGCGGTCACGCCGATCGTGACGGCGTTTCTCTGTTCGGTCGAGCCTCCGACCCGTTCACAATGATCGAGCTGACCTCGGCGGTGGAGCATCAGCCGTTCCTGCCAACGGGGATCGGCAAGCTGGGTCTGTTCACCGACAATCCAATTTGCACGCGGGCGCTGGTGGTCGAACAGCGCAAGGGCCAGCTCACCCTGATCCCCACGTCGCCGCGTGGCGCGCCGGCAACGGAGCGCACGACCGAGAAGCGCGCCGCCCGCTACTTCGAGGTGCCGCGGCTCCGGCATGGCGACACGATCTATGCGGACGAAATCCAGAGCGTGCGCGCCTTCGGCCC
The DNA here is from genome assembly GCA_963733475.1 of uncultured Alphaproteobacteria bacterium. GTDB lineage: Bacteria > Pseudomonadota > Alphaproteobacteria > Acetobacterales > Acetobacteraceae > JAMXLO01. The sequence goes on along the minus strand of CAVTEC010000078.1, from coordinate 23,487 downwards.
GGAGACCGAAGTGATGCAGTTGCAGACCGAGGTGGCGCGTCGCCTGGCGGGTCCGACCGGGTTGCAGTCCGACATGGAGTTCACCTTCGAGCACATGCGGCTCGCGGCAATCCAGGGCCTGCTGATCGACGCCGACGGCAGCACGCTGTTCGACTGGTTCGCCGAGTTCGGCATCACCGCGGCGACCGAGATCGCCTTCGATCTCAACCACGCATCGCCGGTCGATGGCGCGCTCCGCATCCAGTGCAACAAGGTGGTCCGCGCGATGGCGCGTGCCTCGCAGGGTGCGTTCACCACGCAGACCGTGGTGATGGGGATGTGCGGTGACGATTTCTGGGATGCGCTGGTCACCCACCCGGACGTGACCAAGACTTACTACAATTGGGCTGCGGCGCAGGAGCTGCGGCAGGGCACCGCGTTCGAGGCGATGCGCTTCGGCGGCATCGACTGGTTCAACTACCGCGGGTCCGACGACACGACCACGATCGGCATCGCGCACGACAAGGTCAAATTCTTTCCGCGCAATGCGAACGGGGTTTTCCTGCGGGCGCGGGCACCGGCGGAGAACTTCACCTTTGCGAACACGCTCGGCCGCGAGATGTATGTCCAGCCGATCTTCGACCGCGATCGCAATGAGTGGTGGCGGATGGAGGTCACCTCGTATCCGCTGTTCATCTGCACCCGGCCCGAGGTGCTGATGACCGGCCGGCAGGGCACGTAGTGGAGTACCGGTCGATCTGTAGCTGATTGCGCCTCAGAGCTGACGGTCGGCTCGCAGGGATGAAGGCGCGCCCAGACCAAGCATCGGTTACGCCCATTCTGCTCGAACAAACTCCTCGATGAGGCGCGCGTGCTCCAATACGTTCTTCTTGGTCCAGCCCTTCGCCGCAAGGATTGCATTGCCGACCGCGGCTGTTCCTTTGATGCCGCAGGTTTGGTAGGTTGCCGCCTTCGCGGCAGGAGGCTTGTCTTGAAGTGAAGAGTTTACGCCCGGAGGTAGCATAGTCAGATTACCCAAATGGTGCATGAACTCGGCGCCTGAGCTTTGTGGGACTATGTGCTCAATCGACTTTGAGGGATCTTGCTCCCATATCTTGTTCCACTGACTTTGATTAAGCTTTTTGCCGGCTTGGCGAGACAGGTGTTCATCGTAACGGAATAGAAGATACCTGATCTCCTCGCTCCATCCTTCATAGCATTCATTCCAGTCAATATCATCCAGGACTTTGTCGATGGGATAATGTTCACCCAACTTGCCTAAACCCAGCGATATAGTCTTGCCGTTCGCTTTGCCCTCCATGATCTCGTAGCCGAACCGAATGTAATCACCGACTTTGTTCCGCGAGTTTGCTCCTCCCAGGCCAAATATCCGAAAGGTGACCTTTTCCCACAGGCTAAGTAGCTGACCTTCTTCATCCGCGGGAAAATTGCGGAGCAAGATCGCAGTAGCAACAAATCTGGCGTGGACTATGCGAGTTGCCGCACGGAGTCGATGATCTTGATCAAGCCTATCGACGGCGTCGACCACAGCACTAAGCCAACTGCCAGTCGCAACAATAGACTTCAGGTGTGACCCGGCAACGCGGGTTAATGCCTCTGTTGCTACTTCCTGCGTCAGTAGCCGATTTGGTTTGGTGGCCGATTTTAAGGTGCCTGCAAACACAAGTGCTTCATCACCGAGGGCGCCACGCAGACCGAGCGTTCGGTAGATATTCTGCCACACAACTTGCATCTCTTTGAGAGCTTCAGTGCGAGCTCCGCTGTCAGCGTGGGTGAAAATCAGTGCCATGAGCTGGCTTTTTAGTTGGAGTTTATCCCCTTGACGCAGGTAGGCAATGAGTTAGGAACTATTGCCCAGTCCGAATGGAACTCGTCATACGGGGTGTTCGCGGGCAAGCGGCAGTGGTTGCAGGTGGGCCTGAACCGTTCGTCAGCACGCGGCATTTGGCTAATGTAGAATAGGTGGCCGCAGCGAGGGCATCGGAATGAGATCACATAGGCTGAAGCCGCCGCTCCCGAGCCGAGTAGCAACGCGATCCCGCTCCAGCGCCTCATTGCACTGGGATAGGCCGGATCACTAGGGTCCGGGTCGAGCCAAACCCAAAGAATGAGGGTCACTACGAATACGGCGAGCCATGCCCAGTACAATCGCCATCGCTTCCGGCGATTCCTCCAAGCCGCAGCATAACGCTCCTCTTCGGTCATCCTGCCATCCTACCACATGCCCAACCAGCGTTTGGTTCCTTGCACAAGCTCATAAAGCAGGATCATCGAAATGAAGATGATCGGGCGCCAATAGTACAGGACCACGGCGACGAAGCCGACGCCCAGTCCGATCGAGATGCATCTTGCGCGTGTCATCCCGTCACCCTGCCATGTCCGAGCACGGTAGGAACGAGGCCCCGAATTATTAGCTTATGGGCCTTGCGGTCGGGCGTCTGGTCCTAGCTAATCGCCGAAGAAGGTACTTTCTGTTGCGATCCCTCTCTTTGCCTGGGGTGCGCATGACGACCTTCTTGTCCTCCAGCGTGTCGAATATGGCTTTCGTGGCCCGCCAGTCTTTATTGAGAACATCCATGGCCTCGGTGACGTTCAGTCCCTTGCCCTCTGCCATCCAATTCACAAGCAGCCGCTCATCTTGCGACAAGGACTCGAAGATGATCGGGTCGATCACAGGGGCAACCTCTGCTCGGATAAAGGACTTTGCGTGCTCGATGTTGTTCTTGAGCACAACCGACACCTGAAAGATGCCAGCGGTCTTTTGTTCGAAAATTGGGTCCGGCAGTCCCTGTTCACGCATACCGCTCCGCATTCGACGCGTTCCCTCAAACGCGCACTGCACGAAGTCAAAGTAGTACATCCCCCACATCAAATTAGGGTTTCTCGGATTGTGCGCGTCGTAGACAGTCGTGGCCGTCGTTGGTGGCATGAACGATCCAGGACTGTCGATCGCGATCTTATCGTTGAACATCTTAACGAAGATGTTCATGTGCCGAAGATTGTAGGACCTGTGGACGGTCGCATTAACAATCGCCTCAAGCCAGACGTCCGTTGGGTACTCTGGACTTGTGACAAAACGCGCGCTTGGTCCCAGGCGAGTAAAGTTTCTAATCTGTGGCGCGATGAATCTTTCGGCTTCGGCTATCTGAAGCGGTAGCGGCCCTTCTATTATGCGATCGGCAACAGCATTCATCTTTTGTCCGAACTGTTCCTCGGAACCTTCGTACCGGAGAACCCTAATAAATGCTCCGGGGATTACGGCCCGGAGGTCGTTGGCGAACAGCACGCCACACGCCAGATTCGGGAAGAATCCGTCACGCGTAACTGTCCCGAATTTACTCAATTGAAGGATGTCTTCGAATGAGTACCTAGAGGGAAGATTGCGCTTACTGATAAAAGCTGCGGCGTATTGTCCCACCAAGTCCATGTTGAAATCACCAGGGTATCGCAAAGGGATGCCCTCCACCTCGCAGTCGAGTTCTCCTTTGTTAAGCCTGATCTCACGCTTTTCGGCTTCATGAAGCCGACGCTTTTCATCGCCTTCTCTTACGTACGCGCTGCCATCAACCGTCTCGACAAGCTTGTTGGCGCGGTAATGCACGCGGATGACGATAACGAAGTCGGCTTCCCCTTTATGGTTCGCTGTCTTCACCTTCTTCGAATTGTGGTGGGCGTCGGGGCAATACCGGCTGCCGGCAGTCTGGAGTGCGTTGAGTGTCTCAGTGGTCGCGTGCTTGCACCCGAGGATTTTCCCGTCCTTCCCAACGCCCAAAAATATGACGCCTCCGTGGGGTTGGCTGTTCGCCCACATGGAAAAATAGTCCCCCAGGTCCTTCGGGGCTATTTCGACGCGCTTTCGTTCGACTCTACCGTCCTCTGCGAATCTGGCTATTACGCCAGCATCACAGGCGGCATAGATGTCGTCTGGCGTCCATAGCTGTGGCAGCTCGTCGCTGGGGGGGGTTAAACTCGAAGGCGAGTTGGTCAGTAGCCATGTGGAAAACCTGCTGACTAGGCGCAGACTGGAGGGAGAAAAGCTTTTTCTTTCAAAGGCTTGCTCTCTGCGTAACGGGAATGTGAAAGGATACACCAAATGCTGTCCTTACAGGAAGCCTTACGAACGAATCGGCTGGACGACTTTATCGCTCAGGAGGAATCCCGAGTCGGCCCGGTGAGTCGCGAGGAGTTAGACCGCGCCCTACGCATCGCCAGCACGACCGTCACAGATGCGCAATCAGCAGATCAAACATCGCGTTCCCGACGTGCCGGTGGTTCTGCCGGAAAGCGAACTCGTTGAGATAGCGGTCCATATACTTGCTTGACACATGAATGTGCGTCGAGACGATCGCCGCTTTGAACAGCCGCCAGAAGTTCTCAACCTGATTGGTCGAATGCGTCACGTCATGGCGATAGTCGTAGTAGGCCCACTCGTTGCGCGAATGCGTGACCATCCCGTGTCTGTAGCCATCGGGTTCCAGTAAGCCATACGACATCAGTTCGTCAGTCGAGACGATCGCACCTTTTTCCACGTTCTCCAGCACGACTTCGCGCAGCGTGTCCTTTTTGACGTTCGGGATCACAGTGGTTTCCAGCCTGCCGTCACGCTCCTTCATACCCATGACGATTGTCTTGCCAGCGGCGCCCCGTCCGCGCTTGCCGGGGCGATGACCGCCGACATACGCCTCATCAATCTCGACGTGGCCGCGCAGGATGGCTTCCCCATCGGCCTCGTCCATCAGCTTCCTGATCTGCTGGCCCATGCGCCACGCCGTTTTATAGGTCACGCCCAACGCCCGCTGCATCTCCTTGCCGCTCACGCCGTGCCGTGTAATGACAAACAGATAGATGGCATAGAACCAGACTTGCAGCGGCGTGCGGCTGTCCTGAAAGATCGTCCCCGCGCAGGGATGCACATGGTGACCGCAGTGCGCGCACGAATAGGCCGGGCGATCGGCCAACCGATGGAACGTCGAGAGGTTCAGGCATTTGTCGCACGGATGCCGCATCCCATAGCGAACCGTCATCACATGCTCCAAGCAAGCCGCGTCTGTCGGGAAGCGCGCGAAGAACTCGCGTACTGACAGCGGCTGCACTTGGCTTGGGTTGTGATCGGGCTTGCGACGGGGATGGCGGCTGGGCATCGGAACTCTCCTATGCCGATATTCCTACCCCAATTTCATACGTGCGTCAAGGGGATAAACCCCTTTTAGTTTGTCGATCCACTTCACATCGAGACCGCGGCTGTTCAGGACCTCGAATACCCGGTAAACAGCAGACTCATCTGTTAGCTCATGATAAATCAGTGAGAGACGATTTCTCAGAATCGCAACCAAGTCGACCAGGCTTGTTGCTGCTTTCCACTTCTTTACGAAGCTCTCGCATTCACGCTCTGCTTCTATCAGGTTTTTGTCGGCAGCGGTCTTGGGAGCACCTTCGTGAATTTTCCCCTGGCGGATGTAATCGATAAAGACGCTACTGCTATCATGGTTTGTCTGAAGTAAAGCGAGTGAGTGTTCATCTCCCTTCACAAGCAGCTCGCTGATCTCGCGTCTGATTTTACTCTCAGCGTCCTTTTCATTATCGAGCGCCTTTTCGATCGCCTTCATCAAAATGATGAGGGTAGTCAGTCGCTGCTGCCCATCAACAACGTCTACAGCTTGGTACTCGTCGGCGACGATTCGCCGCTTGTCTCGCGTCAGGCAGACTACGGTTGCCATAAAATGGTCCTGTCCGGTCCGTTGGACCTCCAGGACATCCTCGAACAAATCGTCTCGCTGCTTAGTGCCCCAAGCGTAAGCTCGTTGATAGTCTGGGATCCGAAAAAGTCGGCCCTGAAACAAGCCATGGAGAGTAAGGTGTTTGGGGTTGAGCTGCATGAGAGCCGCCTCCAGTCGCAAGTTCCGCCGCTAAATTAGGAACGCAATTACATCAACAAGAGCAACGTCATCTGCCGTCCCAGCGCAGAGTACGCTTGCGCCTCAAGCAGACCTGCGAGACGAGGTGCGAGCGTCAGATCGGTATTCACCGGACGGTCATAGCTCACCGTCATCCAACCGCCAAACTGGGGAGGGCCTGTCATGGCCGACGACATAAAGACGGTTACTCCGGCGCCGGGCACGACGCTCTTCACCGGTGCGGGCCTGCACCCGTTCCGGCCGGGCGAGGTCGCGTCGGTACCGGCCGAACATGCCGAGGACCTGGTTGAGCAGGGCTTGGTGGAGCACATCGCTCTGCCCACACCCGCACTGCCTCCGGGGTGACAAGGTGATCGATTTCGACCGCCACGTGCTGCAGCCCTGCATGGCGACGTGGGGGCGGCCGGTCACCTACTACAGCTCGACCGACCCGCCGCTCGTGCTGCTCGCAGTGTTCGACGACAAATATCGCGAGGAGACCCTGCAGAGCATGACCGACGTGGTCGTCAGCACGCGACCGATGCTCGGCTTACGTGCCGCCAGCCTGCCCGATGGGTGCCTACCCGCCCAGGGTGAATTGTTCGCCGTCGACGGCCGCCTCTACGCGGTGTCCAATCCGGCGGAACCCGACGGGCATGGCCACGTCAAGGTGCCGCTGCGGTTCGCGTCCGACGAGGAGGCTCGGCGGGTCGCATGACGCAGTTGGCGATTGACATCCCGAAGGTGACGGTGCGCGTGCTGAAGGCGCAGCGGACGCTCGCCGGCGACGCGGTCGAGGCAGACCGCATCGATGGCGTGGCCACCGGTGACATGCCGCGGCTCCTGGTCTTCTGGCGCGAGGAGGGCGAGGACGTGTCCGGCGGCTCCGGCCCGCCGGCCTTCGCCATGGAGCTGACCCTGGTGGTGCAGGCGTTGGTGGAGCGGGCAGCGCGGGCCGACGCGGTGCGCGATCTCGATACCATGATCCTGCAGACCCAGTTCGCGCTGCTCGAAGACCCCGAGTGGAACCGGCTCGCCGCCATCGGCTCGATGCGGGTCTCGCGCGAGTTCAAGGGCGACGAGCAACTGATCCTCGGCGATGGCCGCATCGAGCTCGTCCCTTGCGCTTCTGACCTAGACTGACTAGTCTCCTGACCAGTCAGCAGAGTGGCAAGGTGTGGGATGAAAACCTGGCCGGTGCAGGATGCTAAGGCACGGTTCAGCGAAATGCTTGACGCTTGCTTGCGAGATGGCCCGCAGGTCGTGACGCGGCGCGGCACAGACGCTGCCGTGCTGGTGCCTATGCGCGAGTGGCAGCGCATACGTCTGACTGCAAAGCCCTCGCTCAAGGAGTTGCTGCTGAGCGATCAGGGGCGGGGCGATATGCCGATTCCGTCCCGCGGTCGTCTACGCCGGCGCGTACCGCGTGCGCTGACCTGACCGCGGGCTGATGTATCTGCTCGACACGAACGTGGTGTCGGAATTGCGCCGCCAGCGTCCGCACGGGGCGGTGTTGGCGTGGTTGCGTCAAGTGCCCGACGCGGATCTGCACATAGCGGCAGTGACGATCGGCGAATTGCAGGCGGGCGTGGAGGTGACGCGCGACCAGGATCCTGAACGGGCAGCTGAAATCGCAGTCTGGGTCGGAGCGGTGGCCGAAACCTACAACGTCCTGTCCATGGATGCGCGGGCATTTCGTGCATGGGCCCGGCTCATGCATCGCCAGTCGCGCGCGCTCCTGGAGGACGCGATGATCGCGGCGACCGCGGAAGTGCATGGCCTGATCGTCGTGACGCGCAACGTGCGTGACTTCGCAGGGCTCGGGGTAAGCACACTGAATCCTTTCCGGCATCCGCGGAAAGAGCATGAGGCGTGAGTATTATGGCGGCTCGGATCGGAGTTGGCGCCGCTTGAGCCTACGGCGTGGGCACGCGCTTTCGCGCATCCGACCGAGGCGACCAAACTAGCGCGGCGCCGGGCGTTGGCTACAGACCGCGCCGGCGTCGGGAACAAGGTTGGCCGTTCCCCGCTCGATGGATTGGTACATCCGCGAATCATGCTGCCAGTTCTGGGCCGCTGCGGCCCAGTAAGTTGAAACGCAAATGAACGCGGATAAGAAGGGACACACACAGATCGGGTTGTACCGCGTGGGCATCATGGGCCGACTTTGCCGCCGTCCCAGTGGGCCGTTTTGCGTTATCCCTGTTATCTGCGTGCATTTGCGTTTCAACTTGCTTTGCCGCAAGCGGCACAGGCGCGGGACGGTCAGCGAATGCCGGATCGCTCTACGTGCGTGCCTTGATCCCGTAAGTGCCGCCGGGAACGATGCAACTGATCGGCGGTTCATCGCTTCCCCCCCTCGGCGCACGAACCGATCGCCCTTGAACACCTCTGCCTCGGCAAGCATATCGTCTGTCAGCTCCGGCGCGTCGTCTGGGTTGGTCCAGCCACTCGAAGCGTGCTTTTCACTGGCATGCGCATTCCATCGAAACACTCCGCTGGGCAGCGGCGAAGCCGATCGCGTCATCACGATGTACGTTCGCCTAGGGTTCCGGAGAGGTATCCGGCCCGAGGTTATCGTCGTGCGGCCTATGCCGAACGGCGGGCGCTGATGGTCGAACTGTGGTCGGTCGCTGTTAACTATCGGATCGAAAACCAGACCGCCGCCTCGCTGAAAGGGCAATGAGACGCTCGTGAGACGCGCCTCCAGCCCGACCGGCACCGCACGGTTAACCAACGGATCGCAAATTGAACCAACGTCTCGCTGAAAGGGCAACGAGACGTCCCCGAGACGCCGGCCCCACAACCAGCCAAACAGTAACAGCACCGCCGCTTGCGGACTCCCGCCCGTCGGCCTATTTGGAGCCGCCAAGGTAGCGGAAAGGCCCGCCCCATGGCATTCGACACCCCCACCCACTCCAGGAGTTCCTCGGGCCTACTGCCCGAGAGCAACCGCATCGAGGAGGCGTTCGCCTTCGATGATGTCCTCATCGTCCCCGGCTACTCCCAGGTCCTCCCCTCCGCCACCGACACCCGCACCCGCCTCACCCGCACCATTTCCCTCAACATCCCCATCATCTCGGCCGCCATGGACACCGTCACCGAGGCTTCCATGGCAATCATCATGGCCCAGCAGGGCGGTCTCGGGGTCATCCACAAGAACCTGGAACCCGCCGAGCAGGCCGCCCAGGTCCGCCGCGTCAAGAAATTCGAGTCCGGCATGGTGGTGAACCCGCTCACCATCCATCCCGACCAGAACTCTCGCCGACGTCACGGCGCTGATGACCACCAACAGGATCAGCGGCATCCCAGTGGTGGAGCGCGACACCAATCGCCTCGTCGGCATCATCACCCATCGCGACGTGCGCTTCGCCACCGATCCGGGTCAAAGGGTCTACGAGCTGATGACCCGGGAGAATCTGGTCACGGTGACCGCGGGAGTCTCCCCGAAGAAGCCCGCCGCCTCCTGCACCGGCACCGGATCGAGAAGCTGCTGGTGGTGGACGACGCGTATCGCTGCGTCGGGCTGATCACCGTGAAGGACATGGACAAGGCGGAGACGCACCCGCTCGCCAACAAGGACGAACTGGGGCGGCTGCGCGTCGCGGCGGCGACCGGCGTGGGGCCGGACGGCCAGACTCGGTCGCGCGCGCTGATCGAGGCCGAGGTGGACGTGATCGTGGTGGACACCGCGCACGGGCACTCGCGCGGCGTGCTGGAGGCAGTGACCGCGATCAAGAAGCTGTCCAACGCGGTGCAAGTGATCGCCGGCAACGTCGCCACCCCCGAGGGCGCGCTGGCGCTGATCGAGGCCGGCGCGGATGGCGTGAAGATCGGCATCGGGCCTGGCTCGATCTGCACGACGCGGGTGGTGGCAGGTGTCGGCGTGCCGCAGTTCACCGCGGTGCTGGAGAGCGCCGCGGCGTGCCACGAGCACGGCGTGCCGGCGATCGCGGATGGTGGGATGCGCACCTCGGGCGACATCGTGAAGGCGATCGCGGCGGGGGCGGACGCGGTGATGATCGGCTCGCTGCTGGCGGGCACCGATGAGGCGCCGGGCGAGGTGTTCCTGTATCAGGGGCGGTCATACAAGTCGTATCGCGGCATGGGCAGCATTGGCGCGATGGCGCGAGGGTCGGCCGATCGGTATTTCCAGCAGGACATCAAGGATCAGTTGAAGCTGGTGCCGGAGGGGGTGGAAGGCATGGTGCCCTACAAGGGGCCGGTGGCGCAGGCGATCCACCAGTTGGTCGGCGGCCTGAAGGCGGGCATGGGTTACACCGGCAGCGCAACCGTCGAGGAACTGCAACGCACCGCCCGATTCCGCCGCGTGACCAATGCGGGCCTGCGCGAGAGCCACGTCCACGACGTAGCCATCAGCCGTGAGGCGCCGAACTATCGGCAAGATTAATCCCGCATGACCTACGGTGTGCACCGCTTCGAGTACGAAGTAATCCAGGGCTGGGAGCAACTGCCGGACGGGTGGTCCTTCGTTGAGGTTGCCGGCGTCGCTGTGGACTCGCGCGACCAGGTCTACGTGTTCAATCGCGGCGAACACCCGGTCATCGTTTTCGACAAGGACGGCCGGTTCCTGACCGCTTGGGGCGAGGGCGTGTTCGCCAGCGCACACGGCATTTTCATCGACCGTGATGACACGGTGTATTTGACCGACGATGCCGATCACACCGTGCGCGTTTTCAACACGCAGGGCGAATTGCAGATGACCATCGGCAAGCCCGGCGTTGCATCGGACACGGGTTACAAGATCGGCGAACGTCCGGTGCTGTATGCCGGCCAGCCGTTCAATCGCGTGACCAATGTCGCGAAGGGCCGTAATGGCGATCTGTATATCAGCGACGGGTATGGCAACGCGCGCGTGCATCGCTTCTCGCCGGACGGGAAGCACATAACCTCGTGGGGACAGCCGGGCCGCGGCGGGCCAGTTCAATCTGCCGCACGGGATCGCGGTGGATAGCGGCGGGCGGGTTTATGTCGCGGACCGCGAAAACTCGCGCGTGCAGATTTTTTCGGCCGATGGCGTGTTCCTGAAGTCATGGGACTGGGTTGGCCGGCCAAACGACATCTTCATCGACGATCAGGATTTCATCCATATCGCGGAACTGGCCTGGTCGAAGCCGGTGCCTTACCACGTGCACGATAAGGCGTGCCAATGCCCACCGGCCGGACACGATCCGGTATCACGCGTGACCGTGTGCGATCCGGACGGCAAGGTCGCTGCTCGGTTTGGCGGCCCACACCCGCTGCTGCCAGGCAATTTCATCGCGCCGCATGGGCTGTGGTGTGATTCACGTGGCGATCTCTACGTGGGTGAGGTCGTCGTGCGCGGTGGCGCGGTGGCCTTGCTCGCCCCCTTGACGCCACACTGCTTCCAGAAGTTCCGGCGCTCCGGTTCATGACGGGGGAAGATGACGCGGCGCTGCACAGGCGGACGATAGCGAAGGCCACCCGCAGGCTGATCCCGTTCCTGCTTGTCATGTTCAGCTTGAACACTCTGGATCGCGTGAATGTCTCGTTCGCCGCGTTGCAGATGAACCACGACCTCGGACTGACGCCGGAGATCTATGGCTTCGCGGCCGGCTTGCTGTTCATCACCTACACGGCCTGCGAGATCCCCAGCAATCTGCTGCTGGAGCGGCTTGGCGCAGGCCTGTGGCTGGCGCGCATCATGATCACTTGGGGGATCGTTGCCGCTGCAACCGCCTTCGTGGTGGACAAATACTCGCTGTATGCGGCGCGAGCCCTACTGGGGATCGCCGAGGCCGGGTTCGCGCCGGGTGTCATGGTCTATCTGATGCGCTGGTTCCCGGATGAGGACAGAGGGCGTGCGGTCACGCTGTATCTGACCGGCGCTCCATTGGCTGCGATTGTGGGTGGTCCGCTGGCCGCCACGTTGTTGTCCCTGGATGGGCTGCTCGGTCATCCGGGCTGGCGCTGGCTGTTTTTCATCGAGGGCTTGCCGTCCATTGCTGTTGGCGTGGCTGCCATCTGGTGGCTGACCGAACGCCCGCAGGATGCCAGTTGGCTGGAGGCGCCTGAGCGCAACTGGCTAGCGCGGCGCATCGCGGCGGAAACCTCGGCCAAGGCGCACAGCTCGCCGGCGCAATTCGTCCATGTCTTTCGTGATCCGGCGACCCTGTGTCTGACGCTGGCGAAGTTTCTGACCCTGATCGCTTCCTATGGCATCACTCTGTGGCTGCCGCAGATCGTCAAGGGCTTTGGTCATCTGACCAACGGTGAAGTCGGTGTGCTGACGGCCATTCCGTCGATCTTTGCGGTGGCGGCAAGCATCGTTGTCGGCCGCAGCTCGGATCGCACTGGCGAGCGCATCTTGCATGTCGCAATTCCAGCCTTCATCGGCGCGGCGGGTTTTCTGCTCGTTGCCGTTGCGACCACGCCGTTGGTTGCGATGATTGGCATTTCCATCGCTGTCACCGGACTTTGGGTGTCCAACACGGTGTTCTGGACGTTGCCGACCAGTCTGCTGGCAGGCATGTCTGCCGCCGCCGGCCTCGCGCTGATCAACAGCGTTGGCAATCTTGGAGGCTTCGTCGGGCCCTATCTGACGGGTCTAATCCGCGGAGCCAGCACTGATTATACCATGGCCTATGTGCTGTTTGCCGCTGTGCTCTCTGGCAGCGGGCTCATGGTTCTGCTTGTCGGTCGCATCAGCGCAAGCGTTGTGCCCGCCGCTGTGGAGCGGCCACTGACCTGAGAGAGAACATGCCAGAATTTCGCGCCATCGTTTTCGACGCCTATGGGACGCTGCTGGACGTGCATGCCGCGATGTCCCGGCATGCCGCGCGGCTGGGCGCGGACTGGCAGCGAATGAGCGCCGAGTGGCGAACCAAGCAGATCGAATACACCTGGGTTCGAAGCCTGGCCGGTCCGGCCCATCACCGTAATTTCTGGATGCTGACCCAGGAGGCGCTGGCGTTTGTCGCAGCACGATATGGTGTCACGGACCCGGCGCTGTTGGCGGATCTGCTGGAGGCATATCGGCGGCTCGATGCCTACCCCGAGGCTGCCCCCCTGCTGACGCGGCTGCGCGATCGAGGCATTCCACGCGCGATCCTATCGAATGGTGAACCAGGCATGCTGGCCGATGCAGTCACGTCCGCTGGCATTGCGGGGCTGTTGGACGCAGTGCTCAGCGTGGAGGATTTTGGCGTATTCAAGCCGGATCCTCGCGTTTATCGGCTGGTGACCGATCGCTTCGGCTTGGCAGCGGACGAAATTAGCTTCGTGTCGTCCAACCCGTGGGACGCATTCGGCGCGCTGTCGTTTGGCTTCCAGGTGTATTGGGTGAACCGGAGCAGTCAGCCCGATGAATACGGACTGCGCGGTCGAGTAACCGAGGTGAAGGACCTCTCGGCTGTAGCGTGACGCCTGCTGGACGGACTGCAGCCGCGATCGAACTGCTGGGGCTTGTGCTTGATGGCGCGCGCCCTGCGGACGCGGTGGCGAACGACTACTTTCGCGCTCGGCGGTTCATTGGCTCCAGCGATCGGCGAGCGATCGCCGATCGCGTTTGGCGCGTGTTGCGGACGTTTCGTCGATTGGGTTGGTGGCTGGGTGATCAGCCGACGCCACGGTTGCTCGTTGCGGCGTCGCTGCTGTTCGATGGTGGGACGGTGGAGGACTTCACTGGCGGCCGATTTGCGCCGGAGCCGCTGGTGCCATCCGAACGCGCGGTGCTGCATCGGGTGGAAGGGCGCACGCTCGACCATCCCTCAATGCCTGATGCAGTAAGGCTGGAGGCGCCTGATTGGCTGCTGCCCAGCATTCCCGCGGATGAACTGCGAGCATTGCTGGAACCGGCGCCGCTGGACCTCAGGGTGAACCTGCTGAAGGCCACGCGTGAAGAGGCGCGCGCGGCACTGGCGGCGGAAGGGCTGGAGGCGGTGCCAACGCCGCGCTCACTCTGGGGCCTGCGCATCAAGGGCCGCCGCCAGGTCACCAGTGGTGCGGCGTTCCGCGATGGGCTGGTGGAGATCCAGGACGAAGGCAGCCAGCTTATCGCTGCTCTGGTTGATGCACGGCCAGGCATGCGCGTGGCTGATTTGTGCGCAGGGGCTGGTGGCAAGACGCTCGCCATGGCGATGACGATGCAGAACCGCGGCCAACTCGTCGCATGTGATATTTCAGCGGCGCGGCTGGATAACGCCGTCCAGCGGCTGCGCCGGGCTGGTGTACACAATGTGGAACGCCACCTGCTGGAGCCTGGCGACAAATGGTTGAAGCGCCGGGCCGGGTCGTTCGATCGCGTGTTGGTGGATGCGCCGTGCACCGGAACTGGAACCTGGCGGCGCAATCCTGATGCTCGGCTCCGGCTGACCGAGGCGGACGTGGCTGAGTTGCTACCGAAGCAGGTGGCCATTCTGGATCAGGCTGCCTCGCTGGTTCGCAAGGGCGGGCGTTTGGTCTACGCTACCTGTTCGCTGCTTGCCGAAGAGAACGAGGACCACGTGTCTGCCTTCCTTTCCCGCCATACAGAGTTCGTCCAGGGGGAGGTGCTGTCGTTGTCGCCAGCGCGGGATGGCACTGACGGCTTTTTCGCTGCTATCCTGGAACGTGCCCCATGACCACCGGGACAAGCCCGGTGGCAGGCCGTGAAGGCCAGGCTGACGCCCGGAGCCACACTTGATCTCGGTACGCCGCGCCCGGCCAGCCGATGCCATTTCCATTGGCTCGGTGCATGTCGCGGCCTGGCGCAGCACGTATCCTGGCATTCTGCCCGACGATTTCCTGGCACGGCTGTCGGTGCCCCGGCAGGCCGCGCACTACGATGCGGCCATCCGGTCGCAATCCACCGGTGTGTACGTGGCGTCGGCGTCAGGGGTTGACGTGCCGCCGGGGAGTGGCTCGCGCATCATAGGGTTTGCTACCGCGGGCCGGGCGCGTGGCGAGTTCGCCGGACGGCGTCTGGCCGAGGGAGAGGTGGAAACGCTGTACGTCCTGGACGACTGGCGTGATCGTGGTGTCGGACGCAAGCTGATGCGCGCGGCGGCGGCGCACTTGGCGGAAATCGGCTGCAAGTCCTGCTTCGTCTGGGTGCTGCGCGACAACCCGAGCCGGTGGTTCTATCAGCGTCTCGGCGGCAGGCCGACGGCAGAGGCGGTGATCCAGTTTGCCGGCCAGCCGGTCCCGCAGACAGCTTTCGTCTGGGAACCGATCGAACGGTTGTTGGCAGCGTCGCCGCAAGAATTGTAGCGGGGCGCTACTTGTCGGTATTGGCGGGCTGTGGCGCGATGTCCGATGCGAGCGTCAGTGTTATCGAAATGCCCAGACGACCGGGCTGAACGACGAACGCCACGTTCTGACCATCGCGTCGCACGACCAGCTCACGTGGTCCGCCACTGGAGGCCCCCACCATTTTGATAAGCGCATTTGGTGAGGCGACCGCGTGACCGTCATACGTCATGACAACATCACCCTGGCGAACGCCAACGGACTGTGCTTGAGAGTTGGCGCTGACCTCCGTTATCAGGACATGCGGCCCAACCGGATGTCCATCAGCATCCAGGCAGTGTGCGGATGAACTGGAGAAGGTGGTGGTACCGCCTGTGCAGTGCGCGATAAGCCGGCCGTTGACGGAGTAGAGAACCTGCTCGGACTTCGCCTCAGCGAAGCCTTCCTCACTTGACGGCGTGAGTTGGTCGTCTGTGTTGTAGAAGGACTGTTCGACGCCACTTGCGGCGGCGGGATACTGTAGCACGCGTCGATAATACCCGGCTGCCAAAGCAATCGGCTCGCCGTCTGCTCCAAAGTACTTTTCCTCAGTCAGCCTGCCTTGGCTGTCATAGGTCGCCATGCGCATAGCGTAGCCCTTGTCCGGCAGGACCAGCGGCTTACCGTCCGCGCCGTAATAAGCGGTTTCGACAATATTGCCGCGTTCGTCGTAGCGCTGCGACAGTCGATGATAGCCATCGGTTGTGACGACAGGCTGGCCTGCCGCATCGAAATATGCCTCCTCGGTGATCCTGCCGTGATCATCGAACTGAGTCCGGCGGATGGCATAGTGCTCCGGCAGTACGAAGAGCTTGTTGGATAGGTCGTAAAATTTGCGTTCGACGATGTAGCCACGTGCGTCGTAACGGGCAGTTACCCGATGATACCCCTGTTGAATTGTCACTGGAGCGTTGTCCGCACCGAAGTAAGCGTCTTCCGCCAGTCGGCCATGTTCGTCAAAGCGCAGCCGCTCGCTGGAGTAGCCCTTGCTGTTGATAAATGGCTTGCCGTCAGCTTGGTAGTACGACTCTTCGATCTGCCGTCCAATGTTGTCGTAGCCGTAGTGGATGCGTGCGGCACCGCCGGGACCCGGCATCGGCTTGTCATTGACGTCGAAGTAGGACCTCTCGATGGCGTGACCCGCGCTGTCGTACCGGACGCGAATGAATGCGGCACCGTCCGGGCCGATCACCGGTTTTTCATTCATATCGAGGTCGGAGACCTCCAGCTCATTCCCGTGGTCATCGTATTCCATGCGAATGATGGAGACACCATCATTATCGTTCATGCGACGGAGGTTTGCGTCGAGGCAAACCATGTCCAACGTCCTGCCCATCGTGGTGCCGATTGTCTGGCGGACGACGGGGCAGCCGTCGCTGATAACCGGACGCCCCGCGGCATCGAAGTCACGCTGATCCATGAATTCGCCAGTGTAGCTGAAACGCCTGGTGGCGTAGCCGATAGAGAGGTTGACCGGGCTGCCATATCTGTCGAAATACGCGACCTCGGTTTCGCGAAGCATATCGTCGTATTTACGCCGCACCACGGCATAGCCTTTGGCTTCCTGGCTTGCCTCAGTCAGCTCCCGATTGGGTCCGTAATAAGCCTGCTCGATCTTGTTGTCGCGATTGTCGTATACCGAGGTGCGCCTGGCGAAGCCCTGAGGGCCCGCGACCAACGCGCCATCAGCATTGAAAAACGAGAGTGACGTCGGATTTCCTCGACTGTCGTAGGTCGCGACCTCGCGCTGATAGCCTTCTGTGCTGTTTACTGGACGATCATAAAGGTCGAAGTAGGCTGCTTCGACGATATTCCCGAATAGATCGTATTTGGCGGTCCAGTGGTGATACCCCTTGTCAATTGTGATGGGCGAGTCATCAGTGCTGTAATACCTGCGATCTACTATGTTGCCGCGATCATCGTGGCGAAAGATCGTCTTGTGATTGGCGAGTGAGCCGAGCGCCTTGTCGCCATTTTTGCCAAAGCAACTGTTGGAGGCGGCACGTCCGTCCTGGTCATAGGTGTAGCGAACCTCGTAGCAGCCTTCGAGCGCGGCCACCGGCTGGAGGTCGGTGCCAAATGCCCGCTTCGTCAATACCCGACCATCCGCATCAAAAGTTCGGAGGTATCGATAACTGCCGTCTTTGTCGGTTGTCTTGCGTCCCTGAGTATCGAAATAGTCTATTTCTGCCCACTGCCCGTAAGGTCCAATGGCAGTGACATCGATTCTATGATAGCCGTCAGAGGATGTCGCCGGTTTGCCTTGCCGGTCGAAATACTCGTACCGGCGGATATGTCCTTTGTCGTCGCGCGTGACGTGGGTTTCATAGACGCCATATTCGTCCAGCGCCGGATGGCCATCGTTGTCGAAATGGGCCTCGGCCAGCCAGTCGCCGTATTGGTCGTAGTTGGCGCGATATTCGTGATAGCCTTCTTTTTTAAAGAGCGTCGGCTTGCCGGCGGCATCCAGCGCCGAAATCGTCAACGTCATTGCCGGCGCTGTCGTAAGTCATACGGAGGGTCGCATTCCCGGCCGTATCGTTGACATTGTTGCCGGTTGCGTCCAGCGAGGTCATGCTGGTCCGGTGACCGTCCGCATCATATTCGAACTTGCGTCCGTACGCATCATCCGGGCCTGGCTGTGGGTTGCCATCGCGATCGAAATAGGCATCACGAATTTCATAGCCGAGATCTGAATACGTCAGGCGAATGACCGAGGCGGGTGAGTTTGGGAAATCAGCCAGCGAACCATTCGGGCCGACATAGTAGCCTTCGCGGTGGTTGCGATCCTCTTCGCCCGGCAGGTATTCATAACCCCAGCGCATGTGGCTGTTCTTGTCGTATGCGTTTTCATAGACGATGCGACCTGACGTGGCGTCGCGGACAAATCGCCAAAGACACTCATGAGATGTCGAGAAATCTTCGTCTGATTCGCTCAGATAGGTTTTAATCGCGTTTTCGGGCGTGCATTTGCCATCTGCGTCAACGGCTTCGATCTCGTTCACAGTGTAGGCAAACCGCCAGGGTGACTGCGGATCGTAATGGATGCCGCGTTCAATGAATTTCAGCGACCAGAGCCGATGGTGCACCGTGTCGGTGTCCAGGGCGCCAATGCCGACAGGTTCGCCCCAGCGTTTGGCAAGGTTCTGATAATAGGCGACATGTTCGGCGTAGCCGAACCAATAGACGCTGCCGAGCGCACCGATGCAAATCAGTGCTGCCGCCATCGATGCCATGGTGACGCGGCGAAGCCGGCGCACCTGCCGTTGGCGCTGTTCGCGTTGTGCCTGTTCTTCGGCCGCGCGCGCCTGCGCGCTGGCATCGAGGAACTGCATCGCCAGTACGAAGTTGCCACCGTAGCGACCGGCCCACAATTCCGTAGGTTTCACCCGCTCGCGCCATTCGAGCGCCGTCTCAAGGTGCGGCGTGCCCCAAAGGGCCATATGCCCTTGCTCCCAGAGCTGCGCATTGCGCTCCAGGAAGCGATAGCGGTCTGCCGATTCAGCCTCCTCCTCGGCCCAGGCGCGCAGCCTGTCCCACTGGCGGATCAGTGCCTCGTGGGTAATGTCCAGAATGGTCTCGCTGTCCAACGTATGCGGCCAAGGCGGCACGACAAAGCTGCAGCCTGGCGCGCGGAAAACATCCACTACCTCGGTCAGCTCGGCGAGCGTGGCGCTCGCGAGTTCCGCCACTTCACCGGCCGATGTGGGGTGCCTGATGTCGCGGGACCCAGATGCCCGCTCGGTCAGGCGCCGGAATAGCGTCTCAGCAATCGATTGCTGCCGCT
Source organism: uncultured Alphaproteobacteria bacterium (assembly GCA_963733475.1). Taxonomy (GTDB): domain Bacteria; phylum Pseudomonadota; class Alphaproteobacteria; order Acetobacterales; family Acetobacteraceae; genus JAMXLO01. The sequence continues at coordinate 4,557 of CAVTEC010000078.1, read as the reverse complement.
CGCTGAGCCGATCGAACGCCTCATTGGCGTGATTGGACAGGGCGTGCCGCAGCCCGCCGACGACTTCGTAGTCATCCAGCGTGAGAACGTGGCGGCTTCCGTCCTGGGCGGGTGCACGCCAGGTCCACATGCGCATCAGCAGATGTTGCATCAGCGGCAATTGGTCGGGGTCGTTGCCCATCTCGTTGAGCAGACGATTGACCAGCTCCGGCGCCACGTCGCCGCCGAACACGCGTGCCGGTCCGGTAATTGCGGCGCGCCGCTGATCGCGGCTCAGGCGGGGCGTCAGGGTACTGGCTGCGGTTCAATGCCTCAGGCAGTCCGGAGAATGCCGCGCAATCGCCGAAGAAGTCGGAGCGCATCGTCAGGACGATGTATATGGGGACGTCACGTTGGCGCGCTGACTCCAGCAGCAGTGCGACGAAAGCGTCCGCTTCGTCCAAGCCGCCTTCGCGACGGAAGCGGAAGATCTCCTCGAACTGATCGACCAGGACCAGGAGGTTCGTGTTCGCCGGCAATGGGGTGTCGTGCAACGCCTCCGCAGAGTCCCAGCGGCCCGCGCCGCAGCGTCGCCCCGAGCAGGCCAATGGAAGTCGGTTTGTCAACGTCGTCGGACGCGAGACCAGTCTGCTCGACGAGCGCGGTTGCAAGTTCGGTTATCGGCCGGCCGCCAGGACGCATGACTGCGAAACGCCAATGCGAGCCGGCGCTGACCAGAAAGCCTGATTCCAGTGCGGCGAGCATGCCGGCGCGGACCAATGACGACTTGCCACAACCGGAAGGACCGACGACCGCGAGGAAACGGGTGGAGTGCAGACGGCGCAACAGTTCGTCCACCTGCTCTTCGCGGCCGAAAAACAGATCAGCCTCGTCGGCCTCGAACGGCCGGAGGCCTGGATAAGGCGAGGAGAACTCGGTCATGTGGCAGCGCTGTTGAGACTGCTGAGGAATTTGACTATGGCGGCTTCATTCACGCCGTTCTGGCAGTCAAGTATTTCCATGTTGGGTAGCCGCGCAGGGGGCAGCCTCTCCTTGGGAGAGGGAGGCCCTTGCAGCAATGCGAGCCCGCGTGGCGGCTGGGGACGATTGACCAGGGCCTTGTGGCATTCACGCAAATGGCTGCGCACCCAGTTGGACGTCGTCGCGCCGTAGATCACCATCAACGCGTCGCAGGATGACAGATTGTCTTCCAGATCCCGGCGATAGTCGCCGGGGTCCTGTGTCTCGAGCGGTAGCACGTAACCCGCGCCATGACTGTGGAGGATGTGGCACAGGTCTTCCGCCAGCGACCGATCGGCTGACTCCATGTCAACGAAGATGAAGGCCTTGGTCGCGGAACGTGTCTGCGCCGGATTGCGGATCTCCTGCAAACGCCGGCGGATTGCCTGCTTGAATTCCTCGATGGGCTCGGCGTGGACAGTCGCACGTTCCAACAGGGCGCGATGTGCATCGTCCTCGACCGAAGTCAGATCAAGCTGTGGACTGCACCATTGCAGCACAGGCTTCGCGGCATCCAACGTGAGCTGCAACTGGCACTGGCCGTAACCTTCCGGCAGATCGGGTGGACGCTTGCCCACGATGCCGCTGAGCAACTGGACGAACAGGTCCGCCTCGCCGATGTCGGTAGCGGCTGATTTGCGGAACGCGGTCGGTTCGAGTGAGTACCAGGCCGAGGGGGTGACCCGGATGCCAGCCTGTTCCAGGAAGCGCCGGACGTTGTTGCGTTCGAACTCCAGGTCGTCCGTGACCTGAGCGAGAAACACTGTGCCGTTCTGGCCGGATTCGGAAGCTGCGGGCGCGGGCGCGGGCGGCGCCTGTGGGGACGTGGAAGTCGCGGCAGTCTGTGCCTTCCTCAACCGCTGCAATTCCACGGCGATCGCCTGGGCCAGGTCTTTTACTGCACCGTAATATTCCTGATCATCGAACTGGGGTTGTGGCCAGCCGAATGGACGAGGGGCACCGTCGCGCGGGCCTCGGGACCAGAAACGAAAAGGGCTGAAATCCGCCAGTTCGGCGGGGCGTTCCACGTCTTCGATCTGGTCGATCTCCACCACGAAGACGTTCTGCATGCTGCGGGCGACACCGAAGAAGGCTTCGCGCTCCTGTCGGCACCAGTTCGACGCGTTGTAGCCAGGCGAGAGAATGACGACGAGGACGGCGGAGCGCCGGACGCGCTCGAGAATTTGCGGTGTGAGAGGATGGGAATGTAACAGGTCGTGATCGACCCACATCGAATAGGCATCGCTGCGGCCGAGCTTGCGCGCCAGCTCGGTCCTCAGGCACTTGGTGAGATGAGTGACCCAGCCCTGGCCTGGTCCGGCAATAGTGTCGTCATCGACATGAGCATAGCTGACGAAAATGTCGTCTTCGAATTGAGAAAGGTAGGCCACGTCAACCGCACTCCCCCTCTGCGTTCCCTCCAAGGAGCCGCAATTAGCAAGAGTTTAGCCTTTCGCCGGGTCGTTGGGCAAGCTGAAGAATGGTGTGCGCAAAGGACCGCGCAGAATGTAGCACGGGACGAATAGTGATTTCACATCATTAAAGTCCATTGCGTTGCGTTTTTGCTGGCCAGTGTCTGCAATTAGAAGAACGCGAGTTGCCTCGGCCACATGTCATTGCGAGGAGCGCAGCGACGAAGCAATCTCGGCCAGGATGCGCATTCTCGTCGAGATTGCTTCGTCGCTGCGCTCCTAACAAGAATAAGAAACCGCTTGCTGCCAAGATGCAGATTGATACCAGCCGCACGATGCCACCGCTCATCGTCATGGCCGGTCGCGTCCCGGCCACCGGTAGCGGCAGTCGGATGGTACGGGTGGCCGGGACGCGCCCCGCCATGACGATCGGTGGGGTCAGCGCAACGGGCCTCTGGCATGAGCGTGTTTTTTCATTCAGGGCGGGTCGGCCTCCGTCGGCCGGTCGCCAACTCACAATGACATGCTCCCCGCATCATCCTTCAACGACCGCGGGCACTATTCCACGTCGAATGGTTGCGGCAGGTGCTCGGATTTCACCTGACGTTCGGCGGCGAGGCGCGCCATGTCGAGGAGCCGTGGCACGACAGCCGGGCGATCCATGCGCGCGAGCTCAACGATCTCGCGCGGATCGACAGTCATACCAAGTTCGCGGGCAAGCCAGCGGGGTGAGAACTCAAGATCGTAGCGCTGGTAATGCAGCGACGGCTCCGGTCCGAGACGATCCGCTGACAGGTCACCGACCTCGCTGTCGATCATCCATGGCGCCGGTGATGTGCCCAGGTATTGCAGCATCGTCTGACCGAGCCAACTGCAATCTTCCATCATCGAGCGCAAGGCCAGCACCGCCAATGTCACGGCCGGCGCGGAGGGTGAAGGCATGCGATCGGGCGTCATCGGGCGATGGCCCGTCCCGACCGAGATCACCATCATGCGCTGTGCACCGGTCGGCCAGCGAAACCCATAGCCGCGCAGTGTCCCGAGCAGGAACAACAACAGGGCGGGATTATTGTGTGGGCTGACGCCGCCATCGACGAAGGTACCGGTGATGCCTCGCGCGACCTCGATGTGTTCGGGCGCAAAGAATGTCGGCGCCGCTGTGCTGGCGCGCAGCAGGTGCGAGAGCAGCAGATCCTTGTTCGGCACGGCACCCGGGCTCCGATCCAGCGGGTCGAAATAGGGGCCGTGCGGATGGTTATGGAACACCCACACGCTACCGGTATCGATGCGTTTGGCCACGATCGCCAAACCAGTGCGTACCGCGGGCGCACCAAGCGTGATATCGCCGACCTGAGCCCTGATCTGCGACAGCAGCGGTGCGGTGCGGAATTTCGGCACCCAGTAGGCGTGCCAGAGCGTGCGTCGAAAGCCTTCGGCGGCGAGCGACAGGTAGATCTCTATCAGGCGGGCGACTGTCATGCCAAGCGAGAGGCCTGTGGCGATGATGGCGCCGGTTGACGTGCCGCCGATCAGGTCGAAATAGTCGGCGAGGACGAGGTCTGGACCCGATCGTGCGCGCAGCAGCGCTTCCAGGCGTTCAAGATAAGCGAGACTGACGATGCCACGCACGCCGCCGCCGTCGAGCGCCAGGATGCGCTTGGGGCCTGGGGCGAACAAGTGCTGGTCGCGATCTTGCGGCGGCATCTTCTATCCGGTTTCCACGACTTTCAGGCTGATACTCCGATGCTAGCACTCCGAGCCGTGCTCGCCGCAACTTGCGTCTGCTGTGATGCTGAGTTCCTATTGCCAACACAAAGGGGAAACGCATGCAACACAGTGAAACGCGCATCCTGACCAGCCACACTGGCAGCTTGCCGCGGCCTGAATTGCTGGTGCGGTTATATATGGCAAAAGGCCGCGGTGAACCGGTTGATACCGAGCTCGCCGAAGCTGGCCGTGCCGCACTGGACGAGGCAGTGTGCAGGCAACGCGAAGCTGGCGTCGACATCGGCAACAATGGCGAGCAGCAGCGCGAGGCGTTCTTTCTCTACGTCCGCACGCGGATGAGCGGCTTCGGCGGTGCGTGGACGCGACCGCCGCGCGCCGATGTGGAACGCTATCCAGCGTACAAGGCCGCGATGGCGCG
>CAVTEC010000077.1:0-11499 GCA_963733475.1 uncultured Alphaproteobacteria bacterium | reverse complement strand
TGCTCTTCCCGCGTCGGCCGCCCGGCTGCTACGGGGCTGATCGGTGTGAGAAGCGGACCTTCGTCGATCGCGTTGGCAGACGGCATCCGCGACCCCAGAGCAGCGCTTTATTTGAATGACTGCCGAGGCGACGAAAGTCCGCGGTCAAGGCGGAACAAATTATTCATTCCGGCCATATCTTGCGGACAACATGCTCTGCTGCGAAAGTCGAGAGCGAACACAATCACGCGGAACAAACTCACATTTGGGCATCTCGTATTAGTGGGGATTAGTGCTCCTCACCCATCGCCCAGATCAGCGACAGCACTTCTTCACGCGCGGCGACGAAATCGGCGCGGCTTTTAACCGCGCGGATCCCTTCTGCTGCATGGCCGCGCGCGAACGGCATCGGCAAGCGCGCTACGATGCGGCCCGGACGGGGCGACATTACAACGACCTCGGTGCCAAGATAGACTGCTTCCTCGACGCTGTGGGTGATGAACACCACCGTCATTCCGGTGCGCCGCCAGACCGCGTGCAGTTCCTCCTGCATGCGTCTCGCGGGTCAGCGCGTCCAGTGCGCCGAACGGCTCGTCCATCAGCAGCACCTTGGGGTCGTTGCACAGCGCTCGCGCGATCGCCAGGCGCTGCTGCATGCCACCGGACAGTTCGTACGGGTAGCGGTCGCGGAATTCCCACAGCCCGGTGGTGCGCAGCCATTGCTCAACGCGGGCGTCGCGCCCGGCGGCGCCGGTCATGCGCGGCCCGAACCCGGCATTGGCGGCGACCGTTAGCCATGGGAACAGGGCGGGCTGCTGGAACACCACTCCACGCTCTGCCCCCGGGCCGGTCACGGTCTGCCCGTCGACCTTCACCACGCCGCGCTCGGCGGAAGGAATCCGGCCAGGGTCTGCAGCATTGTCGTCTTGCCGCAGCCGGACGGGCCAACGATGCAGATGAAGTCGCCGCGCGCGAAACTCAGGTTCGCCCGCTCCACCGCCCGCACCATTGACGCCCCCGTGCCGTAATGCACCGAGACGTCATCGAAACAGACGAAGTCGCTCAACGCTGCCGCTTCGTCAGGCCAGTGATTTTTTCAGGTACGAAGTATCGATCGCCTGCTGGAATGCCGGCAGTCCCGGCGCGCTCTTGATGCTGTGCTGCTCGACCAGGAAGTCGGCAGTGTCCTTCAGCACATGGGCGAATTTGCCCGGGTCGGACGCGGTCCCGCCCAGCCAGGCCGTGGAGGCCTGCTGGGCTGGCGGCACAAAATCGTATTCCTTCATGTCCGCCAGCGCGACCTCCGGGCTGACACCGGCCTGCTTTGCGACGATCTCTGCGGCTGCGTCGGGCTTGTCGCGATACATCGCAAGCGCGTTGCCGTATGCCTTTAGGAAGCCGGTGACCGCCTCCGGGTAGGACTGCGCGAAGCCGTCGCGCACTACGATGAGATCGGCAATCACGTAACCGGCCTTGTCCAACGCCTGGTAAGTCGGGAACACTTTGCCGCCATCGGCCAGGATCTTACTTTTGGCTGGCGCCCAGACATAAGCGGCATCGATGTCGCCACGACTCCACGCTGCAACAATGGCGGCCGGCTTCATGTCCAGCACGGTCACATCGCTCTGGCTCAGACCGTTGGTTTTCAGAAATCCCAGCAGGCGGAAATGGCTGGTCGAGCCGAACGGCGTGGCGACCTTCTTGCCCTTGAAGTCCGCCGGCGTCTTGATGTTGGCGGCGACACGAACGGTCATTTCCTCGGCCGGGCCGATGTTGTCGACCATGCCGATCAACTTGTATGGCAGCCCCTGCGCGATGCCGGCTGCGGTCGGCGAGGAGCCGATCGCCAGGCCGAAATCGCAGCTTCCGGCGGTGATCGCGGTATTGATCTCCGCGCCGCTGCCCATCTCGGTCCAGTTCAATTTGCCGCCGGTCCCTTCGGCGAACCAGCCCTCACCCTTGGCGATCATGGTTGGTTTGGTTTCGGTGAAGAAGCCTACATTCACCGTCGCCGGTGCCGCGGCCCTCGCCCCACGCGCCAGCACCAAGCTTGCGACCGCCGCGGTCTGCAGCGCGGCCCGTCGCGTGATCAGCGTATCCGGCATTGTATATCCCCTAGGCTCTAACGCCCGGCCCAATGTATCGCGCGCCGCTCCAGTAGCAACAGCGCCCGGTCGATCGCAATGCCCGCGAGCCCGACGATGAAGATCCCGACGAACACGTAGTCCGAGCGCAGAAAGCGCCCGGCATCCATGATCATCCAGCCGATGCCGTCCGACCCGGCGATGATCTCGGCGGCGATCAATGTACCATAGACGATCCCGGCCGCCAGGCGCGCGCCGACCAGGATCTCCGGCAGGGCCGAGGGGAAGATCACGAAGCAAAACACCTGCCAGGGGCCGGCGCCCAACGCGCGCGCCACCTGCACCCGCTCAGGCGGCACGTTGGCGACACCGTCGCGCGCGGCGATCGCGGACACCGGCAGCGCGGCCAGGAACAGCATGGTGATTTTGCTGGTCTCGCCGATGCCGAGCCAGACGATCAGCAGCACCAGATACGCGAGTTGCGGCAATGGGCGGAGAAACTCTATGAACGGCCGGGCAAACGCGTTCAGCCGCGGCATATAGCCCATGCCCAGACCGAGGACGGTGCCGACAATCGCCCCGCTGAGGAAGCCAGTGCCAACGCGATACAGGCTTATGCCGATGTGCACCAGGAGCGGGCTGCCCCTGTAGCCATCATCGATCAATTCCAGGAAGCCGCACCAGACGTCCGCCGGGCCGGGCAGAAAAATATCGCGCACCAGCCCCCAACCGGTCACCACGATCCAGGCGGCGGTCACCAAAAGCATCGACAGCAGGGTGATGCTCCAGTTCGGCAGCACGCGCATCAGTCGCGTCCGCGCCAATGGATCACCAGGTGATCCGCTGCGCGCAGCAGCGCGGCCAGGCCGACACCTAGCAGGCCAAGGATGATGATGCCCAGGATGATAATGTCGTTCCGCAGGAACGTGCTGGCGGAGATCACCATCCAGCCCAGCCCGTCCGTCGCCGCCAACAACTCGGCCGCCACCACGGTGGAGAATGCGGCGGCCAGCGCGATCTGCAGCCCGATCATGATCATTGGTGCCGCCGAGGGCAGGACCACCCAGCGGAACACCGCGCGACGCGAGGCGCCAAGCGCCTGCGCCGCCTGGATGCGCTGCCGCTTTACCCCGCGCACGCCTGCCGCCGAAGCTGAAACGATGATCGGAAAGGCGGTAAGAAACAGCAGCGTGCCTTTTGAGAGATCCCCGGTGCCGAGCCAAAGAATCAGCAGGATCATGTACGATAGCGGTGGGAGCGGGCGCAGCGACTGGATGATCCAGTCCAGTGCTGCATTCGCCACCCGGTTGGATCCCATCCACAGCCCAAGCGGCACGCCGACCGCCGTGGCTGCACAGAACCCGCCGAGCAGTCGACCCAGGGTGGCGGCAATGTTCTCCAACAGCGTGGTACCGCGATAGCCCTGGGTGAGGATTTCGACGAGCGCCGCCCAGACGTCAGCGGGCGAAGGCAACAGGTCGGCCCGCACGATCCGCAGCGCCGCGATCAGCCACCAGCCCAACAGCATCACCGCCACCGACAGCGCGCTCAGCAGCAGTCCAGACGGAAGCGTGACGCTGAGCGCTCGCCGTAGCCGGCGATCGGAAGCGGGCATGACAGAGGTATCTGCCTGACTCACCATGGCGTCAGTGTAGCAAAGCACTTGCCAAGCACCCGCCGCTGGTCGTGGTACGGGCCGCCGGGCAGTTGCATCCCGGCGACGCTAACAGGGCGACGTTTCCGGCGCGCGCCCATGTCCGCGTCCAAGCGGCGCGGGATGGCCTGGTGACGGCTCAGATGCGCGCCTTGTGGCCAGTTCTGGACGTCAAACAACATCTTCCGGATGTGATGGCGGAGAGCCAGCACAATGCGGCATCGAGGGGAACGGAACAAGGGAATGCAATCGCAAGGGCGCTTACGCACGGCCAAACTTCCAGACCGGAATGCCGAGCTTCTTGGCTTTGTCGGCGAGGTTGTCCTGAATGCCCGTGCCCGGGAAGTGTAGGACGCCGATCGGCAGAGTCTCCAGAATGGCATCGTTGCGCTTGAACGGTGCGGCCTTGGCGTGCCGGGTCCAGTCGGGCTTGAAGGCGATCTGCGGCACCTTGCGGTTGTCGGCCCATTTGGCGGCGATCAGCTCGGCACCCTTTGGCGATCCCCCGTGCAGCAGGACCATATCGGGATGCTTGGCGTGGACCTGGTCGAGTTTGGCCCAGATCAGCTTGTGATCGTTGAAGTCGAGCCCTCCGGTCAGCGCCACCTTCGGTCCGGCCGGAAGAAGCACTTGGTTCTCGGCGCGCTTCTTCGCGGCAAGGAAGTCTCGACTGTCGATCATCGCCGCGGTGAGATTGCGATGGTTGACCATTGAGCCGTTGCGCGGCCGCCAGACGGAGTGGGCCAGACGTTCGAACTGATCGGCGGCCTGGTCGCGCATCAACTCGAAAGCATTGCGGCGCTCGATCAGCGTCTGCCCTTCTGCCGTCAGACGCTCCAACTCGACGGATTTGACCTCGCTGCCATCCTGCTCGCGCTGGGACCGTTGCTGCGCCAGTTCGTTGGCGTCGAGCTCGCGCTCGATTCTGTCAATGGCACGGTGGAAGACGTTCACCGTCGACCAGAGCAGGTCCTCAAGGTCGGGTTCGAGACGCGTATCGGACAGCGCCACGACCAGGGCGTCGAAGATATCCGAGATGCTGCCGGCGATGAGTCTCGGCGTCTGGAAGCGGCCGGGGATCGGGCTCGTCGTGGAAGGGCCGGTGGCCATAGAGCTGGAGTTCGTGGAGGATCTGGTCGGTTGCGGATGAGCGGTGGTGCGGCTCGAAATCGTTATCGTGGTCGGCGGTCATCGCGGCTTTTCCTCGTCGGATCGACCGCGCCCATCGCGGCCTTCGTGGCGACGAAGGCGGCAAGCGGAATGGACCTGCACCCGGAGCGCAGCGGAGGGCCGGAGCCTTGGCGGAGGATGGCGAAGGCCGGCGATTTTGTTTCGCGATGGAAAGCGACCGCAGGCCGCGCCGGAAAATCGTCGGCCGCAGCCATTGCCGGTGCGGGCCGCTTGCCGCCCGATCGCCCTCTTGGAAGGCCGCGGGCGCGGCCTTCTCGAGCGTCTGGGGAAAGTATGGATGATCCGACTTGGTGATGAAAACGCTGGCGCGTGCTCATTTATCACGGCCTACACCGCTATCTCCATGAAGCGAGCTACGTCCCGCGCCGCGATCTGCATACGGCTCGTGGCGGTCAGTGCGTCCGTTCCGAGCAGCCGAAGATCTTCATTGAAGTCGCCGAGGCGTGGCGACAGCACGATCGCCTCTATGCCGGCTTCGTGCGCGCGTTCGATCAGTGTTGTCATTGCGCGGTCGCCAGCGGGATCATCATCTCGGGCGATGTAGAGCCGACGCAAGGTGACCGGGAACAGAAGCGCGGAGAGATGTGCGGCCGAGAGCGCTGCGACCATTGGCATGGTAGGCAGAACGCATCGGAGCGACAGCATCGTCTCGATGCCTTCGCCGCCGCCAGGACGTCGCCTGCCACGCCGAAGCGTACGGCGTTGCCAAGCAGATTCCCCTTCGCTCGCCGTGGCGTATCGATTGGCGCCTTACCGAGCGTTGCCTCGCTGAAGCCCGAGGATCGAGCCAGGTGCGATGGACGCCGGTGAAATGCCCGTAGAGATCGGTGACAGCGGCGATCATCGCCGGCCAGGTCTCGGTCGGGCTGTGCTGGTCCGGCACGGTAGTAGCAGTGCGGGTGGAAGCGCAGGCTTGCAGTTTCGTGCAAAGCCGTGATGCCGCGGTTACGAAGATAGGCTTCTACGAGCGTGCCTGATGGGCTGCGACATGGCAAACAGCCGTCTCGCCGCTTCCGCGGATCCGGCAGGTGCGGTCCAGTTCGCGCCGAGTTCGGTTGTTCCGGCTCGGTGCCGCAAGCTGAAGAACGATCGCGCCTCATCGGCGACATCCTTGAAGTCAACCAGGCCACAGCTTCCCCGGATCACGTCGAGCAGATCCCCATGCTCGCCGGTGGCGGCGTCAGTCCATTTGCCGGCTGGACCCTTCGGCGACTCCGCGAGTCGCACGAACATGGAGCGGCCGGGCGTGTTGCGAACATCGCCGACGACCCAGTAGCGGCCTTCACGCCGACCGTCGGAGAGATAATGACGGCACACGGCTTCGGCCTGTTCGGCGAGCCGGTGGGCCAGCTCTGAGGCATTTTCCCTCATCGAGCCCTCCGAGACGAAAAAGGGCCCGCCGTCGTCCGGCGGGCCCGGTGAGATTGGCTTGTTGGCTCGTACTATTCGGCCGCGATCGCTGATGGTCGGCCGCGGACGCGTCATCCTCGTTCGAGGTTCGGGTTCGACCAAGGCCGTTTCGTGTCCGCTCAGCAGGCGTTTCTACGCCGAGGAGTCCTCGGTCCCCACGCTCTCATCGGTGGCGAAGGTGGAGGACAGCGTCGAGGCATCCCGCGTCAGCGTACGCAGCGGCTCGGGCAGCCAGCCCGTGCCGGCGAGCAGTGTCTTCGGCTTCTGCGCCATCTCGCCCTTCTTCAGGTGCGTCGATCGGCTCGGCGGCCCGCCGCCCTTCGCCTCGCCACGGCCTGGAGGATGCGAGCCTTGGTCACGCGACCGAGGTAGTTGTCCACGGTCGGCGACCAGCGCGCGCCACCATATCGAGATCGACTGCCTCGGCAAGACGATCGGCATGGTCGAACGCTCGCGGCCGCCGATTCCAGGCTTCGTGCACCGCGTTGACCGACAGGCTCGACGACGTGGGCGAATAGCGCGTCCGACTGTCGCTGTCCAACGCGAGCAGCGCCTCCCAGAGATCGGCCGGCTCCTTCGGGAGAGCTGGATCCAGGCCTGTGCCGACGTCGATGGCCTCGGCCGAGAGCGCTGTCGTTCAGCCCAGGCGCCTGGGCGCTGAAACTGACGCTCTTCAGATCGAGCTCCAGGCAGGTATCCGAGCCGTAGCGGTAGAAGACCTTGAGGCAGAGGCGTGCAGCGCCGCGAGGAAGGCGACATCCGGCTGTTCGCCGAGCGCATGGCGCAAGCGCGAGCGTGCGATGTGAGGTCAGCTCTGTTATCAGCCGGTCGGGGATGGGCTGGCAGACCTTCGTCCTCCTCGGGTTCGGACACAGGCTCGTCTCCAACCACCATACCGCTGCCGCGGTTCCGGCGGACCGTCATGGTGCGGACAGCCTCTTCATCCGGCGCCGGATTGGTCTCCGGCTCAGCCGATAATTCGTCCTCCGACCGGACATAGCCACGCGCGACACGCACGTGGCCGTCCGATGCGATGCTGACGAAGGCGCCGGCACGCGCGATCTCGACCGGGTCGTAAACCGCTGGTCGCGCGTCGAAGACTTCCAGGGCCGCCTCAATCTCCGCCAGGCGCTGATCGACCTCGTCGGGCAAGTCATCGGCATCAGCATAGGCCTCGCACAAGTTGGTCGATACTCGGCCTGGAACGCGTCGCGGGTGGCTTCCTCCTCGGCGCTGAGCTGGACGGTCTCGCCGCGAAGCTGGCGCAGGCCGAAGGCGTGGCCGTAAGCAAAGTCGGGTGCCACCTCGATCCACTTCCAGCCTTCAGCGGAGATCCTCTGCGATTCAGCGCTGGAGTTTTTCGGCCACCATCCGATCGACCAGCGCCACATCCTGCAGCCAGCCACCATCGTCGCCCTGGAACAGATCGCGCAGCACCATGCCGCCGGCCGCGACATAAGCGTCCACGCCGATGAACTGCGCGCGCTTGTCCGAGGCGCGGACGGAACCTTCGGTGACCATGCGCCGGATTGCGGTGGGATGCTTATCGTAGGAGGCCTGGAGTTCGCTCAAAAACCTGCTCCTGCCGCTCATGATCGCCCGACACGGTGAAGGCCATGAGCTGGTCGAGCGCCATGCCGTCTTCGGCATATATGTCGAGCAGCTTCGGAGAAACCGATGCGAGCTTCAGCCGCTGCTTGACGACATTGACCGAGACAAAGAAGGCGGCAGCGATCTCCTCCTCGGACTGGCCTTTCTCGCGCAGCGCCAGGAAAGCCCGGAACTGGTCGAGCGGATGCAGCGGTGCACGCTGGACGTTCTCGGCAAGCGAATCCTCCTCGGCAATACCACTGTCGCGCATGACGCAGGGAACCGGCGCAGTCTTGGCAAGGCGCTTCTGCTTCACCAGCAGCTCCAGTGCCCGATAGCGCCGGCCACCGGCTGGTATCTCAAACATACCGGTCTCGACGCCGGCCTGGTCGATCATTGGCCGGACGCTGAGGCCCTGTAGCAGCGCGCGCCGGGCGATGTCCTCGGCCAGCTCTTCCATCGAGACGCCGGCTTTCACACGTCGGACGTTCGACTGGCTGAGAACAAGTTTGTTGAAGGGAATGTCGCGCGAGGGCGAGAGGGTGATCTTCTGAACGGCAGTCGCCATGAGCTGATACTCCGCGACGGGCGGCCGAAAGCCTTTCTCTCGACCTCCAACCCGTCACGAAGCGCAGCGCCGCCCTCTTCCTCTGAAGGCAGCGCCGCACAATCGACGATCAGGAAAGGCTGACAACATAACGCCGGAGATCTCCGGTTTGCTGAGACTCAGGCGGCCCGGTCGAGCAGCTTTTTCGCGCGTGTTTCCAGGTCGAGCCGCGCGTCCTGGTGCGTCTTGCCGCGCGCAACCGCGGTGATGCCCTGCACGAAATCGAACACGCTCTCGGGCTTGCGTCCCTCCTCGGCCAGCACGGTCTCGATGATTTTCGCCGTGTCGGTCCTGGAAAAACCACGCTTGCGCAGAAACTCGCTGCGGTCGTCATCCGTGTGCGCCACGATCTTATCCCGTGCCGCCTTGATGCCGTTCACGAACGGCATAGGCGAGGAATTGGCAAAGCGGGTCAGCGCCGGAGCCGCCTCGTGGGCAAAGCGCGAGGCAGCGTATTTCGAGTGGCGGATGGTGATCTCCTCGAAATCCTCGACGCCCCAGAGATTGCGGTTCTGGCAGACGGCGCGGAGATAGAAGCTCGCGATGCCGAGCGTCTTCGCGCCGACCTCGGAGTTCCAGCAGTAGAACCCGCGAAAGTAGAGGTCGGGCGAGCCGTCAGGGAGTCGGCCGGCCTCAATTGGATTGAGGTCGTCGACCAGGAAGAGGAAGACATCGCGGTCGGAGGCATACAGCGTCGTCGTGTCCTGGGTGGCATCGACGAGGGGGTTGTAGATGCCGGTCGACCAGTCGAGCACGCCTGGTACTTTCCAGCGCGTGTCGCCTGTGCCGCTGCCTGCAATGCGCTGTACGGCCGAGACCAGTTCGTGATCGAAGATGCGGCCATAGTCGGGGCCGGTGACGGCGCGCAACTCGGCCCGGCCGTCTTCGATCTCGAGAGTCTTTACCTGCTCTGTGCGGTGCGAAGTCAGGCCGTATTGGAGATTGATGCCGGCGAGCGGCGCGGGAAGTTGGCGCAGGTAAGCGGCAGGTGCCCCAACCAAACTGGCGAGCTGGCCGAAGCTCCAATGCGTCGGCGCGATCGGCGCGTCCGCACCCGGCACCATCAGTGTCAGGCGCTCGGCGTCGTCGCGGCCGGCCTCCACCCGGATCGCAGCGCTCTCGACAGTGCGGGTCCGGCTGCGCTCGGTTCGTCCCCGGACGGCCGCGAACAAGTCCGATAAGGATAGGTAGCGTTCGTCCCCCGGCCGCGAAAACCACTCCGAAGACACTCGGCCGATCCGCTCACCACGTCTCACGTCTACCTTGTAGCCGCCAGTGCTGCCGCGAGCTGCATTTAGAACTTCCACATGCGTCATGGGTCATCTCCACGACGGGCGCCAGGAGCCTCTCTCCCGACCGTCAACCCGTCATGGAAAACCGGCTCCACTCTCACTCTAAAGCGAAAACGGTGCCGAAGGGACCCAACAGAAGGTGCCTGGTCGCAGTATCGCGGACCAAGCCCGCCGAGGTGGCACTTTGTGCGGGTATTGACATAATGCATATGCACCGGGCACTCGGGCTGCACAACACCACGGCCGCTCCATTCCGCGTTCACAATTGACCATGTTGTCCTGATGCGATCCGAGCTAAGCCGCAGCATCGCTGCGGAGTGAGAGAGCTTGAAATTTCGGTTCACACTTCGACTTGCGGTCGCTGCCGCCGAATGACTGCAAACCGTCGCGCCGCTTCGTCGCACTCATACGGTCGGGCATATATGCTATCGTGATGTCACGATGAAGATAGTGACCCTGCTCATCGCCTGTGTCGTCTTTGGCGCACTGTTTGTTGTGGACACAGGGGCCCTTCTGGGCTTGGCATTTTCTTGGGTGATGAGTGGACCGACTTATCGATGGGCCCTCCTTTCTGTGTGCTTCGGAATCGTCGCGTTGTACTTCGGTCTCGAAAACGCTGGCGCACTCCTGCTCAGGGCCGTGCAGACCGCGCTCGCTCGCCACGCCGGCGCACGGCAAGGCGCCCGCAAAAGTCCACACGGCCTCGTCGTCAGCAAAAATCCATCGTGACGGGCGGCAGGCGGTGAGTCGATGCCGGTGGTGAGCCCAAAAAAACCGTGCTCGTGGGTGCGGATATCTGTCCTGGAAGTGGCGCGATGACGCGCCTGGTTATGAAATCCACGCTATTCGCGGGGCGGCACGTGAGGATATCGACATGATCGCTGGGACATGGATTGGACTAGAAGCACGCAACCCTCTCGCCAATCGTCTGCACAGATGGAGCATAGAGGTCGGTCAGGACTTGCTTGGCATGTGGATCGTGGACGCGGAATTCGGCCGGATCGGATCGAATCGCATGGACGCGGCAACGGTGGAGACGAAAATCGCATGACTGTGCGCGTCTACCTTGCGGGACCCGAGGTCTTTCTTGCCAATGCCCGGGAGATCGGCCCGCGCAAGCGCGCGATCTGCCAGTGTTACGGCCTCATCGGCGTATTCCCGACCGATGAGGAAGAGCCCTGTAGCCCTTCGATGACGCTTCCTGAACGCGGTCTCGCGATCAGCCGTGCGATGGAGCGTGTCATGCGGACTTGTGACGCTATGATCGTCAACCTCACCCCGTTTCGGGGGCCAAGCGCCGACGTCGGCTCGGCGTACGAGATGGGCTTCATGCGGGCGCTCGGCCGGCGGATCTTTGCCTATACCAACGATGACAGGCCATTCTTTGATCGGGTCTGGGCATTCTGCGGCGGTGCTGTTCGCGAGCGGCCGACCGGCGAGCACGAAGACAGTGACGGCATGGCTATCGAGCCCTTCACTTTGCGCGACAACCTCATGCTGGAAGGCAGCGTTATCGCGTCAACCGATTGCCTAGTCGCGGGGCTGACAGCACCCGACGAGCGCTACACCTCCCTCGCCGCATTTGAACGCTGCGTATCAGAGGTGGCCGTGGCGCTGCGCTCTATTGTTGCTTGATCAATAGAGTGGCGGTCCCGTCTACTGTGCCCTCTTACATCGGCACACCGATGTGGG
>CAVTEC010000076.1:0-16443 GCA_963733475.1 uncultured Alphaproteobacteria bacterium | reverse complement strand
AGGACCTGGATGACACGGATGTCGACATCCTGCTCGAGCAGGTGCGTGGCGAAGCTGTGGCGCAATGTGTGCGGGCTGACATGCTTCGTGATGCCAGCGGCTTCCGCAGCCTCATGAACCGCGCGGTTGATCTGGCGGGTCGAGCGTTACGGTGAAGAGGAAGCGCAGCGCTGAGACCGAGCCGTTGATCGTGGGCGGTTGTACCCCGATCTCGCGTTGGTGCACTTGAAACCGGCGAATATCCTCAGCCTGCGCCGTATCGGGCGACCGACCGAGGAACGCTGCGAAGCTGCGCACAAAGCGAATATAATCGTGCTGCGTATGTGATCGCAGGCCACGCATCGCCATGTCTTCGAGCATGCGCTGCCGCAGCGCGCTGACAGGGCGTTCGACAGATGAAACCGGCATCGGATGTTCCTCTCATGATGAAGGGAACTCCATGCTCGAGAGGCACCTACGCCCCGCTCAAGACCTCATCGAAAACGCACCACGTCACCCCGCAGCACCAATCCCGCGAAGCGGGTTCGTGCATGGGCGCAAAGCGGTCGCTTGCGCGAGCGTCTGCGGGTTTCGGCTTCAGTTTAACGCCAGGCACGGTGCTTTGCAGGTTTGACAGGGTATGCCTCGTGACGTGAGGACACCGTCCAAAACCTGGGGGGTCATGCCGCTTTCCGAAACGGACGCAGAGCCCATCGTTCTGCGGCGGCATGATCGTGATCGAAGCCGCCGTTGGCGACGGATGTGCGAACCTTGAGCATCAGATGAGCACCTCGAGGCGACCATCGCATTTGCTGCTGGGATGCCATCCGACGGTGCAAAAGCCATTGCACCGCGCCTTCGGTGGGTGACGTCGAGAACGGTTCCTCGCATCGCCGGGCTGTCGCGTAATCGATGATCATGTCGGAAAGCCCGGCAACATAGGTCTCGAGCGCGGCGAGAGCCTGCACCACTCTGCAGGCCGTTCTGGCAGTCGTGGAGTTCATCTCTGCCATTGCTGGAGTGGACGGCCCCCGACGGCATCGACTGTGCCAGATTGAGGCTGTTGAGGTCTCAAACGAGGGAGCCGTCCATGGGAGATGTTATCCGGATAGGAATGGATACGTCCAAGAGAGTTTTCCAACTGCACGGTGTGGATGCGGAAGAGCGTGTGGTGCTGAGACGGAAGTTGAAGCGAGGCGACGTGCTGAGCTTCTTCGCGAAGCTTCCGCCGACGCGGATCGGGATTGAGGCGTGCGGGGGCTCGCATTACTGGGCGCGTGAGCTGCGAGCGTTGGGGCACGCGGTGGTGCTGATCCCGCCGCAATACGTGAAGCCCTATGTTGATCGCGGCAAGAACGACGCAGCCGACGCGGAGGCGATCTGCGAGGCGATGAGCCGTCCGAAGGTCGAAAAGCGGCGGGTGTCGATCAAGACAGTCGAGCAGCAGTCGGCTCAGATGCTGATTGGGGTGCGCGACGGCCTGCTGAAGCGGCGCACGCAAGTGAGCAACACGATCCGCGGCCATGCCGCCGAGTTCGGGTTGGTGGCAGCCAAGGGGCTGGCCCATCTCGAGCCGCTGCTTGCGCGGATCGAAGCGGACGACACGGTGCCGGAGCTTGCGCGAGAGATGTTCGCGATGCTGGCCGGGCAGTACCGGCACGTGTCGGCGCAGATCCGCGAGATCGAGGCCAGATTGCTGGCCCATCACCGTGCGAGCGAGCAAAGCCGCCGGCTGGCCGAGATACCATCGGTGGGTCCGGTGATCGCCGCGGCGCTCGCTGCCAAGGTGGCCGACCCGAGGCGGTTCCGTTCCGGCCGTGACTTTGCGGCCTGGCTCGGGCTGACGCCGAAGGATCATTCCACCGCCGGCAAGGCGAGGCAGGGCGGGATCACCCGCGCCGGCGACGAAATGCTGCGATCTCTGCTGATCTGCGGCGCGAGTTCCGTCATCCAGAAAGCCAGGCGGGGCCGACCCGGGGATGCGGTCTGGCTCAGCTCGTTGGTGGAGCATAAGCCGCCCAAGCTCGCAGCGGTCGCGCTGGCCAACAAAACGGCGCGCATCGCCTGGAAGATGATGGTGACGGGTGATCGCTACGATCCATGCCGGCATCGCGCGCACCACGCGGCGGGCGTCGACGCCTTCGCGGAGGCGGCATGATGCAGGCGCTTCCCCCGATGTGCAAAGCATCGCACCGTGCTCGACACCGTCAAGGACGCCTGCGGCGCCGCTGCGCGGTCGCCTCGCTGCGCTCCGCGCTCCTTGACCGTGTCTGCGCCCGGCGCGCCCATCTGTTCGTGGTCGGGACGGAGAAACGGCTCGCGATCGAACAAAGAAACTGACTGACCCGTTTGGTGCCCGGGCAATCCTCGTGCACCAAAGGCCGGAACTTGCATGAGGAGATGGTGTGATCGATCGATCCAAAACGCGCGACATTCCGTTACTCGCAACGGCAGACAATGCCGTGTCATTGCTTGGAGCGCGCGTCGCGGATACCAGCTCGGCAGCGTCCATAGGGGCGCCGAAACCGCACATATGGGCGCAAGCGATCCGCATCACCAAGCCATCAAATCTCTTGCAAGCAGGGGGCCGTCCACATATGCGTTCAGGGGCAGCAACGTCTCTCCGATCAGATCTTGCGCACGTCGCACCTGTCCATGCCATAGACGCCAGCGGATATGTTCAACGATGTCGGCGAGGTCAGCACCTTTCTCACGCTCGTCGGCCGTCGCATCCGGCCAGCCCTTGACGCACTGAGCAACGTGCTGGATGCGCATGGCGAGGTGGAACCAATCCAAGATATGGCGGACTGGGCCCGCGCTTGCCGCTTCGCCCAAGGCACGTGGTCCCACGGCGCCGTCGCTCAGGACCGTCACTGGCGTCTGCGGCGTCATCCCGAGACTTCGCAGGACACCGCTCAATTGGCGGCGTTGCCTGTCCGCCTCGGCTGGCACGCTGCTGGGTTCTGTCGCGAATTCTGCGCGACAACGCAGCAGCCCCGTGCTCGCCATGAAAGTCAGCTGGCGAGCGAATAGAACTGCTGCGCCGGACGCAATCGTCCCGTGACCTTCAACTGGCCTTTGCGGATCATGTGCATGAGCTCAATGCCAGCCAGGGTCACCGAGGCCGACCAGAAGGACTTGAACCCCATCATCGGCCGCACTTTGCGTTTGATCGCTCGATGGTCCTGCTCAACGATGTTGTTGAGGTACTTGACCTGCCGGAGCTCAATCTTTGTGTCGTGCTCCGAATTGTGGTTCTCGATCGCCGCGGTGTTGGCGGTACTCTTGTCGATCGTGATCTTCGCCGGCGCGCCATGCTGGCCGATCGCCTTGCATGAGAAGCGCAAGGCTGCCTTGCGATCCCGCTTCGCAGTCAACAGGAAGTCGACCGTGTTCCCTGTTTTGTCGACGGCGCGATACAGATACTTCCACTGACCCCTGATCCGCACGTAGGTTTCATCCATCCGCCAGCTGTCACCCACCCGACGCTTGCGCGCCCGAAAGGCCTTGTCCAGCAACGGCACGTACTTGAAAACCCAGCGATTGAGACTGGAATGGTCGACCTCGACACCCCGTTCTTCCATCATCTCTTCGAGCTGGCGGTAGCTGACTGGGTACGCCACATACCAGCGCACACCCCAGAGGACGATCTCCCGCTCAAAATGACTGCCTTTGAATTCGACCATCGTGGAGCGCCCCATTGCCAGACCGATCACGATCATATCCCGACAGGACTGGGGGCACAGCTTTGCGACAGAACTGTTTAGAGTGCGTAACAAGAGAAGCAGACGTTCGTTGACGGGGATTGCTGACGCCGGCCGTCGAACTCGAAGCGGGCCTCTGACCACCGCCGAGTGACTGTGCTTTTCCCTGAGATCTGATCGGCGAGATCGTGGTCAGGCGCATCCGTGAGCGGCCTCGCACGTATCCAATTGAGCAAGGCCGCTCGGGTCATTCACCCCTAGTGATTGCCCCCGCCCGCAGCGTCCTGGAGGTGCCGGAGCACGGCATCGAGGTTGAACGCAGCCGGCTTCTGACGCGGCGGGAACTTCACGAAGTTCTCGAACCGAAGCCGATCAGCGAGACCGCCGTGCGTAGCCACGCCATGATGGTGCGCTCGATGGCAAACCTGGTACGCAGCCAGGCGAAATGGTCGGTCGTGGTAACCCTGACCTCGAATCTGGGATGGCCCTCGGGGTCTGTCACGGCGGATGCGCAAGGCTGCGCAGGATGGCAACGAGTTCGCGATGCGGCGCCGATTGGGGATCTGCCAGCACCGTTACCGTATAGGCGTCGGTGAGCCGGCTCAATCGGGTGAGGAGCCGGATGCGCGCGCGTCGTGTCGACTTCGACGCAGATGAGCGCCGGGTGAAGAAGATCCGAAACACCTCGCCGTCACCGATCAGGTTGTTGACTTCGTTCGCCGTGACCCAGACAAGGAACAGGACGAATATCCACATCTGCGTCGCAATGAACCGCGACCAGCTGAACTCTCCAAGCACGTGCTCGACGAAACGGCCGCCGCCCAGAACGCCGCCGGCGAGCAAGAAGTGGATCAGCGCTTCGATCAGGCGCACCGCCCCGACGAGCGCAGTGTAGACGACTGTCTTGAACACAATGGGGTAGGCCAGTGGCGCGTAGTCGAAGCGGCGCAGGAAGGGCATCTTGTCGGCGATGAGCACCACCTTGCCGACGATCAGCGCGCCGGTCGTCGCGATGAGGAAGCCTGCATATTCGATGAGGTACTGCTCTAGAAACAGCCGCTTTGTGAACAGGACCAGGTTGAATCCCGCGAAGAAGACCAGGGTCGGCGGAATCACATCACGAAATTCGTGCAGCAACACGGAGCCGATCCTGGACCATCGGCTCGTGTTGGTCGCTTCGATTACGTCTGTTACCATTTGTCGTTGACGTGACAAGGCCCTGCGGAGAATATAGCGGTATAGGCCGCATGCAGAGATGATCGCATCTTTAGATGTGTAGGAGAGATCATCCTGACGCTAGCCCCGATTTACTTGGCAATGCCCACCTGACATCATTCCTCAGGCATCCCGGCCTTGCGCAGGCCAGCGAAATAGGTGGCCTCGAACAAGGCGCGGATCTTCGGCACACCCCAATAATTGCGGGAGCCGGAGCTCCCTGCGGCCCTCACGCGGGCAAGGCTCGCAAACTTATCCGAGTCCAGTCGCCGGGCTTCGGCGAGTTCGGTCGCGGCGCGTTCGGTCTCACCCTGCAAGGCGTAAGCGGAAGCAAGCGCTCCGTGAATCCCCGCAAGTTTCGGATTGGCGCTGCGGGCCCTTTCGAGCCAGAGGACAGCATCTCCGACATGCGACTGCAGCAAATAAACGCTGCCTATTCGCCAATACCAACTGCCTATGTTGGGTGAGCGAGGACTGAGGCGCATGGCCTGCTCGGCCAGTGGGACGACCTCGTCGATTGAGCCCGTCATCCACTTGCACCAAGCCAAATGGTATAATGCGGACACCCAGTTGGGATCGAATGCAAGGGCTTTTCCGAACTCGAAAGCGGCTTCATCCGGCCGGCCACGCGCGCGCAGCAGAACACCCTTGGCGTAATGCGCACCGGCGCTGTTTGGCGATACCGCCAGGGCTTGCGCGACCAATGTGTCGGCGCGCGCGAGGTCGCTGTCCGGCGAGCCGCTGAAATCATCGAGGACCTGGGCGACGAGCGTCGCCGCCAAAAGGTTCCGCACCTCGACGGAGCGTGGCTCGAGCGCCAACGCCTGCTCGAAGAATCCAGTCGCTATCCCATAGTTCTCCTTCGACGCCGGCTGAGCCAAAGCGGCGCGTCCTCTGAAAATGTAGTCGAGTGCATCGGGGTGATCGGTCAGCCGGGCCGCCTCCACGCCGACCAGTTCCAGGCGTAATGTATTTGCGATCCGACCGGTGATCTCGTTCTGCAGAGCAAACAGATCGCCCACACGGCGGTCGAACAGCTCGGCCCACAAATGCGTGTCGGTCGCGGCGTCGACCAGCTGCGCGTTGGCCCGAATCTCGCTCCCGGAGCGCTCGACGCTGCCTTCGAGCACGTAGCGGACACCCAGCTCGCGGCCGATCTCTTTCGCGCTGACCGATTTGTCCCTGTAAGTGAACGCGCTGTTACTCGAGATCACGAGCATGTGTGGAAGACGCGACAGATCGGTCGTCAGATCCTCGGTGATGCCATCGACAAAATATTGCTCGGCGGGATCCCGGCTGAGATTGGCGAAGGGAAGGACGACGATCGACAGACGTGGAGCGACGAGCGGGGGCGAGATCGCGGCAGCGGTCGGTGCCGTGATGGTCGGCATTATGGAGCCACTTGCTTGCTCCGCGGGCATCCCAGCGCGAGAGAAGTAATTCGACGCCGGCCAGTGCCACCACATTATGGACACAATGACGAACGTCGCGGAGATAGCCATGCCGGCGATGACCCGTCCACGCCAGTTGTGGCGGCCAACGATTTCCGAGACGCCGTGCTCGACTGTCTCGCGCAAGTCTTTAGGGCCCGTGCCGCCGGCTTTCGCCCCCAGATCGGTGATCTGGCGAAGCTCGGCGTCCCGCGGGACTGCGACCTGCAGTGGCGCCGCTGAGACGGAATGCTGCTCTCTGGCGACGACCGGCCCGATGAAACGGTAGCCGCGGCGCGGCATGGTCTCAATCCAGCGCTCGCCACCTGGAGTTGAGCCCAGAACGCGGCGCAGCGCCGCTATCTGCACGGGGAGATTGCTCTCCTCGACCGCCTGGCCGGGCCAAGCGGCCTCGATCAGAACATCCTTCGAAACCAGTGCGCCGGGCTTTTCAATCAATGCCCGCAACAAGGCAACCGCGCGCCGCCCGAGCATTACAGGCTCGCTGCCGTGGAGCAGCAAACCGTTGGGCGTATCCAGACGGAATGGACCCAACTCATAAATGTCCATAACGCCTCAATTTTAGCCCCCTTTCAGAGAAATTTCCTTGCTTTTTCAAGCCGGCTTCATGACTCGCGGCCGAGCAATAACGACACTGGCAGCTCGAGTTGGGGCGTGCGCAAGCCTGGGCGGTGCAATCCCGCGTCGCGCACTGTGAAGCATTTCAGTGAACTCAGTCCCAGCGTCGCCGAAAGTGGTGCAGGTCACCGGACTGATCGAGGAGATTCAAAATGACCAGAACCTTTAGCTTGGTCTCAAGTGTGACCGCGCTGATGCTGGCAATGGTCGCAGCACTGCTCTCCGTTTCCGGCCGAACGGCCAGCCTTTACTCCGAGATGGAGCTCCTTGCGAGCAGCGTTGTTCCCGCGATCAACGCACTCAGCACCAGCATCGCCGCGCATCCCGCCGAAATGATACCCCCGTGATCTGCGGACAGCGAGCGAACCCATCGCGGCACGGCGCGCCATCGCCCGGGAAGGACCTCATGTTGTTGCGGTTCGTTGCACGTGTGAGCCGCGCGCGTCCTGATACATTTCTGCTGTCACTTCTCGGCGTGGTTTTGGCCGCCACCCTAGCACCCTGCCGCGGCAACAGCGCAGCGGTCTGTCACGGGCTTGGCATAGCAGCGATCGGATCATTGTTCTTCCTCCAGGGTGCGCGGTTGTCGCGCGCCGCCATCATCAACGGCATCACCTGCTGGCGCCTGCACGCGACGATTGCGACGACCACGTTCGTGCTATTTCCGCTGACCGGCATAGCGCTGAACACGGCATTTCCAACAACGCTCCCGCCACTGTTGTGGACGGGCGTTTTGTTCCTGTGCGCGCTGCCATCGACAGTGCAGTCATCGATTGCACTGACATCCATGGCGAAGGGAAATGTGGCCGGTGCGATCTGCTCGGCCACAGCCTCCAACTTGGCCGGCATCGTGCTCACGCCGCTTATCTTTGGTGTTCTGTCACGCGTGCATGGTGGCGGCGTCTCTCCGGATGGTGTGGGACAGGTGTTCTGTGAACTGCTGGTGCCGTTCGTTGCCGGTCACTTGCTTCGCCCGCGGATTGGCGGTTGGGTGGTGAACAATCGCCGGGTTCTCTTGTTTACCGATCGCGCTTCCATTCTTCTGGTCGTGTACGGCGCTTTCAGCGCGGCTGTAGTGCACGGGATCTGGCATCGGCTCACGCCCAATGTCCTGTTGCTGCTGATGCTCATTGTGGCGTTCATCCTCGCGATCGTTCTGCTGAGCATCAAGGTCGCGAGCGTTGCACTCGGTTTTGGCAAGCAGGACACCATCGCCGCCACGTTCTGCGGCTCGCAGAAGTCGTTGGTCAGCGGCGTGCCGATGGCAAGTGCATTGTTCTCGCCTGCTGCCATAGGTCCGGTATTGATCCCCATCATGATCTACTACCCCATGCAGCTGCTGGTCTGCGCGTGGCTGGCCAGACGCCATGCTGCGGCACCGGATGCTGCTGAGGCGGTACAATCCCATCCAGAGGATACCGCTGATGCGGGCATGCCGCCTACTGGAATCGACATGACGTATGCCCGGTGACAGCCGGCCATGCAGGTGGGAAGGCAAAGGTATGCCCGACACGAAATAGAGTTGAGAAAGGCGGAGGCATCTAGCCTGAAGATCGAGCGCCCCATCAGATCCTAGTCGCCCGAGTTATTCAAAGTGACGGGTAGAGTTGTCTGAGTTTTATCCGGGCATGCTCATTGGTGAACTGCCAGTTGGCCTTGGCGTGATGTTTGTTTCGATGTTCACGCCAGGCGGCGACTTCCTCGACAAGGCTGCCTTTGTCCTCGATCCGTCGATCCAGACATTGCGATGACAGAACGCCGAGTTCTGACTCCGCCATGTTCAGCCAACTGCCGTGCTTCGGCGTGTAGTGCCACTCGAACCGCTCGGCGAGACGGCGCGCCTCGGCCGGTGCGAAGGCGGCGTACAGCGACGCCGCGGTATGGGTGCTGAGATTGTCCTGCACCAGAACGATCTTGTTTGCTGAGGGGAAATATCGGTCCGACAGGTCGCGAAGCATGGCGGCATAATCGGCGGCGGCATGGCGATCCGTCACCTCGACATGCCGCCAACCTTCCAGCGGCGCGAACAGCATGAACAGATTGGCGGTGCCGTTGCGTTCGTACTCATAATCGACGCGCCTCGGCTGACCACGCTTCATCGGCAACGGCGCGCGAGTTTCCCGGATCAGTTGTTTCGAGGTCTCGTCAAGACAAACCAAGGGCCGGGCTGTATCACGCGGCCTCGTGTAAACCTCCAGCACCTCTTCCATCGCGGCCACGAACGCCGCGTTGGCCGACGGCGGAATGACCCACCGTTGCTTCAGGTGCGGTTTGAGAAGGTTTTTTTTAGCGTCCGCCCGATCGTGTTGTCACTGGCCTTGGCGACGATCCCCAGTTCCACGACCTGCTGTTCCAGCAGGCGCAGCGACCATTTCGCGTGCCCGGCCGGAGGCTTGGAGCAGGCCAGCGTGATCAGTCTGGCTTCCTTTTCGCCGTCGAAGATCCGCAGGATCGACGGTCTCGCGCGGGGCTTACGGGCGAGCGCTACGTCGAGCCCCTCCTCAACCAGACACTGGCGAACCCTGTGGACGGTCGCGAGGCTGGTGTCGAGGGCCTTCACGATACGGCCGTCGCTCCAGGCTTCGCCGACCTCGGAAATGTCTGCCTTGAGCAAGATGCGTGCCCTGAGGATCGCGCTGGCCGAATGTTTGCCCTTGCCGATAAGCGCTTCCAGCCGCGCGCGTTCCTCCGCGTCCAGCCGAACCACATACTTCTTCACGACGACCTCTGACATGTCCCGAATCCTGGCCAACGTTGACGACGTTGCGAGTGAGTCACAAACTGCCGTCAGGTTCAATGACGCGGGCGACTAGCCCAAATCGCTAAGTAAGGAGCCCGGCCGATGACCGCACGACGATCTACGCACTTGACTGTTGAACAGTGTGCCGAGATGGCTGATGTGTGCGTCGCTGCTCGCCGGCCCGAGTTAATCTCGGCGTTTATACGCTGCGGCACCCACCCCGAGGACGCGCGACGGTTGCTGGCAGCACCGACCACAAACGCTGAACCGTTCAACCCCGAGCAGCTGAACCCGCAGGCGTTGGAAGAGCTTGTCGCCGAGCGCTTCAGCTTTGCGTCGCTCAGCGGTGAAAGGGAGATCACGCGATGACTGACGCTCGCACGCCCTAGCGCGACGCATACGTACCATCGGACGCAAGCAAGGAGGAGGATCTCGGTTGGCAACCGACGAGAACACGGACATGCAGGATTTCCGAGAAACGCGCGGAAGCCTGCGAGTGGTTTGCCAAGACAGCATCATCTGCCGAGAATCAAAAGAACCATGCTCTATCTGGCCTCATGGTGGAACGCTTTGGCGATCCGGGACGAGGGCAAGCAAAAGCCACCCGATCTTAACTATGATTCCTCTGGCAGCAGTTGGCTGCACTCCCGCTGGTTGGGCCGGTGGCCCTCAACGGGTTATCCTGCTAACTTGGAACTATGATTTGCGTGCGAGCAAGCCTCGCCGTGGTCGGGGTCGGCGGCCTGTTGTGGGCATCGCCAGCGCATTGCGCCACGCCGGCGCGCGAAGCACTGGTGATCGGCAACGGCACCTACGACACACTGCCATTGCTGCCGGCGTGCCTCGCGTCAGCGTACGCAGTTGCGGCAGCGTTGCGCGGCGCGGGCTTCCACGTGACCGAGCGCGAGGACGCCTTGCGCGGGCCATTGGTGGCGCGATCGACGAGTTCTCCGGTTTGCTCGCCACTTCGCCCGGAGCGATCGCCGTTATCTACAGTTGTGGTTACGCCGAAACATTCAATGATCGCCCTTTCCTGCTGCCGGTGTCGGTGAGCATCACGCGCCCTCCCGACGTCCTCACTCAGGGCGTACTGGCGAAGTATCTGATCGACGTGATCACGCGCGGCGGCGTCGGACCAAGCGTCGTAGCAATCGACGTGGTTCCAGTGCCCGAGTCTGCCGTACCGATGCGCCTCGACGTGCTGATCCAGGACAGCCTGCCGAACGATCTCGGCATGATCGGCGTGAGCCAGAGCCCGCCGGGCAACGCGCCCACGCCTCTCGCGGTCGCCCTGGTGGCCGGCCTGAAAGGCCCCGACGTGCAGACTGGCGCGCTGCTCACGGGCGTGCAGCGACAGCTTGCTGCCAGCAACGCGGTGACGGTTGCCGCGCAGCATCTGCCTGTCACGTCGGGCTTCCTCGTGGGCGCACCACCACCCCCTCCACCGCTGCCGCCAGCAGTCGCAGTAACGGCGCCGCCAGCGGTCGCGGCAACGGCGCCAGCACCAACCCCGGCTCCGCCAAGCGCCATCGCGATGCCGGCGGAAGAACAGATGAGCGCGACGTTCGGCGTTGGGTGCAGACGGCGCTCGCGAAGCTCGGCTATTATGACGGTCGGATCGACGGCGACTTCGGTCCCGACACACAGGCCGCGATCCGGCGCTATCAACATGAACTCGGAGCCGACATCACCGGCCATCTTAACCCCTGCGCAGGCGGTCGGGCTGGTCAACCGCCAGTGACGGCTATCCAACGTCGGGCGCTTAGAGCCCGGAAGTAACGGAACGCTCGGCTGGGCCTTGTCACGTTGACGACAAAACGCCGAAGGAGGGAGCGCAGCCTATTGCATCAGGTGATTCCTTGCCACGGCCACCCTCCAAGGTCGCGATTGTTGCGAGCTATGCAATTGGCCGGTTGCTCGGCTTGCCGCCTCGTATGGCGACTCTGGTGGCGTGCGGCAACTCAAACTGTGGTAGCTCAGCGATTGCCGTGGTTGCACCCGTGATCGGAGCGGACGGCAAGGATGTCTCGGCAGGCGACCATGACCGGATTCCACCGTCGGTGGTTCGCGTTATATTACTCTTCGGGCAAGCCAGCGAGGCGAAGCGCGTCAAGGATACGTTCATTCTCGCGCCAATAGATCGGGCTTACCGCGGTGGGCGGCATCGAAGAGCGCTCTTCGACCTGAATCTGTTCGATGGTGAGTTCGGGATCGAGTTCAGCGACCTTCGATAGTTGCAGTGTCGCAGCCTGGACATTGCTGGCCGGCCCCGAACCAGACTGTCGCAAATTCCCGTGTCAGCCACCAGCAAGGCGGGAGGTTGCGTCCGCATTCAGTGTCAATCGGCGCGCAAAAGGGACCCCCTATCGGCGTCCAAAAGGGACCCCCCTGGTAGCGGCTTGTGCCGGTAGTCCATAGGGGGGACCCTGCGCGCCGCGGAGTGCCCCACCAGGAGGCTGACGCAGCGGCGCGTGGGGATCCTGCGGCTCCACCGGTGCAAGGCGCGGGGTGGGATTCGCGTAGGAATCAGTGACCTTGAAGCGCCAGCTCTCGTTGCCGGTCTCGATGATGTCGCAGTGATGGGTCAGGCGGTCGAGGAGGGCAGTGGTCATCTTTGCGTCACCGAACACGGAGGGCCATTCACCGAACGCGAGGTTGGTCGTCATGATCACCGAAGTCTGCTCGTAGAGACGGCTGATCAGGTGGAACAAGAGTTGGCCGCCGGACAGAGCGAACGGCAGATAGCCGAGTTCGTCGAGGACCATGAACTGCATCCGGCAGAGCTGCTCGGCCATACGCCCCTGGCGTCCTGAGCGCCCTTCGGCCTCAAGCTTGTTGACCAGGTCGACGACATTGAAGAACCGGCCTCTGGCGCCGTCACGGATGCAGGCACGGGCGATCGCGATGGCAAGGTGCGTCTTGCCGGTACCGGTTCCACCGACCAGCACGACGTTGCGCTGATGCGCCAGGAAGTTCCCGCCGACAAGGTCACGCACCAGGGTTTCGTTGATCGGCGTATCGTCGAAGGTGAAGTCCATCCACATCCTTGGCCAAGGGCAGCTTGGCAATGCTGATCTGATATCGGATCGAGCGAGCCTGCTTCTGGCTATCTCCGCTGTCAGCAGGTCGCCCACGATGCGTTGCGGTTCGTGCTGGCGCTTCACCGCGGTGGTGATGATCTCGTCGAATGCCGCCTTCATGCCATAGAGCTTCAGGTCAGCCATTGCGGTGAGAATTTCGGAACGCTCCATCAGATGGCCCTCCTGAGCCTGTCGTAGCGTGCACAATCGGCGGTGGGCGCATGCCGCAGCTGCAGCGCATCCGGGGTCATGATCGTGGTCGGCGGTGGCAGTTCGCGACGCCGGGCCAGGATGTTGATGACGACGTCAGCGGAATGAACACCCTCGCGCAGCGCTTCCAGGCAGGCCGCTTCAACCGCTGGCAGCCCGTCGCTCAGCACCGCGGTGAGGATGTTGACCATCTGGCGATCGCCATCGGTCGCGCCGGCGAGCTTGCGGCGGATCCGATCCAGGCCAATGGGCAGCACCCAGTCCTTGAAGGGCGCGCCGTTCCTGAGCGCACCAGGCTTGCGGGCCAGCACCGGCACGTAGTGCCAAGGGTCGAACACCGTCTGGTCCCGCCCAAAGCAGCGGCTGTGCTCGCCAACGGCTCGACCATCCTGACGCAGCTCGATCCGATCAGCATACGCACGGATCTCGACCGGCCGGCCAACCGCGTTCGCCGCCACCGAATACCTGTTGTTGTCGAACCGAACGAGGCAGGTCTTGGAGACCGACGCAGGAAGCGCGGAACCCATCGAACCGGCCGGCATACGGCACAAGGCTGGGACGTTCCGCCTCGAACATCTCCCACACCGTCCGCTCGCGCTGTTCGGGATGGTGGTGGGCTCTTCCATACGCGACGCAGCGATCAAGCAGCCAAGCGTTCAGCTCTTCGTAGCTCTTCACCCGCAGCCGTGGGGTAAAGAAGCGCTCCCGAACCAACCCTACCTGGTTCTGACCTGTCCCTTCTCCCAACCTGATGCAGGTGTGCACGCCACCGGATCAACGAGATAATGGCTGCACATTTGCATAAAGCGACGATTGTAGGCCCGCTCGCGACCAACGAAGATCGTCTCCACTGCCGTCTTCATGTTGTCGTAGATGCCGCGCGTGCAGGTGCCCTTGAGCAGGGTGAACGCCCGGTCGTGGGCGTCAAACACCATCTCCTGCGTCTCGCGTGGATACGCCCGCACAAATAGCATCCGGCTGTGGCAAAGCCGGACATGCGCCACCTTCACTGTCACCGTCGTGCCATTGATCAGCACGATCTCGTGGCTCCAGTCGAACTGATAGGCCTCGCCCGGCGCAAAGCTTAGCGGAACGAATGCACCAACCGAGGTCGCCGTCCGATCGCGCTGCCACCCGCGCGCATACCGTCGCACCGCATCGTAGCCGCCTTCGTAGCCAAGACCGCGCAGCTCCTCGAATACCCGGATCAGCGTCAGCCGCTCGCGGCTGGGCTTCCCCTCGTTCGACGCTAGCATCCCATCAAGTGCGGCCTGCCACGGCCCAAGCCGCGGCAGTGGTTGCTCCTCCCGTTCGTAGCGGAAACTCCGTCGCCTCCTCGAATGCAGGACCTTCCGGACAACCTTCCGCGAAACCTTCAGCTCACGGCAGATCGCCTTGATTGCTTTGCCCTGAACAAAATACGCCCGCCGGATCTTCGCGACCGTCTCCAAAACCAGCATCCTGTTCAAGGCCCCCGTGCACCACGAGAGCCATCGTGAACCCCTGCATCAGAGGGGTCCTTTTTGGACGCTCATCACCCCTCCAACGGGGTCCTTTTTCCACGCCGAATTACACTCGAGCTTGCAGCTGCCGTCTACCCAGAGGCCCTGAATCCCCTCGGAGAGAGAGGCGTTATCCTGAGCCCGTCACGGCCGGCGATCGCCAAGGCGTAAGCGCCACCAGACTCCAAGCGCTCTCCTCGCAAATCCGCCACCAGATTCGCACGGTCCCGGCCAAATCTACCCAGGATGCCACCAGACTCCAACGGATTTAGGCCACACCGCCCAAGGACGTGGAGTTCGGTGGCGCTTTGGATGTGGAGTTCAGTGGCGCGGTCGTGGAGTTCACTGGCGGGGATGTAGAGTTCGGTGGCGCTTCGATGTGGAGTTCGGTGGCGCCCCTCTCGTTCAGATGTCGTAGGGGGTTATCTGCCACTTTTCCAGCTCAGGTCCGTGCCTTAGCTGGCACGCTGGACGCCTGCCGCGATCGGCGGATCTTCTGCTTTGTGGGATATGCCGAGGACCTCGTCGAAGAGTTGCATGTGGCGGGCCTCCATGTCGTGTGCACGCCCGCTCGGGATGCGGAGCCGTAACCCGTGCCGGAGCAGCCCTTCAACGCGGAACCAACACCGGCGACGCCGATATGACATTGACGGATCGCTTGGGCCTGTGAAAGTGCGCGAGCAGTGCTATATGTGCACGGGTGGCGCACAAAGAGAAACCCATGCTGACGGCACTTCTTACAGACATCCGAGAACGTGACTTCGTGTCGCCGTAGCGAATGAGCCGTCGGCTCCACCTGCCGCTCGCCGACCTGGCAAAGCTCGCCCACATTCACCGCAATACGCTTACCCAGCGGCCCGAGTTGCAGCTTGTCCAGAAGAGCTTGGAGCCCGTGGTGCGGATCCTCGCCGCGGCGGAGCAGCTAACGGGCGATCCGGACCGGGCAATCGTCTGGTTCCGGCACCAACCGATTGCCGGGCATGACGGGCGGACTGCCCTCGAACTAGTCGAGGCCGGCCACGCGGATGCCGTCCTGGCGCACCTTGAGGACCTTCGGGACGGCGCCTACGCGTGACCTGGCGGCTTGAGGCAGCCGGGCATGTGGCTGTCAGAGGCCGCTTCTGGCGCATGCTGGCGCCGCGATGGGCCTTCGATCCGTTGTCGGGCGCCGGCGCAGCCCGCGCAGGCGGCCGGTGGAACGCGCCTGGGCAGGCCGCGCTCTATCTCTCCAATAGCCATGCGACAGCCATCGCCGAATATCAGCAGGACCTGCCTCGCCCCGGCACGCTGACGGCTTACGACGTCGACGCTCAAGCCATATTGGATCTCGCCGATCCATCCGTGCGGCAAGCCATCGGCGTGGACGATCTGTTTCTACGACAGCCCTGGAAGCACGTGCGGGACGTCGAGCGTCAACGACCACCGTGCTGGGACTTCGTAGCGGCCGTGGCGGCGGGCGGATGGCAGGGTCTGCGCGTGCCATCCGTGCAGGCGTCGGGAACGAACCTCGTGCTATGGCGGTGGAATGAGTCGGACGCACCCATCGTTCGGCATATTGATCCACTTGGGGATTTGCCGCGCGATCAGGCCTCCTGGCAAAGTTGACCGCGATAGCCCGCAGGGAGCCGACGGGGAACAATCCAGGAAGCATATGTCCACCTGCGGCACACAAATGGCAGTTCAAGGCGAGATGCTGCGAGAGCACGTTTTGTTTGGTGGCCGGATTGTGCCGACGGTGTAGCGGTGATGACCTCACAGGCCCAGATGACCGAGGCGGGAGGGAGGCTCGCCCTGATGATCGGCCTGCGAGGCTATCACCCGTGTTCCAGGCCGGCGATTAGGCAGACCGTGACTGCAACCCCAGTGGGAGCAGCCAATGAGCCAATGAGCGGGTCCGCTACTCTCCGGTCTCCGCATAGCTTTGCCCGCCGCACCACCACATGG
>CAVTEC010000075.1:0-5001 GCA_963733475.1 uncultured Alphaproteobacteria bacterium | reverse complement strand
CGTCGGTCGATGTCCCGTTGGCACTGATCAGGTCGAGCGCCTTCGCCTGTGCCGTGGTCAGCCACACGTTCCCGCCCCTAGGGCTCGATGCAGGCAATGAGGCAAGCGCGGTCGCGTCGTCCGGGGATGTGGCGTCGCGCACCAGGGCATTACGCGTTGCCGCATATGTGGCCTGCACGAGGTAGCTCAGGTTTGCGCCCAGCGTGTTGCCGCCGAGCGTGTAGCCATCGACTTCGCCGTAGCCCACCGAGATGTTCATCGTCACCGGGTCGGTGAACTGGCTCTCCAGGAACTGTGCCGCGGCAAGCACGGCCGAGACGAAGGCACTCGGCGCGTTCGCCACGCTGGCGTCCCAGGAGATGTTGATGACAAACGATGAGGCACTCGCGGTAGAGGTGACCGCGGTCGTGCCGCCTTTGCCCACACCGCCCGCTCTCGCCGAACTGCCGGAGAAATCGTCACTGCTATACAGCACCGCCTGGCCCAGGATGCCGTTCTGGCCGCCGGAAGGAGCGCTCGGCGAGTGAGGGGAATGGAGCCCCAATCCCAGATCAGCAAGCCAATTGCCGTCGGGCACGTTGCTGGGATCGAAGCCGCCCAGTGGCGACAGCAGCGACTTATAGCCGGGACGCATGGGAACCCTCTCCATAATTGAACGGCGGCGGCAATTGGTTGCCTTAGCGTTAACATGCGGTCCCGATTGATAGCGCGTCAATATTGGTCGGGCATGAATTCTAAGAATTCCGAAGTAAATCAGTCCACATCAACTAGAATACGATCGTATGTAAATATAGCGACCGACAACCCCCAGTTGAATTACATCGCCATAGCTGCACGCATGGGGCGCCCGGCGTAACTGCTGCGCCCGCCAGGGAAGACGTCATCGCTCGGACGACCGCACTGCGGATGCACAGCGGCAGCGTCTGCGCAACTGATCTCGCCGATCGCGCTATTCCGGTGCTACGGCGTGATCACCGGCTGGAGCCGATTTGGCTGCAGCAGGTGGCGGCCGAGTAGATAGAGGGTGATCACCGCTGCCAGGCCCGCGGTGTACAGTGCGTTCATGGCGGCCATCGAGACCGGCAGAAACGGGATCAGGTAGCTGGCGCGGTCGCAGGGTTGCGGCGGACGGCTCGACAGTTGCAGCAGGCGATCGGCAACCGAGCCGGTCACGTGCGGTGCGGCGCATTCGCCGATCGGGTTCTGCCAAAGATGCTGCTCGACGCCGACATGGATGATGGCGACGGCCATGTCCGCGAGCAGCACCAGCACGATCAGCCACAGCAGCGGCGCGATGGCACGGCGCGGTACGATCACTGCCAGCGCGGCGAACAGGATCACGATGCGGTAGGGCCAACGCTCCAGCAGGCAGAGGGAACAGGGCAGCAGGCCACCCCAGTATTCCGAGGCAAGTGCGAGGCCGAGGGCGAAGGCCGCGGCAAGCAGGGTGAAAGCGGCAACCGCGCGCGGCGGAACGCGATCAATGAGTGCCAACATGATGGATCCTTACAGTACAGACCGGCGCAGCCGGCCTCGTACCATTACTCGCTGACCGCGACCCGACCCGGCCATGACGACAGAGCGGCAGCGGCAGATGCGTCACGGTCAGTGAGCTTTGGTATCAGTTAGGTTAACATTCAATGATCAGATGAAACTGGGTCGGCAGGATGGCTACCAGCGAGATCATCTTCCGCCTGCTCATAGAACCCCACCGCCGTCGCCAGCGTTGGCGCCGCACCGGCGCAATGCGCAACGATCACTCCGCGCTCTAACCGTCGTGGCCGGGTCCGATCCCCGGGACAAGCCCCATACGCCCGAACATAAAGGCGACAGCGTCCAAATCATCGTCATGGCCGGGCGTGTCCCGGCCACCCGTAACGGCACAAACGTTCAGTCGCAGGCGCATCAAGCTGGAACCTATGGGCAGTTGGCCACACCTACCAGCAACTTGCCGCCACGGGTGGCCGGGACACGCCCGGCCATGACGGTAGTTTGGACGGCTCTCGGGTGCATTCCGACGTTATATTGGCGCCTATGGGGACAAGCGGTCTCGCCGGCACCTGGTGCCTGGTCTCGCATCGCTGACGTCACCAACGAATCGGTGGCACACGATACCGTGGCCAAAACTCCGGCAAGAGCTGCCGCCCGTACGGCACTCCGAACGCATGTCGCACTGCAGGGCGCGACACCCCGGGATGCTTCCGATCATAGAGCAATGTCCTGTCGATTTGCGTGGCCCCGCTGCGACAGCGGGGCCAGCTACGCATACTCTGACGTCACTTGCCGCACGCCTGTGCAACATAGGCCTTGGATGCTTCGGTGACGGGTTTTGCCCGTGCACACCACTCGGGCCTCGGCGCCGCAGGCTGTGCCGCAACGGCCAGGTACTGGCTTGGCCACTGCCGGCGTTGTCACTGGGATCAGCATTGCAACAGAAGCCTGGGCCACTGGTGCCGTCGCAGCCGGTGCCTGCGAGACAGGCGCAGGGATATCGGCCGTGCACGGCCGGGCCGCGACCTTCATGGCATCGCGGATGTGGTCATCCTGGCACATCAGCTCGAGGGCGACCTTCTGCTCGCCCATGTTGAACAGCAGTGCTGCCTGCTGACGACGTTCGCAGGCGCGATCCGCCCAGGTCGCACCCATCGCCAGACCAAAGCCAGGCGTGGATATGCCGCCCGAAGCGCCGACCGCGCAGGGGTTGCCGCCCATCACGTTCGGCGGGATCACCTCTGGCGTGTTGCGCACTGTATATCCACCACTGTAATTGACATTGGTGCTGCTGGGGTCGCCACCCCCGCCGCCGGTGTTGACCGTGGCGCTGCTGCTGCTGCTCGTCGTGCCCGTGCCTGTACTTGTACCCGTGCCAGCTCCGGTATCACCACCAATCACGCCGGTGCCCGTGGTGCCGCCGCCACTGTTCACAGTGACATTTGTCGTATTGCC
This sequence comes from uncultured Alphaproteobacteria bacterium, assembly GCA_963733475.1. Taxonomy (GTDB): domain Bacteria; phylum Pseudomonadota; class Alphaproteobacteria; order Acetobacterales; family Acetobacteraceae; genus JAMXLO01. The sequence goes on along the minus strand of CAVTEC010000075.1, from coordinate 2,055 downwards.
AACCGCGGCCGACCGCGAACTCGATCGGGTGCTGGCAGATGCACTCGCGCCAGACTTGCTGGACGAGTTGCCGCTGCTTACGTGAATATTGGGATTGGATACGGCGGTCGACTGCGAACCTGAACTGTTGGTGGCAGTCGAGCTGCTGTTCGACCCGGTATTCTGTGCATAGGCCACTCCTCCCAGCATCGCCAGGGCGGTGGCCGCTATCAGTAAACGTCTCATCGTTCAGACTCCTGCTTGAGCAGCAAGGGCGAGCGGCGAGAACCGCCGCGCGCCCTCCCTACTCACGCTGACAAAGCCGTGGTTACCGTCGCCGGATCACTTGGTGCCGGTGCCAGCGGTCGCCTTCACACCACCGCCGATGGCGAACGAACCACCGATGTCACCACTGCTCTGACTGCCACCGGCCGAACCAGCGGCCTCGTTGCCACGGCCCTTGGTCATCTGGCTGTAGCCGCCAGCAACTGTGCCACCCAGATTGGTCTGCGTTGCGGTCGCAGTGGTGGTCGTGCCAGTCGGACTGGTGCCGGCGTGGCCGGTCGTTGTGATGGTGGTGTAGTTACCGGAAACCGCACCGACGACCACAGCCCCATTGCCAGCAACCGTTGCATTGGCATTGGTTCCCTGGGTGCTTATCACGCCGGCCATTGAACCGGCCGCCAATGCCGTCACCTGCTTCGGAGGCCCACCAGCAAAGGCGGGGGTAGCCGCAAGCGCCAGAACGGTTGCCGCAAGAAGGAATTTACGCATGTTTAGTCTCCTGTGCCTGTACGCTTTCGCGCAACTGGCAGTCGCCATGCACCAATGGCGCAGAGGGCGTCTGTCGCGGGTTGCGAATTATCCAGTCAGGAATTTTTCTTGCTGGGGCGAAATGGCGGTGCAGATCCGGCTGTTCGGCCGGTGGTGGCACCCCCAGTCTTGAAGCAGTGCCCTGATGGGCTTTGCTTCCCGAGCCCGGTATGTGTTTATTAACAAATTACTGGGAAAAAATCAACAAAATATCGGCAATTGAGACAATCGTGAATATATCGCAGACAATAGTGTGTACTCAGCCAATGACCTCAGCATGATGACAGGCAGCTCGACTGTTCGCGAACTGTCGAACACAAGCCGGGCAATCCCGCGTCACTCACTGGCCAATACGAGGGACTGAACCTGTCTGGCTCCCAGACGAAAAGGACGGCCGCAGCCGCCGTAGGAGCAAAACCGACGGTGCCCCCGACGTGACCTGGCGATGGTGACGTGGCGACGCACCTAATGCCTCTCCCGATTGAGGCTATGACAGCGTGTGGTCAGGGTAAGCAAATTATAACACAGATTACACGGATAAAAGATTAAGCCACGGATTACACAGAAATAAGTTATTGGTATTATTGCAGGTTCTAGATGAGTATTTTCACACAAAGCCACAGTATTCTCTGTGTAATCCGTGGCTTAACCTTCTATCCGTGTAATCTGTGTTCATACTTCCTTAAGCGCGCCGACCCGAAGCCGGCAGCGCGGCGTTCAAGCGACCGCCCTGGCCATGCTATCTGGATTTGACCGCAGGATACGGAGTGCGCGGGGCATGGCGCTCCAATAGCGCGCCTTTCGAATGACACTGAATTGGCCGGAGGATCTGGATGCGGCGAAAGCGCTGATCGTGGCGGAACTCGCCCGTACAGCCGAAAGAGGTGGCGCAGTCATCGCCACGTTTGCATCCGGTACGCTTGAGCTACGCCTCGCGACCGGCGAAATCTTCCACCTGGGTCAGAGGACCGTCACGCGCATCGCTTGACCTCCCCGCTGTCGTCCAAACGAAGTCGAATACCAGAGCTCAGACACTATCGGATGATTTGCTGGCCCCGTCATTCCTGCGAGTCAGAGCACTGGAAGGAGCGAAGCCGCCGCTCTGCCGAACGACGGCTTCCAAGCCTCAAGCAGCGCGGAGCAGTCCCAGTTGGGTCAGAGCGGTCACCCCGTCATCCAGCCCGATCTCCTCGACGATCTTGCCGTCCTTGAGCTTAAGTACCGTGACCCCGGTGAAGTGCATCTTCCGGCCCGTGTTGACGG
>CAVTEC010000074.1:0-80943 GCA_963733475.1 uncultured Alphaproteobacteria bacterium | reverse complement strand
TGCCGCCCATGCCGGGCAACGTCGATACAGACGCACTACCAGAACCAGAGCGCGCCACGTTGATGCGGTTCGCGACCGAGGTGGAAGGCACGCCCTTCATCCCCGCGCTGTACCGGCAGCTCGCGCATTGGCCTCCTGTGCTGGCCTGGCTGGCCGACGAACTGGAGCCGCGGCTGCATGCGCCGGAAACCGACGCAGCGCGCGCGAAATTTCAGGCGGCGGCTCGGACGGCGGCAACGGACATCGTCGCTGGCCTGCCACGACTGACGGCGGATGCACCTGATGGCGAAACCGCCCATCGCATCCTCGCGGCGATCGGCCGCTATGCCCAGACCAGCCCGGAGATGACGACGTTCGGCCGGATCGTGCTCGATGTGACTCCCGGCTGATCGTCGCGGCTCGACGCGGTCCCCGCCTCAGGCGGCAGGCAACAGGTGGGCCGGATAGGGACCATGCGGCAAGGTCTCGGTCTTCAACTGCACCGGTGTGCCAAGCCACAGAGCCTGGCTGGTGTGGTCGTCGAACTCGTTGTCCGTCAACGGATGCACGAGGATGTCGAGACCCTGACGATTGAACATCAGCCACTGCACCACGGTGTCGAAAGCATCGGTGCGGAAGATAATCTGCATTTGCGGCACCGGATGCGGCCCGGCGATTCCCTGGTTCTTGCCGACCTGGATTGGGAACTTCGCGGCCAACGTGTCGCGCAACTTCGAAGCGGTCGGCAAGGTTGTGTCATCGTAATAGATGTGGACGTGGTAGCCGTGCAGCGCGGGTATGTCGCTCATGACGTCCTCCTTTGTGGTTGACCCCACAATAGCGCGAACCGCGTTCGGCCGCCAATCAGGCTGTAGCGACCCAATAAGCAGCTACCGGCCGGTCAGGATGCGCTCGACCAGTTGCTTCACCGTCGGAATAAAGCCGTTCGAATAATACGGGTCCTTGGCGAAGCGGTACGCGTTGTGGCCGCTGAACATCAGGTTGGCTTCCATCGCCGCGGGGTCGTCGCTCTCGTGCGCGATGTTCTGCAGTGTCTTCTGGATGCAGAAGCTGCGTGGGTCAGGGCGCTTGCCGGTGCTGTAGGACGGGTCCTGCTGCTCCCAGTTGGAGAAGCGGCACTGGCTCAGGCAGCCCATGCAGGCCACCTGATCGGCCAGGATCTCCTTCGCCTTTTCCGGCGTGACGAAAATCAGCGTTGAGTTGGGCGTGCGCATCGCCTCGATGAAGCCTTCCGCTTCCCACGCCCGTGCACGTTCCAGGTCGGCCGGCGTCAGATAGACCGGGCGCTTGCGCGGGCCGACGCCATATTCGGCCACGTGCTCGCCGACCGGCTCGGCCGTATAGGCGACCTGGCGTTCGCTGCGTTCGCGCAGTTCCTGGATGAAGCCGTTGTTTACCGCGCTGGAATAGAAGCCGGTGGGGCTGAAGTGGTTGAGGAAGACGTCGCCCTCCTGCAGTGTGCGCAGCCGTTCCTTCCAGGCGTCGCCGATGGGGCTTTCCTGCGTCAGCAGCGGGCGGGTGCCGAACTGGAACGCGATCGGCCCAAGTTCCGGATTGTCGATCCAGTCCTGCCATTCCTCCAGCCACCACACGCCGCCAGCCATGATGATCGGCGTGTCGTGCAGGCCGAACTCGCGCATCAGCTTGCGCGAGCGCGAGCACGCGAGGGAACGGGTCTTCCGGCCTGGTCGGGTCCTCGCTGTTGGACAGGCCGTTATGGCCGCCGGCCAGCCAGGGATCCTCATAGACGACGCCGCCGAGCAGCGATGCCGCCTTGCTGTAGGCCCGCTTCCATAGCGCGTTGAACGCGCGCGCCGAGGAGACGATGGGATAGTAGTAGACGTTGAACCGCGCGGCGATATCCGACAGGCGATACGGCATGCCGGCGCCGCAGGTGATGCCGTTGATGATGCCTTTCGCCTGTTCCAGCACCTCGGTGATGATGCGCTCGGCGGCGCCCATCTCCCACAGGATGTTGGCGTGGATGCGGCCCTTGCCGCAGGCGAGTTCGTAGGCGCGGCGGGCCTGGGTCAGCGCGCCCTGGATGGCGTAGGTGACCAGTTCCTCGTGCCGGTCGCGGCGGGTGCGGCCGTGATAGAGCTGCGGGATGCGGTTGCCCTGTGCGTCGAAGCTGTCGGCATTGACGGCGCAGAACGTGCCGACGCCGCCGGTGAACGCCCAGTTGCCGGAGGAGATGCCGTTGGAGATCGAAATGCCCTTGCCGCCTTCCACCAGCGGCAGGACGTCGATTCCGCCCATGCGGATTGCGTTGATCGCCTTCATTGGCCGCCGCCTCTTCCCAGGCCGTGTGACACAACCGTTACGGCGGTTGTGCACGGATGAAAAGTGAAATTCCGAGGCAGGAGGGCTTGCCCTCCCCCAACCCCCTCCCGCAAGGGGAGGGGGGAGGCTTGGGGCGGCCGGGCTACTCGCCTACGACCGGCTGTTCCATGCCCTCGGGGACCGGCTGCCTCGTCGGCGCCGCGTCGCGGCGTTCGCCGCGGCCGGGCTTGGCACCGACCTTCTCGGTGATGTCCTCGCCGGTGGCCTGATCGACCACCCGCATCGACAGCTTCACCTTGCCGCGCTCGTCGAAGCCGATGACCTTCACCTTCACCGCGTCGCCGACATTGACCACGTCGGTGGTCTTGCCGACGCGGCCCTGCTGCAGCTCGCTGATATGCACCAGGCCGTCGCGCGAGCCGAGGAAGTTCACGAAGGCGCCGAAATCGGCGGTCTTCACCACCTTGCCGTTGTAGATCACGCCGATCTCCGGCTCCGCGACGATGCCGCGGATCCAGTCGATCGCCGCTGCGCCTGCAGCGAGTCGGTGGCGGCGATCTTGATCGTGCCGTCGTCCTCGATGTCGATCTTGCACTGGGTCTGCTCGACGATCTCGCGGATCACCTTGCCGCCGGTGCCGATGACCTCGCGGATCTTCTCCTTCGGCACGTTGATGATGGTGATGCGCGGCGCGGTCGCCGCCACGTCGCCGCGCGCGCCGGTCAGCGCCTTGGCCATCTCGCCCAGGATGTGCATCCGGCCGTCCCGCGCCTGCTCCAGCGCGATCCGCATGATCTCCGGCGTGATCGAGGTGATCTTGATGTCCATCTGCAGCGCGGTGACGCCCGCCTCGGTGCCGGCCACCTTGAAGTCCATGTCGCCGAGATGGTCCTCGTCGCCGAGGATGTCGGACAGCACGGCGAAGCCGCGATCCTCCTTGATCAGGCCCATGGCGATGCCCGCCACCGGCCGCTTCAGCGGCACGCCGGCATCCATCAGCGCCAGCGAGGTGCCGCACACCGTCGCCATCGAGGACGAGCCGTTCGATCTCGGTGATCTCGGAGACGACGCGCAGCGTGTAGGGGAACTTCTCCTTCTCCGGCAGCAGCGGATGGATCGCGCGCCAGGCCAGCTTGCCGTGGCCGATCTCGCGGCGGCCCGGCGAGCCCATGCGGCCGGCCTCGCCCACCGAATACGGCGGGAAATTGTAGTGCAGCATGAAGTGCTCGCGGTACTCGCCCTCGAGCGCGTCGATGATCTGCTCGTCCTGCCCGGTGCCGAGCGTGGCGACGCAGAACGCCTGCGTCTCGCCGCGGGTGAACAGCGCCGAACCGTGCGCGCGCGGCAGCACGCCGACCTCGGCGATGATCGGCCGCACCGTCTTGGTGTCGCGGCCGTCGATGCGCATGCCGGTGTCGAGGATGGCGTTGCGGACGATGTCGGCTTCCAGATCGTGGAACAGCGGCCTTGGCCTTCTCCGCGTCCAGGCCCTCGGCGGCCAGCGTCTCGGCCATCTGCTGGCGGACTGCGTCGACCTTGTCGTGGCGCGCAGCCTTGTCTGGCTCGCGATAGGCCTCGGCCAGGCCGGCGCGGGCCAGCGCGTCCACCCGGGCCGTCAGCGCCTGTCTCCTCGGCGGTCGGCTTCGGCAGCGCCCAGGGCTCCTTCGCGGCATGTTCGGCCAGTTCGATGATCGCCTGGATCACCGGCTGGAAGCTCTCATGGCCGAAGGTGACGGCGCCGAGCATGACGTCCTCGGACAGCTCCTGCGCCTCGGATTCCACCATCAGCACGCCTTCCGGCGTGCCGGCGACCACCAGGTCGAGCTGGCGCGCTCTCAAGCTGCTCGGCGGTGGGGTTGAGGATGTACTGGCCGTCCTTGTAGCCGACGCGGGCGGCGGCGACCGGGCCGAAGAACGGGATGCCGGACAGCGTCAGCGCGGCCGAGCAGCCGATCATGGCGACGATGTCGGGGTCGTTCTCCAGGTCGTGGCTCAGCACGGTGGCGACGACCTGGACCTCGTTGCGGAAGCCGTCGGGGAACAGCGGCCGGATCGGCCGGTCGATCAGGCGGGACTTCAGCACCTCGGCCTCGGACGGCCGGCCCTCGCGCTTGAAGAACCCGCCGGGGATCTTGCCGGCGGCGAACGCCTTCTCCTGGTAGTTCACCGTCAGCGGGAAGAAATCCTGGCCCGGCCTGGAGCTTTTCACCCCGACCGCGGTGCACAGCACGATCGTGTCGCCGTAGCGGGCCATCACGGCGCCGTCGGCCTGGCGGGCGATCTTGCCGGTCTCCAGGATCAGCTTGCGCCCGCCCCAGTCGAGTTCCTTGCGAAAGTAATTGAACATTCATTCGTCCTTACGATGCGCGGGCATCGGCGGACGGCATCCCGATCGCGCCAGAGGCCCAACTGGGGCGGGAGGCGGCGTCTCGGGTCGCATGGATGGCGCGGGCTGCGTTGCCTGGAGGCGCGGCGCAGCCGCGGGCCATGTGGCCGGAAACGCCGTCGCGAAACCCGCACCTCGGGTCGCCGGTTCGGCGGTCTGTCGATCCGCCGCGTGTCCGCGGCGTTTGGGAGCGGAAGCCGGCTCCCTCGGCATTGGCCCCGTCCCACCATGGTTCGGGGTTCGGCGCCACCGATACCCCATATAGGGGTTTCAGGTGGTAATCTGCACCCTCTCCGCGCCGAACTTCGTTCGGCGTTGCGGTTAACGGCGCAAGTTCAGCCGCCCGATCAGCGCCTCGTAGCGCTTGGCGTCCTTCGCCTTCAGGTAGTCCAGCAGCCGGCGACGGCGGCCCACCAGCATCAGCAGACCCCGGCGCGAGTGGAAATCCTTCGCGTGGGTCTTCAGGTGCTCGGTCAGGTTGCCGATCCGCTCGGACAGCAGGGCGACCTGCACTTCCGGGCTGCCGGTATCGCTTGGCCGGTTGCGTATTCGCCGATCAGCGCCGTGCGGCGCTCCGCGGTGATCGACATCGGGATGGTCTCCTTGCAGCTAGAGGTTACAGCATGCGCTCGGGCTTCATCCAGCCGTCTTCCAGCCGGGCCGAGCCCGATCACGCGGCCCCCCGCCATGGCGCGCGACCAACCCACCAGCGGGATCAGCGTTGCCAGGAATGCGGCCCATCAGCGTGACCAGGCTGATCGCCTGGCCATGCCGCAGGCCGCCGGCCTCTGATTCGGTCAAGGCCAGCGCCGGGATGTCGGCCAGCGCGGTCGCGACCGGAAGCAGCAGGTCCGGGGAAGCGGGCGCGGTATCGTCTGTTGCGGCGCAGTTTGTCCAGGGGGATCGCCTGGGCCTCGGTGAACGGGCCGACCCGCAGGCGGCGCAGCGCGGCAATATGGCCGAGCGTGCCGCAGGCGATGGCCAGGTCGCGCGCCAGGCTGCGCATGTAGACGCCCTTGCCGGAGGCGACCTCGAAGATCGCGGTATCCGGGTCGGGGCGCTCGATCAGTTCGAAGCGGTCCACGCGGGCGGGGCGGGGTTCCAGCGCGGGCGGGCGGCCCTCGCGCGCCATGTCGTAGGCGCGCTCGCCGGCGACCTTCACGGCGGAGAAGGCGGGCGGGACCTGCATGATGTCGCCGCGGAACTCGGCAGGGCGGCGCGGATCTGCTCGTCGGTGGGGCGATCGGCGAGGTCGCGGTGACCTTGCCGTCGGCGTCGTCGGTGTCGCGCGCCTCGCCGAAGCGCAGGGTGAAGCGGTACAGCTTGGTGCCGTCCATCACGTAGGGCACGGTCTTGGTGGCGGCGCCGAAGGCGATCGGCAGAACGCCGGTGGCGAGCGGGTCCAGCGTGCCGCCATGGCCCGCCTTCTGGGCGTCGAACGCGCGGCGGACGCGATTGACCACGTCGGTGCTGGTCAGTCCCGGCGGCTTGTCGATGATCAGCCAGCCGTCGAGCGGACGGCCGCGGGGCTTGCGGCGGGGCATGAAGGCCTTTCCTGGCCAGCGGGAGGCGCCCTATGGCGGTCAGGCCTCACCACGTCAACGCCTTGCCGTCAGTGCAACTCAATCAGTTGGTCCACGGTGATATTCGCCTGACGGAGAACGCTGCGAAGAGCGCCGCGCTTCATATCGCCCGTGTGATAGGGAACCACCACGCGTAAGGCTGGGCGATCAGGGTGCTTGAAGACAGGGTGACTGCCAGAGGTGTGATGGACGAAGAAGCCGTCACGCTGCAATGCCCGGATCAGCGAGCTGCCGTGATCGTCGGCAGTTCAGGCATGCTACGCTGCGATGGCCACCGTTATGCGTCGCATCGGCGGCCTCTACTCATCCCTGGATGAAAGACGGGGCTCGGGTCATTCCCAACTTCATTCCCAAGCGTCGCTCCCGTCTATTTCTTGACCGGGCGCGGCATCGGCCTCACCCCGACCTGCTCCTCCGCCGTATACGGCGCTCCATAATACGGGAAATCCTTGCGAATGCGTCCGCAGTCGGGAGCAAGTCCATCGACAAGTGGCGTGTTGGCCGCCAGCGTCAACATCACATCAAGCACATCGTCGCCGAGCGCGCGTCCATTAAAGCTGGCCACCTCAAATGCGGCGGATGTTCCAAGCTCGTAAGGCAATGTGTTGGGACAAAGCCGTGCAGCGATCAGCTTCCCGTATTCACCCGGGTCCGCCGCCGAACCGGCGTAGGTCGTCATCTTCCCCGCAACATCCGCGATCGACTTCGCGAAGCGCTCCAGATCTTCAGACGGAACTGACGCATTGAATTGTTCTTTCAACTCTTGATCGCTCGGATCATCCAGGAAGAGATGCGTGACCATAGGCATGCCCCAACGCGAAACTTGTACCTCGGGCGCATGGCCCAAGAGCGAGATCGTCGTCCACGCGTTGATTTTTCCCTTCCCAATCAGTTCGCTAGGCACTTCCAGCACAATCGCCGTAACATTCCGCCTCGCAAAGGGATTCTGCTGATGCAGAAAGGCGTCCGCATCGAAGCGCTGGTCCTTATAGAAAGCAGTCATGAATGTGCGGAATCCAGCATTTGCCGCAAATAGCTCTGGAGCAATCCCGACATAAGCACGAAGATCCGAATCAGTCGCTACCGATCCCGTTTCACCCTCAACCAGACTCTGTCCGGCGTCGCCACGAAGAGCGTCGTCACCCGTCGCCTTCCGAACCACAAACGGCTGAATGTGAGTATGCTCGCTGCCATCTCCGTGTCGTGGTTCACCAAACCTGAACTTGAACGTAACCTCTTCCCTCGCATCTCCGTTCAGGTCGAACCGGAACGCGTAGAGCCCTTCTGGATGAAGCGTATCCGGAGCCGATAATCCTACATCCGGATTCACGGTCATCGCCATCACCGTCTTGCCCGGGGGGCCATCAAATAGATAAAAGTCGCAGAGGTTGAGGCTCGGATCCTCCCTCGCAAGCTTGGTATCGAAATGATGTGACATATAGGATCTCCTTACTGTCAGCCGCGAAGAATGTGGGCTCCGAAGGGAGCGCCCGTCAGTCCGCCATCGCTGACCGACTGGATCGCTATGCTAGCCCCCTGGCAGCACGGGGGGTCATCGCACGTTCCTTTGCCGCGTTGGTGGTGAAAGCCGGTGTGTTACCTGGGTTGACGTAGCGAACCGACCGCGGCGCGCAGTTCAGCGCTGAACAGTTCAGGCTGTTCCCACGCCGCGAAGTGACCGCCTTTGTCGGCTTCGTGGAAGTAGATCAGCTTATGGTACGCCTGCTCTGTCCAGCTCCTTGGTGCCTGAAAACTCTCGCCCGGAAAGACTGTCACAGCCGCCGGGATGGACACATTGGCCCGTAGGTACAGGTTGCTCTTGTTTTCCCAATAGATCCGTGCCGACGAATTCGCTGTGTTGGTCAGCCAGTAGAGCGTGATGTTGTCGAGCACGTCGTCGCGCGTAAGAGCACCAGCGGAATGTCCGTTGATCGTATGTCCAGCCACTGCCGAGGTCATCGCCGCCGCCGGCTGACCATAACCGTCCCCATGATCGAGCAGCCACGCTGCAAGGCCAGAAGGGGAATCCGCCAGGCCGGACAGAGTTTGCGGGCGCGTCCCCATGATCAGCGCATAGGCACGTCGCTTGGAAAATGACAGTTCGAGCTGCCTGAAGGCGTGTTCTTCGTCGGCAGACAGACCGGTCGGCGGCGGGTCGCCGCACTGGAGCACCTTTATGATCTCAGGAGGAACCACACCGGGCAGGTTCACGTGAATGCCGAGCAATTCCGGCAGCGCGAGCTTGGCCATTTCATTCGAGACGGGTGAGCCCCAATCGCCGCCTTGGGCAACATAGCGCATGTAGCCAATCCGTTTCATCAGCACGCCCCACGCGCGTGCGATACGCACAGGAGCCCATCCCGTCGTGGTCGGCCTGCCGGAAAACCCGTAGCCCGGCATCGACGGGATGACCACATCGAAAGCGTCCGTCGCGCTGCCGCCATGCGCTGTCGGATCGGTAAGCGGCCCCACTATTTTCAATTGCTCAATGACCGAACCCGGCCAGCCATGCGTAATGATTACCGGCAGGGCATTGGGAAGTTTCGAGCGGACGTGAATGAAATGGATGTCCACGCCGTCGATCTCGGTTATGAACTGCGGTAGCGTGTTCAGCCGCGCCTCGACCTTCCGCCAGTCATAGTCGGTCTGCCATTAGCGTACCAATTCCTGCAGCATTGCCAACGGCACGCCCTGCGAATCATCGGCAACGGTCTCCTTGTCCGGCCATCGCGTTGCAGCAAGGCGTCGGCGCAGATCGACCAGATCCTGTTCGGGAACATCGATGCGGAACGGCCGTATTCCATCGGCCTCGGCTGCCGACGCGCGAGACAAACCAAGCATCTTCGCTACCCCTCGCGGCTATACAGCGCAGGGCTTGTCTGGACCGCAGCGGCTTTGACGACCTTCATCGCCAGCTCCCTGGGTGCCGAGTGGCGGCTCTGCGGATTGGGTTGCGCTGCCGGCATGAGAGCAACCGGCCGCATCTTCGAAATCCCTCGCTTACGACGGTATAGCGTGCGGCGCAGCGCAGATTGACTGATTCAGGCGCGTCTTTTCGGTTTCCACCGCAACGTTGCGGCTGGTTCCACACGCTGCTGACGCGGGGGAGTGCCTATACCCGGAATCATTGAAGGACGATACGTCGAAGAATGTCATTGCGAGGAGCGAAGCGACGAAGCAATCTCAGACGAATTGGGCGATCTCGCCGGGATTGCTTCGTCGCTTCGCTCCTCGCAATGACATGGCGAAATGCGCTGTGGTCGGGTGCCAGGGATCTCATGCCCGCACATGAGAACAGGCCCACGGTCAAAGCGAGGGGCGTCATTTTGCAATGGCGGAAATCTCCTCCGCCATTATCTCGCCCTCCCGCACATCTCCGTCGTCCTCATCGTCGAATGGCGACGCCACTTTGGCGCCCTCGATCTGCGCGATTCGCTCCAATCGCCGTTCTATCTGCGCGGGCGTCTCATAGGGACTCGGCACGTAAACCGGCTTGCCTTCGTCGCCGAACTGAAACACCTCGGCGCAGTCATCAGCGCGTACCGTGCCAAACAGCCGCTCCACCGCCGCGAAGTCCCGATGCGGTGCAAAGCCAAGTGACCGCGCCCACGCGGCAAGATCGCGGATCAGTTTGCGCGCATAGGATGGCTCGAGCTCCATCGGGTGCAAGGTCGATTCAGTAATGGCCATGAACTCGCGGAATTCGTCCGCATCGAGCGAGCGGAACCCAACGTCCTTGATCCCCAGGCAATAGATGTCCAGCAGGAACATGCCCACCGTCACCTGATGCGCCGAGGCGCCGCGGACCAGGAATATCGATGCCATCCCACGGTCCTGCCATCCCTCATTGATCAGGCATGCGCGGATTGGCATGGCCGCTGCCGCGACAGCGCGCGCTGCCAGCGAGCCGGCGTGAAGTTCCGCTTTCCGCTTCTGCGCCACGGTCGCCTTCCGCCGATTCGCCTTGGCGGCGCGCCGAACAGCCTGATTCGATGCCATTGGGACCTCCCGAGTTGATGGTCCCCACTATATCTCGTATCGCCTCAATCCAGCCACCTCAGCATCTATGCGCCCGTCGCAATTCATGGGTGACGAGGCGTGACAGCGCCACGCCGCAAAACCCATCAACTCCGGTTAACTCGAACGCTCCACTAAGCCGCCCACGGGTTCACGACATCCACGCCGGTGCCGCTGAAATCCACCACGTTGTGCGTAACCAGTGTCAGGTCGTGGACGCGCGCCGTCGCCGCGATCAGCGCGTCCGGGACCGGAAGCGTGCGTCGTGCCATCAGATGACCCCACGCTATCGTGACCGCATGATCAATGGGCAGGATGCGATCGGCATAGACACTACGTAATCCACTGAGCCATCCATCAAGCTTCGCGGCAGCAACCGGGTCCGTTCGCTGACGAATGGCAATGCCTTTGGCAATCTCGCCAAGTGTGATGACGCTGAGGAATAGTGCGCCTGGATTGACGGCGCGGAGCCAGGCAACGGCTGCCGCGGAGTGTCTCCGCGCCTCGGATACCACGCACGTGTCCAACAGATAGGTCACCACTCAACGTCGCGCCCCGTGTCACGTGCCCGATCGTTAATCACAGCGACCGAATCGTCGGACCATGCCGGGCCTGATAGAAGGTAGTCGACCAACGAAGGATGCGGTCCAGTCAGCGACGCAAAGGCATCGGCCGAGAGAACCACAACTGCCGGTTTGCCGTGGACGGTGACGCTTTCGGGGGCCCTCTTCGCGGGCCCGTCTCACGACCTCACTGAACCTGTTCTTGGCGTCCTGTAGCTGCCATTCCTGCATATCCCGTTATCCGTCTAGACTGTCTAGATACAGAGTGTCTGGCGCCTTTGCTGGCAAGCGCGGCTTTTCGGCCCGCTCCGCCATAGCTGTGAGTGCTCGCGCGACGCTGGCAACGACTGGTTTCCAATCGCCCGGCCGCTTCTGGCGAAAGATGCGGAGGTTTGGATACCACGGGCTGTCATCACGCCCGCTCAGCCAACGCCAGCAGTTGTCGTAGCGATCGAGCATGAACACCGGCTTGCCCATCGCGCCTGCCAGGTGCACCACGGATGTATCTACGCTGATCACCAGGTCCAGATGCGCGACGATCGCGGCAGTATCGGCAAAGTCCTGGACCTCATCCATTACGTCCAGCAATGCGAAGTCCGCCGAGCACACCTGTTCGGCTGCCCCGCCCTTTTGCAGACTGACAAACTGCACGCCAGCCACCGCAGCCAGTGGTGCCAGATTTGCCAGGGTGGTGCTGCGCCTGCCATCCAGCGAGGTGAAGCCAGGCAACCATGGCCGTGCCTGGCCGGCCCACACCAAACCCACGCGCATTGCATCGGTCAGCGGCAAACGCTCCCGCCACTGCCGTACCAGCGCGGGATCAGGCTCGATATACGGAAACTGACAAGGAATGCTGTCCAGCGTCGTCTCGAACGCGCGTGGCAGGCCGTTGAACGAACAGTGGTAGTCGAACGCCGGTACAGGCGCGTCGGTATCTGGCACCATTATCCCAGGGATTGAGCGCATCAGCCGGATCAGCGGCTGTGGCACCGCAGCGATGACACGTGCGCCGCGCTGCATCAGTAGCGGCAGGTAACGCAGGAATTGCAGCGTATCGCCGAGACCTTCCTCTTGCAGCACCATCACCGTGCAGCCGGTCAGGTCCGCGCGGCGTGATATCGGCGGCAGTAGCGTCTCGAGCGGCAGCAAGGTGCGTCCCGGCTCCGACAACGTGCAGTCCTCATCGCGCCAGACTTCGGCAAACCGCCCAGCCTGCATTCGCACCACAGCGCGGTTCAGCTTGATCTGCCGGTTGTTCGGATCGCGAGCCAGCGCCTCGCCATAGGCCCCCAGTGCGGCGTCGAACTGCCCTTCCACCTTCAGCATCATGCCGAGGTTCGCCCAGAGCGCGGCCGGCCCGGGATCCCTCGCCAGCGCCTCGCGGAAGTGCGCCAACGCCTCGGCGAACCGGCCGCCTTCCGCCAGAGCCAGTCCCAGTTCGTTGTGTAGCTCGACACTCACTGCACCGGAGCGCGTCAGCGGCTCCAGCACCGCGACCGCTTCATCGGCGCCACCTCTGTCCCGCAGGAAATCGGCGAACGCGAAGCACAGCCGCTGATCATCTGGCGTCAGTGCCAGGCACGCGCGGTATTGCGGCGCGATTTGCTCGGCCTTGCCCTGGGCCAACAGCATCTGCGCCAGATCGCGGCACGGATGTGCGTGCCCGGAGCGCGTGTTCGCGACTTCATTCAGTACCGGGGCCGCTTTTTCCGTCTTGCCGCACAGACCGAGCGCGAGGCCAAGCAGCAGCCGTGCCTCCACATCAGCCAGATCGCGTTCCACCAGGGTGCGGCAAATATATTCGGCACGATCGGCCTCGCCGCTCTCCAGCGCCGCCAATGCCGCGCGCAGTTCGTCCAGCCGTGCCATGTTCCGCTCTCCCCCATGGAAGAGCGGACTATCCGCCCGCGTGATTAAGGGGCGGTTATCGTCTGATCAGGCGTAGTCGCTGGCGATCGTCACGTCCTTATGCCGATCGGACCAAACCGCATTGAGGAACAGCGACAGCACAAACGCCACCACGACATTCGCAACCAGCGCGGCAAGCGCCGCATAGCACGGCACCGTGGTGCCCATGATATGCAGCGGATACACCGGGCTGAAGTTCATCGTGATGAACATCCAGGTGCCGAGGCCAAAACCCGTCGCCCAGCCGATCAGCAGCGCCCAGCCGTTCAGCATGCGCGTGTAGAGCCCAAGGATCACTGAAGGCAGCGTCTGGATGATCCAGATGCCGCCGAGCAGTTGCAGCCAGATCGCGTACTGGAACGGGATGGCGAAGATGAACACCAGCGCGCCGGCCTTGATCACCAGCGAGACGATCTTCGCCATCTGACTCTCTTCTGCGTCGGTGCAGGCGGGATGGATGAACTCGCGATAAATGTTGCGAGTGAAGGTGTTCGCGGTGGCGATCGACATGATCGCCGCTGGCACCAGCGCGCCGATGGCAATTGCCGCGAAGGCGACGCCGACGAACCAGGAGGGGAACAATGCCAGGAACAGCGACGGCACGGCGAAGTTGTTGCCATAGCGTTTGAAGCCGTCGGCGAACTCCGGCATCGACTGGACGCCGACGGCGATCGCCATGAAGCCCACCAGCGCCAGCAGGCCGAGCATCAGCGAATAGGCCGGCAAGGCGGCTGCGTTGCGGCGCACCACGCGGGCACTGGAGGCGCTGAGCACGCCGGTGATCGAGTGCGGATACAGAAACAGCGCCCCAGCGGAACCGAGCGCCAGCGTGGCATAGACGCTGAAGCTCCCCAGCGAGCCGGCCGGCGGCCTGGCCAGCAGCAGCTTCGCCGATGGGATCGCGGCAAACATCTTGTCGTAGCCGCCCAGATGGATGGGAACCACGATGATCGCGGTTAACACGGCAATGTAGATCAGCGTGTCCTTCACGATGGCGATCATTGCCGGCGCGCGTATCCCGGAAGTGTAGGTGAACGCCGCGAGGATGACGAAAGCGATGATCAGCGGCAGGTCGCCGCCGAAACCGCTGGTCTCGATTCCCATCGCCCCGATCACTACCTGGATGCCTACGAGCTGCAGCGCGATGTACGGCATCGTCGCCAGGATGCCCGTGAGCGCGACCACCAGTGCCAGCCAGCGGTTGCCGAAGCGACCGCGCACGAAATCGGCGGCGGTAATGTAGCCGTGCTTGTGCGCCACGGACCAAAGACGGGGGAACACGAGGTACATGATCGGATAGACCATGATCGTATAGGGCACGGCGAAGAAGTACAGCGCACCGACACCGAACATGGCCGCCGGCACGGCGATGAATGTGTAGGCGGTGTAGAGGTCACCGCCGATCAGGAACCAGGTCACCCAGTTGCCAAAGCGGCGGCCGCCAAGGCCCCACTCGTGCAGCATGTTCAGATCGCCGCGGCGCCAGTGTGCGGCGACGAAGCCGAGCCAGGTCACCAGGCCGAACAGGACAAGGAAGACGATGAGGGCGGTCGAGTTGATCATGGTCAGTGCTCGAGCTTGTAGACGATGGCGATGATCACGGCGCCAAGGATGATCCAGAGAAGCTGGTACCAGTAGAAGAAGGGAATGCCGGCCCAGGCAGGATCAACGCTGTTGTAGAATGGCACCCAGAGGACGGCGACGAAGGGGATAAGAAGCAGCAGCCTCGCCCATACCACAGGGCGCGCGGGTGCGTGCTCGTCGTGCCTGCCGGACATCGATTCCTCCCGGAATGTTGCAGATCGATTATCGCCAGTCGGGGACTGATGCAACCGAGGGCAATGTTGTAGGCTGGACGCCATGAAGATTACCCAGGTTTTGGCTCACCCTCTGTCTGTCCCCTACGCTCAACCCCGCTGGACCGCGCACGAGCGCATGGAGCGCGACCAGGTTGTGCTGGTGGAGGTTCGGACCGACCAGGGGCTGGTCGGCTACGGCGAAGTCGCGGGCGGCCCGCAAAAGCTGATCTGCGACCTGGTGCAGACGTTCGGGGCGGTGATCGCGGGGATGGACCCGCTGGGGCACGCCGAGATCTGGCAGAAGTTGTTCTCGCTGACCTCACCGCGCCCGGGTGGAATCGGTGGCTGGGACGGCATGCCGCCTCCGCTGCCGCGCAACCAGCGACCACAGGTGATGGCGGCCATTGGCGGCATCGACATCGCGCTGTGGGACCTGAAGGGGAAGGCGGTGGGGCTGCCGGTGTTCCGCCTCCTCGGCGGCACCCGGACGGAGGTGTTCACCTACGCGACCGGCGGCTATTACCGCGAAGGCGAGCCTCTGGAAGCCTGCGGCGAGCAGTTCGGACGCTTCGTCGCCGAGGGATATCGCGCGGTGAAGCTGAAGACAGGTGCGCTGTCGCTCGCGGATGAAGTGACGCGCATCCGGGCGGTGCGTGGGGCGATCGGTCCGGACGTGAAGCTGATGCTGGACATGAACGCGCCCTACGATGTGGCCGGTTGCATCCGCTTCGCCGAGGCGGTCGCGCCATACCACATCTTCTGGCTGGAGGAACCGCTGCACTGGTATCTGCAACCGGCTGACTATGTGCGACTGGCACAGGCCTCGCCGATCCCGCTGGCGCACGGCGAGCGCGAATGGCACCGGTTCACGGTGCGCGATTTCATCGACAGCGGCGCGCTCGGCTTCGTGCAGTTCGATTCGACACGTGCCGCGGGCTTCACCGAATCACTGCGTATCGCGCACTACGCCGAGCAGAAAGGCGTGGCGATCGCCCCGCACTCGGCGTTGCATGTCCATGCGCATCTCGTATCTGCCTTTGGTGATGCAGCGTTCGGCGCGGAGTCGATCGGCGATCATGGACGACATCCGATCCATCATGGCATTCATCGCGGCGGCGCCGTGGTGCGCAACGGCACGGCGCATCTGACCGAGGCGCCCGGCTTCGGCATGGACATCGACTGGACGGAAGTCGAGAGGTTCAGAGCCGCATAGTGCTTGCGTTGTCTCTGTGGCTGGTGGTGGTTGCAGCGGCGATTGGCGGCGTGCTGGCCGCCCGGTGGCGCGCGATGCTGGGCGCTGCGCATGCGCTGCTGGGCGCCTGTGGCCTGTTGGCGCTGTTGTTCGCACTGCGTGGGCCGCCACGCGGCGTGGCGATGGGCGTCGGCTCATTTGGCGACGTCGCCGCAAGCTTGCTGGTGTTCGCATTGCTGGTGGGACTGGGCATTGCGGCCATGCGGCTGCGCGCCAGACCGATACTAGGGCTGGTGATCGGCGTTCACGTCACCATCGCGATCAGCGGTATCGTTATTCTGGCTGCCTACGCACTGGTGTAATGCCACAACTCGCTAACTCAGTGCACAACCGTGCCGATGTATGCCTCCGTCGCGTGAGCCGACTGACGTCCCATACATGGCGGACCATCGAGACCGCCAGGAACCCTTGCGCCGCTGCCGGGCCACCATTCGATCGTCCAGGTGGATCACTCAATTCAACGCAGAGATCGCGAAGCAACGCGAAGCTCGCGAAGAAGATTTCCTTTACTGGTCCTGCAGACCACGGCGCGAAGCGCTCAAACTATCCTTCGTGAGCTTCGCGTTGCTTCGCGATCTCTGCGTTGAATTCTTTCCACGCGCATAGCCCCACCGTTTGTGCCGCCGGGCAGTGCATTCCGTCGATGTGCATCGGCTACCCCAGTGCCCATCGCATAAACATCGACGGGGTCTGCTCCGGACATGACAATTAAACTGGATAGCCGTGGGCTTGACCCGGCCATCAGTCTCAGTGGCCCTGGTTTCCCGCCTTCGCGGGAATGACGACGGAGCTGGTGCATCATCTGCATAAGTCATCGTCATTGAGCTATGGTGTAAGCTGGATAGCCGCGCCGCCGCCTGACGAGAGGTCCAATTCGATGCTATCGCACGCGCTGACCGACAGGGTCGCGGGTTCGGCGTCGCCATATATCGTCGCGGTGAACCGAGCTCGCGGCAGGAACGAGAGAGGCACCCTAAGCGTGCGTGCCACCTCATTCGTCATTGCGCCGACGAACCACTCATCGCCGCTGCGCCGAGCAAGCACGATGAACTCGCCGACCTCCCCGGCGAGAAAGCGCGTCTCATCCCAGATGGTCGGCACGATGCGCAGAAACTCGAGCCCCGCCTGACCAGCATACGCATCGGGTGTATCGGCAAGCGAGACCAGCGGGCTGTCGTAGACCACGTACATCGCGAGTGCATGGCCGCGCGTGGTCTGGACCAGCGGTAACGTGTTGCGCGCCTCGAATCGTCAGGCGTCGACGTGGCGAAAGCCGCCAGGCGTATAATCCATCGGCCCGAGCAACATGCGCGTATAAGGGCAGCGTGACATTGTGAGTGGCTGTCACACGCGCGCTCCACTTGTTGTATTCGGCGCCCATCACGCCTTCCTGCGTCAGCAGGTTCGGCCATGTCCGAGACAGGCCAGTCGGCGGATACGCACCGTGCAGATCGACCAGCAGGCGATGCTCGGCGGCCTTCGCGAGCAGACGATGATAGAAGGCCACCATCGCCTGATCGTTGCGGTCCATGAAGTCGACCTTGATGCCCTTCAGGCCAAGCCGCTGATAGACCGGCAATGCCCGGTCCATCTGATCGGCAACGGCCGCCATTGGATCCAGACGAACAGCCCAACGTTGCGTTGGCGGCCGTACTCGATGAGCCCCGGCAGATCGATCGCGCCGATGCTGCGAGTGATCTCGGCGCGAGGGTCGCCATCACCATCGGGTCCCCCCACGTACCAGCCATCGTCGATCAGCATGTAGTCGAGGCCGATCTCAGCAGCGAAGTCGATGAACCGGCGCATCACCTCGTCGTTCATTCCTGGCTGTGCCGCGCCGGATACGACGCCGCCGTTCCACCAGTCCCAGGCGTATTTGCCCGGCTTGATCCAGCTTGTGTCCTCGATAGACGATGGCGGATTGAGGCTGTGAATGAGTGTCGAATTCGATCAGTTGGCCCGGATGGTCTGCGATCATGACAACGCGCCAGGGGGATTGCAGTCCCTCTCCGGCTTTGCCGCGCACAGCGATGGCTGGATCATCGAAGCGCGGCGACAACCTGACCTGCACACCGAGGCTGCCATCGTCGCAGCCACGAAAATACGCGCCGGCATAGTCCCTCAGATCTGCCTCCGCGAGGGCGATAGCTGCGGTCGATGTCTGGCAAAGCAGTGGCGGGTCGATCACATCAATAGTGCGAATGTCAGTCGCACGTATCGGCCAGAACTCGCCCTCGTGGCTGGTGGTGAAGTTATCGAGTTTGAGCGCCCAGCATTTGGCGTCAGCAGGGAAGTGGAAGCGGGTGAGTTCGTCTGCGATCTCGATGGATGCACCGTCCTGCCGGGCCGGGATGCGGTAGCGGAACGCCACACCATCGTCGTAGGCACGAAAGATAAGTTGGAGGGCCGCGCGATCTCTAACATCGACGAAGTCAAGAACAAGCTCGTTATAGCGGTCGCGCGCGCGGCCCGTCTTGCCCGCGACGATGGCGTAGAACTGGTCGGTGGCGCTGTGAGCTGCGCCGACGACAGTCAAACCATTGGCCAGGTCGCCGGTATCACGCAGGCGCAGCCCCATGGATGAAGGGTCGATCAGAACGGCGCCGTCGCGCTCGATGCTGAAGCTGGGACGGCTTGCCGGATCGAGCCTGACGACAATGCGACGATCGGGAGAGCGGAGCTCGTGGGCCATTTCCACCGCAATAGGACAGGTTGCCGCAGTCAGCGTGTCAAATGTTGGTGGCGGGTGAGCTTTCCTGCTTGCGGACGCATACGTGACCGACGCTGCTCTAATCACCAATACGAAGACGAATCCGCTGGACGGCTGCCTTGAGGGGGCCAAGGCGATGGGTGCAGACGCCCCAAAGAATATCCGGCCTCACTTCACCGGTACTCATGGCGCAGAACGTTGCCGATTCCCGCGATATCCCGCCACGGCACATCAGGTTCCGTCGCCTTCAGATCATCTGGGATTTGGGCGACTCGCTTCAGAGATGATTTCGCGATTGCGCTCTACCAGTTGCCGGGCGCGCCGATCAGCGGCGAAGTGCTCATAATCTAGCCCGACGGTATCCGATTCGATGTTGGCGATCGCCTGCAAAATGTCATCCGCGTGCAGACGAGGATCTCGTTGCGCCATCAGAATACCGGTTCTGCCTCTGCCAATATACTGTCGCGGATTCTTGGCTTCAGGGCCTTCCGTTCGACTACGTCGACGGTACGCCCAAGGTGATCGGTCAGCAGGTTCTTGACGCCAACCAGATCCAACAGGTCGAACGTCGAAGCCTGATCGACATCTATCAGAACATCTACGTCGCTATCAGGGCTCGCTTCATCGCGCACCACAGAGCCGAACACGGCGGCGGACGCGATCCCTCGCCCTCTCAATTCAGGTTCCAGCGACTTCAGCGTCGCAATGACCTTGCTCTTGGTTGGCGCTGGCAGGCGCTCGCGGTCGCGCTCGGCCAACAACAGTAGTGCCTCGCGGACCACATCACCCACATCGCTGTAGAGGCCGGTCGCCAGCTTGCGCCGAATATAATTCTCGAGGTCTGGCGTGAGCGATACGTCCATGGATACCCTTCCCTGGCAACCGTGCTCGGTCTCTCAACCTTAGCAATTGCCGCTGCCAGCCGCCAATCGAGGAACCGTCTCCCACCTTGCAAACCGCTGCGCCACCCTCTAAATGTCGCCACAAATCAATCTTCCGCAGAGTTACGGAGGGTGGCCCTAACCGGCCGCCTTTTTTGTTTTGGACAAACCTGACCCGCCACATACCAGCCTGGAAGCCAGGCTCGCCGCCATCGTCGCCCCCACCCTCGAGGGCATGGGCTACGAACTGGTTCGCGTCACCGTGCTCGGCCGCGATCGGCCCACGGTGCAGGTCATGGCGGACAAGGCCGATGGCAGCCAGATCACCGTGACGGACTGCGAGACGATCAGCCACACGCTCAGCGCGGTGCTGGACGTGGAAGACCCGATTCCCGGCGCCTGGTCGCTCGAGGTCAGTTCCGCCGGCATCGATCGTCCGCTGACCCGGCCGAAGGACTGGAACCGATACGCAGGCCACCTCGCACGCGCCGAGACCGTCGCGCCCCTGGAGGGCCGCAAGCGCTTCTCCGGCGTCGTGCTGGGCGCTGACGACAACGGCGCAAGGATGCGTCTCGATGACGGGAGCGAAGTCTTGCTGCCGCTGACCGCTATCCGGCGTGCCAAACTTGTGTTGACCGACGCGCTGATTGAAGCCACTGCAACCCCAATCCGTCCCAACTAGAACCAAGAGGTCCACATGGACACCGCTGTTGCCCGCCCAGAACTGCTGTTGGTCGCCGACGCCGTCGCTCGCGAGAAGAACATTGACCGCGAGGAAGTCTTGGAAGCGATGGAGCAGGCCATCCAAAAGGCCGGCCGCGCCAAGTACGGGCATGAAAAGGACATCCGCGCCACGATCGACCGCAAGACCGGCGACGTCCGCCTGTCGCGCTGGACCGAGATCGTCGAAGCCGTGGAGAACGAGGAAACGCAGCTTCCGGCCGACATCGCGAAACGGCTGTTCCCGGACAAGGCCGTTGGCGAATTCATCGTCGATCCGCTGCCGCCGATCGATTTCGGCCGCATCGCCGCGCAGACCGCGAAGCAGGTGATCGTGCAGCGAGTGCGCGAATACGAGCGCAAGCGGCAGTACCAGGAATTCAAGGATCGCGTCGGCGAAATCATCAACGGCGTCGTCAAGCGCACCGAGTACGGCAACCTGATGGTGGAGCTCGGCAAGGCCGAGGCGCTGTTGCGGCGCGACGAACTGATCCCGCGCGAAAGCTTCCGCAACGGCGACCGCGTGCGCGCCTACATTTACGATGTGCGCGAGGAGCCGCGCGGGCCGCAGATCTTCCTCAGCCGCACGCATCCAGGCTTCCTGGCCAAGCTATTCGCCCAGGAGGTGCCGGAAATCTACGACGGGATCATCGAAATCAAGGCGGTGGCGCGCGATCCCGGCAGCCGCGCCAAGATGGCGGTGATCAGCCGTGATTCATCGATCGATCCGGTCGGCGCCTGCGTCGGCATGCGCGGCAGCCGTGTGCAGGCGGTGGTGCAAGAGCTGCAAGGCGAAAAAATCGACATCATCCCCTGGTCGCCGCAGTCCGCGACCTTCGTGGTGAATGCGTTGGCGCCGGCAGAAGTCACCAAGGTGGTGATGGATGAGGAAGCCGGCCGTGTCGAAGTCGTGGTCCCCGATGAGCAGTTGTCACTGGCGATTGGGCGGCGCGGGCAGAACGTGCGGCTGGCCTCGCAGTTGACCCGCTGGGACATCGACATCCTGACCGAGGCGGAAGAAAGCGAACGGCGCCAGGAAGAGTTCCGTCGTCGCAGCGGCCTGTTCGTCGAGGCGCTCGATGTAGACGACGTGATTGCCGGCCTGCTGGTGACGGAGGGCTTCACTTCGGTGGAGGAACTCGCATTCACGCCGCTCGAGGAAGTTGGGGCGATCGAAGGCTTCGACGAATTGGTTGCCGAGGAGCTGATCCGACGCGCCGAGGCGTATATCGCGCGGCGCGACAACGAGCTGACCGAAAAGCGCGTCGAGTTGGGCGTGTCCGACGAGATCGCCTCGATCGAGGTGCTGACGCCGGCGATGCTGGTTGCGCTCGGCGAGAAAGGCGTGAAGACGTTGGATGATCTGGCGGACCTCGCGTCGGACGAGCTGATCGAGATCGTCGGTGCCGACAACATGGACGAGGAGACCGCAAACAACGTGATCATGGCGGCGCGCGCCCACTGGTTCGAGCCGGAGGAGGCGGCGCAGGAGGCGAGCAACGACTGACGCCCCATATCCCCTCTCCGCCCCCGGGGGCGGAGAGGTACGGGAGAGGTGGGGGATGAACGCACAGGATTTGCCCAGTACGCACGACCGCCACCTCACCCAAGAGGATGAGGGGTCCGGTCCGCTCCGCTGCTGCATCATCACGCGTGACCGTCTGCCGCCCCATATCCCCTCTCCGCCCCTGGGGGCGGAGAGGTGCGGGAGAGGTGGGGGATGAACTCACAGGATTTGCCCAGTACGCACGACCCCCACCTCACCCAAGAGGACGAGGAACCCGGTCCGCTCCGCCGCTGCATCGTCACGCGCGAGCGGCTGCCGAAGGAACGTATGATCCGCTTCGTCGTTGCCCCCGACCGCACTCTCGTGCCGGACCTTGTTGCAACTCTGCCCGGCCGGGGAATGTGGTTGAGTGCCTCGGGGGATGTGATACAAACCGCTCGCGCCCAGGGAGGCTTGGGGCGTGCGTTTGCCAGGGCCGCGCGTGGCCCTGTCGCGGTGCCCCCAGATCTTCCTGCCGTGCTCGAAGCGGCTCTGGTCCGGCGGATCGGCGAGTTACTCGGACTCGCCAGGCGGGCGGGACAGGCTGTCGCGGGGTTCGACAAGGCGCGGGAGTGGCTGCGGAATGGTCGGGGACGGCTAATCTTGCAGGCATCGGACGGCAGTGCGGCCGAGCGGTCGCGCTTTCTCGCCGGAGCGGCGGATTCAGTCGAAGTACTGGATCCCCTTCCGGCTGCGGCGCTTGGCCAGGTCTTCGGGCGTGACCATGTGGTGCATGTGGCCATCGCGCCGGGACGACTGGGCGAGCGGCTGGCGATCGAGGCGAGGCGATTGCAAGGATTGCGTAGCGTGACCGGGACGGGCCGGTCGCAGGAATTGGATGGGGTCAACGAGCAGTAGAATGAGTGAATTGAACGATCAGGACGCCGGCAAGGGTCGGCTCTCATTGCGGCCAGCAGGTCGCCTGGAGCTAGGCCGCACTGTCGATGCCGGTTCCGTGCGGCAGAGTTTTTCGCATGGCCGCTCCAAGGTGGTGCAGGTCGAGGTGCGCAAGAAGCGTGCCCCGGTTGCCCCAGGTGCCGCGCCGCCCGTGTCTGGCTCAGGCGGAGCCACGGCATCAACCGCGCGAGGTGCGACTCCCGCGGAGCAGCGGCCGGCGCCTGCGGTACCGCGCGCATTAACCGCGACCGAGACCGCGGCGCGGCAGCGTGCGCTGGAGCAGCAGCAGCGCGAGTTGGCTCGCCGGGAGGCTGAGCGGCGCGAACAAGAGAAGATTTCCATCCTCTCGGCCGCCGAGGAAGCCCGCCGGCGCGAGGAAGAGGCGAAGAAGGCCGCGGAAGAGGAAGCCCGGCAGGCCGCCGTGGATGCCGCGCGCCTGGAGGCGGAAGAGGCCGCTCGCATGGCGGCGGAAGCCACCCTCGCAGCCCAGACTGCCGCGGCGGCACCGACTACGGCACGTGGAGCGGAAGAGGCTCGGAATCAGCCGGCGGCCCCACCGACTCCTGCGACAACGCCATCCGCACCGACCGAGACACTGCGGCTACGGCCGGGCACGCGTGGCGCCGATGACGAGGACGAGTCGCGTCCCGCCCGTCGCCCCGGCGGCATCGTCGCCCCGCGCAAACCCCAGACCGTCGTCGCCAAAAAAGGGACCGACGCAGGCCGGCGTGCCGGCCGCATCGACGTCCAGGCAGCCATCGAGGGCGAGGACGAACGCGTCCGTTCACTCGCGTCGGTGCGGCGTCAGCGCGAGCGCGAGCGACGGCAGGCGGAACTCGAGCGCCTCCGGTCGGACCAGGTGAAGGTCGTGCGCGACGTGATCCTGCCAGACTCCATCACTGTCCAGGAGCTGGCCAACCGTATGGCGGCGCGAGCCGGCGAGGTGGTCAAGGCGCTGATGAAGCTCGGCGTCATGGCGACCATTACTCAGACACTGGACGCCGATACCGCCGACCTGGTTGTGCAGGAATTCGGCCATCGCGCGCGGCGCGTATCGGAAAGCGACGTGGAACAAGGCTTGGAAGGCGCGCTCGATACCGAGGACGAGTTGCAGCCACGTCCGCCGGTTGTGACCATCATGGGCCACGTCGACCACGGCAAGACCTCGCTGCTCGACGCGCTGCGCTCTACCGATGTCGCGGCCGGCGAGGCAGGCGGCATCACCCAGCATATCGGCGCCTATCAGGTGCAGATGCCGGACGGCTCGAAGATCACCTTCATCGACACACCGGGCCACGAGGCATTCACCGCCATGCGGGCGCGCGGCGCATCGGTCACCGACATCGTCGTACTGGTTGTCGCGGCCGACGACGGGGTAATGCCGCAGACGATCGAAGCGATCCGTCACGCGAAGGCGGCGAATGCGCCGATCATCGTGGCAATCAACAAGATGGACAGGCCGGATGCCAATCCTGGTCGTGTTCGCCAGGAACTGCTCAGCTACGAGGTCGTGGTGGAGGAGATGGGCGGCGAGACCCAGAACGTCGAGGTGTCCGCTACCCAAAAGACCGGTCTCGACAACCTCACCGAGGCAATCATGCTTCAGGCTGAAATCCTCGACCTCAAGGCCAACCCGAGCCGCGCGGCCGAAGGCACGGTGATCGAAAGCCGCCTGGACCGCGGTCGGGGACCGGTGGCGACGGTGCTGGTGCAGAAGGGCACGCTCCAGCAGGGCGACATCGTGGTGGCTGGCGCCGAATGGGGCCGTGTGCGCGCGATGCTCGACGACAAGGCGCGCCCTTTGACCGAAGCCGGCCCGTCCACCCCGGTCGAGATCCTCGGCCTGGCGGGCGTACCCTCAGCCGGCGAGCCGCTCGTCGTCGTGGAGAACGAAGGCCGCGCCCGCGAGATCACCGAATTCCGCACCCGCAAGCTGCGCGATAAGGCAGCCGCGGCGACGGGTGGCGTGCGTGGCACGCTCGACCAGATGCTGGCTCGCATCCAGGCGGGCGAGCAGAAGGAAGTCGCGGTTCTGATCAAGGCCGACGTGCAAGGCAGCGCCGAGGCAATCCAGCAGACGGTACTAAAGCTCGCGCATGAGGAGGTGAAGGTCCGAGTGCTGCATGCCGCAGTCGGCCAGATCACCGAAAGCGACGTGCAGCTTGCGAAAGCGTCGGACGCCTATGTGCTGGCCTTCAATGTGCGCGCCACCTCGCAGGCACGCGACCTGGCACAGAAGGAAGGCGTCGACATCCGCTACTACTCGATCATCTACGAGGTTTCGGACGACATCGAGAAGCTCGTGCAGGGCAAGGTCGCCCCGAAGGCGCGCGAAAAATTCCTTGGCTACGCCGAGGTCCGCAAGGTGTTCACGATCACCCGTACCGGCAAGGTCGCCGGCTGCATGGTGACCGAAGGCCTGGTGAAGCGTGGTGCCGGCGTGCGCGTGCTGCGTGAGAACGTGGTGATCCACAACGGCGAGCTATCGCAGTTGAAGCGCTTCAAGGATGACGTGCGCGAAGTGGCGCGCGGCTATGAATGCGGCCTGTCGTTCGCCAACTTCCACGATCTGCAGGAAGCCGACGTGATCGAGTGCTTCGAGACGGAGATGGTCCCGGCTTGAAGAAGCGCGACGCGGCAGGACCAGTCGCAACGGCAGTTGAGGGTGGCGGAGGAAATCCGTCACGTGCTTGCCGGATTGTTTGAGCGGCGGGATTTCCGTGATCCGGATTTGGCGGAGGCCGAGATCACCGTCGCCGAAGTCCGGATGTCACCCGATCTGAAGCACGCGACGGCGTTTGTGTCGCGGCTGGGACGATCGGATGTCGATGCACTGCTGCCGGGATTGCAGCGCGCCACGCCGTATCTACGCGGGCAGGTGGCGCATGTCCTTCGGCTGAAATTCGCCCCGGATTTGAGCTTTCAGCCTGATCATGCGCTGGACTACGCCACGAAGATCGATCGGCTGCTGCACCGGCCAGAGGTGGCAAGGGACCTGGATAACCCGCAAGATCTGACACTTCGCCGGCGACCCATTCGCCCTAACCGTCATGGCCGGCCCCCGAGCCGGCCATCAGTCTCAGTGGCACGACGGTGCCGTCCAGGTTACGTTTCCAGCGCCTCAAAAGGCACCGGATAGGAAATGTGGAATCCTTGTCCCTCGTCGCACCCCCACTCCGCCAGCATGTCGTAAGCCTCGCGGCTCTCGACGCCCTCCGCCACAACACGATAGCCAAGATCATGTGCCATGCGGATCATCGACTGCACGATGATCTGGTCGCGCCGGCTCTCGCATAGCGGGCGGATGAAGTTCTGATCGATCTTCACCGTCGTGGCGGGCGTTTCACGCAGATAGAACAGGTTGCTGTAGCCGGTGCCGAAATCGTCGATCGCGATGCCAATCGCCAAGTGCGGCCAGGTCATGCACTGTCTTGCTCACGGGCTCGCTATCATGCAGCAAGGCGGTTTCAGTGAACTCCAGTTCCACTTGCTCTGGCTGCAGTCCGTGACGACGTGATGGCCGCACCCAGCCTGCCGGCGAAGTTCTCCTCGACCGAGGTTCAAGGGCGAGACGTTGATCGACACGTTGCGCGGCCTCACAGGCTCCGGTTGTGACGACCAATCAGAGAGCGCCCGTTCAACGACCCAGTCGGTGATAAATCGGATCATGCCGGTCTGCTCGACCAGCGGAATGAATTCGCCAGGCGATACCGCGCCCAGCGTTGGGTGCTGCCAGCGCAACAGGGCTTCGGCGCTCAGGCGGTCGCCAGACTGCATGTCGATGCGCGGCTGATAGACCAGCGACAACTGGTCGGGCGCGGCAAGCGCCGGGCGAAGGCCGCGCAGCAGCGCTGGAATGCGGTGCGCATCATCACCCGTGGAATCGCGCAGCAGCCAGGTCAGGTCGGCGCGGCGGGCATCCTGGGCAGCCGCCATGGCGGCACGCAACAGGTCCCGGCCATCCACCTCGCCGGCGCGGAAGCGCACAAGGCCCACACAAGGCGAAATCATGCCCGGGACGCCCTCATTCTCCAGCGGGTCGCGAAAGCGGCTCAGCAGCGGCTGGAGCAACGTCGCTGCCATGTCGCCTGAACTGTCCGGCAGAATGCAGGCGAAGCAATCCGCGCTGACCAGGTTCAGCCGTGCGTTGCTGGCCAAACCTCGCCGCAAAAGCTGCCGCGAGGCGCGCACCAGCGCATCGGCGTGATCCGGCCCGAGGACGCGGCTGATACCGCTCGGCCGGTGGAGTTCCCCGAGATCGATCGCCGCGAGCAGACGGTTCGCGTCGGCCTCGCTTTGTCCGAGCCGGTCGAGTTCTGCAAGTAGGCGGCTCCGCTCCCCAGCAGCGCCGCCGCGCATCGTGTTCATCAGTTCTGGTCCTCGTCCGGGTTGGCTTTCCGGCGTGCCGGAGACATTCCCGGACTGATGATTGTTTCGCTCTATTGACATACAAGCTGGCTCACGGGCTTCACGTCGTCAATGCAGCAATTTATCCCAAGATAGAAAAATTGTCTCATTTAAAATGCGCCAAGGACCCGCTTTTCTCGGAACAATTCGGCTGCCGTCCGGTGACAAAGGGGCGTGATCGCGTTGAACACGTAATGGCAGTCCCCATTCCTTTTACATGGAGTCAGTTCGGACCTATGGCAGTCGTTGGGGCAGACTCGTTCCGATTGCGTTCATTACCTACAGCCTGGCCTATGTGGATCGTGCAAACTACAGCATTGGCGCTGCCGGGGGGCTGGCATCTGATCTGAAGATCACTGGCGAAGAGAATGCGTTGCTCGGCGCCCTGTTCTTCCTGGGCTATTTCTTGTTCCAGATTCCCGCAGCATGGTACGCCGAAACACGCAGCGCGAAGCGGCTGATGTTCTGGAGCCTGTTGGTCTGGGGCGTTTTTGCGGCGCTGACGGGCGTGATCACCAATCTCTATCTGCTCTACGCCGATCGCTTCCTGCTCGGCGTGGCGGAAAGTGTCGTGTTGCCCGCAATGTTGGTGTTCCTGAGCCACTGGTTCACCAGCGGGGAACGTTCGCGAACCAACACGTTTCTGATCCTCGGCAATCCTGTGACGGTCCTGTGGATGTCGATCCTGTCCGGCTATCTGGTCCATGCGGTCGGTTGGCGAGGCATGTTCATTGCCGAGGGCATGCCCGCGGTGGTCTGGGCCTTTCTCTGGCTGTGGCTGGTGCAGGATCGTCCCGCACAGGCGCGCTGGCTCGATCCGCGCGAACGCGATGATGTCGAACGGCATCTGCACGACGAGCAGCGTGTGCTGAAGCCGGTGCGCAACTATGTCGAGGCCTTCCGGTCGTTCTCCGTCATCGCGCTGTCGATCCAGTATTTTCTCTGGAGCGTCGGTGTGTACGGCTTTGTGCTGTGGCTGCCGTCGATGCTGAAAGCGAGTAGCACATTCGGCATCGTGCAGGTGGGTTGGCTGTCCGCCGCGCCGTACCTGCTGGCGACTCTGTTGATGATCGTTGCGTCGCATTTTTCGGATCGCTCGCGTCACCGCAAGATCTATGTCTGGCCATTCCTGCTGATCGGGGCACTCGCATTTGCTGGTTCATATCTGTTGGGGCGCACGAGCTTCTGGCCAAGCTTCGTGCTGCTGGTCATCGCCGGCGGGACGATGTACGCGCCATACGGGCCATTCTTCGCATGGATTCCGGAGACGCTGCCTCGCAATGTCGCTGGCGGCGCGATCGCGTTGATCAATAGCTGCGGTGCACTTGGATCGTTTGTCGGATCCTACGCAGTTGGCTGGCTCAACGCGGCAACTGGCGGACCCAGCCTCTCCTACGTGTTGATGGCAGCAGCGCTCTTCCTCAGCGGGCTGATCACCTTGGCAGTTGGTGCGCCGGTGCAGCGCGACGTGCAGACCATCCAGGCGCACGGCGCATGAAACCGGACCTCCTGCTGGTCGAGCCAATGACGCCTGACGTAGAGGCACAATTGGACGCGGCGTACTCCGTGCATCGACTCAATCAAGCGACCGACCGCGCTGCATTGCTGTCACAAGTTGGCCATCGTGTGCGCGCGGCCGTCACGGGCGGGCGGACCGGTATCAGCAACGCCATGATGGATGCACTGCCCGAACTCGAGATCATCGCGATCAACGGCATCGGCACGGACGCAGTTGATCTGGATCGCGCGCGCCAACGTGGAATACGCGTGACGACAACACCGGACGTGCTGACGGACGACGTGGCAGACATGGCGATCGCGCTGCTGCTGGCGACGGCGCGGAGGATCTGCGTCAATGATCGGTTCGTGCGCGACGGACGTTGGCCACATGGACGTGCACCGCTTGGGACGAAGGTGAGTGGCAAGCGCCTGGGCATACTCGGCCTTGGCCGCGTTGGGCGTGCGGTGGCACGCCGCGCCGAGGGATTCCGCATGGCAATCGCCTATTGCGACCCGCACCGCATTTCCGATGTGTCGTATCGCTATCAGCCAGACCTCGTCGCGTTGGCCACTGAATCGGATTTCCTGGTCGTTGCCGCGGCCGGCGGGACTGAGTTCGCACGGCATTGTCAACCGAGGCGTGCTCGATGCCTTGGGTCCCAAGGGCATTCTGGTCAACGTCGCGCGTGGCAGCATCGTGGATGAGCCGGCGCTGGTCGCCGCGCTGACCGAAACGCGCCTGGGCGCGGCTGGCCTCGACGTGTTCACCCATGAGCCTGATGTCCCACAGGCGTTATGGAAACTGGACAACGTTGTACTGCAGCCGCATCGGGCCAGTGCGACGGAGGAAACGCGACGCGCGATGGCCGATCTGGTGCTGGCCAATCTGGCGGCGCATTTTGCCGGGCGCGAATTGCCTTCAGCGGTGGTATGATCGCGTCTTGCTCAGCGAAGCGTGGCTGGTCTCCTACGGACTACTTGGACTGACGCAGAACGGCTTGGTGCCGGTGCTGATGCCGCTCGTCGCGCCGAGCGGTGCCGCCGCGGGACTGACCTATGCGGCGTTTTCGCTGCTTGGATTGTTTGCGCCGGTGCTGGGCAGTTGGGGCGATCGCACGGGCCGCCATCGCGACCTGCTGATCTGGGGCACGCTGGCAGCAGGCGTGCTGCTGATGCTGTTTCCGATCGCCTCGGAACCGATCCGCATTTTGCTCGCGGCCGGTGCCGGCCTTGGAACCATGGCGACGACGACAGCGGGCAATGTGCTCGCCATCCAGGGTTATCCGGAAGCCGAGTGGGATGCGCGTGTCGCGGGGCTACAGCGCTATACCAGCGCAGGACAGGTCATCGGATTGGTTGGCGCCGGATTGGTGGCACGGAGCCATCCGGGTCTCGGCTTCGTCTGCGCCGGCATTGCGTTGCTGATCGCCGGGGCACTGGCGGTTGTCTCGGCGCCAGGTCGCGTATCGCGCCTTCGCCATGCGAAGCCCGCGCCGCGACCGATGGTGGGCGGTGATGCCGGCGTGTCAGGTCCGCATCATCGAGGCCATCATGTCTCGTGGGCGGAAATGCGGAACTATCTGAGCGTCATCAATCGGCCATTGCGGCGTCTATTGATTGTCTGGCTCATCGCCTATCCGGCGATGAATGGCTTCGCGACTCTGTTTCCAGTCGCGATGACGCATGAATTCGGTATGGACCCGGTGATGCCTTCCAGCGCGTATGCGATCGGTGTCGCAGCAAGTCTGCTGCTTTATGCGCCGATTGGAACCGTGACCCATCAGGTGGGTGGGGGCCGCATCCTGATGTTCGGCATAGCGGCGCGACTGGTGTTGCTGGCCGTTGTTGCTGTTGCCGCACTGCTGCATGGCGCATCGATCGGGTGGGTGATCCTGGCAGGCTTTGCGCTGGTCCAGTTCGTCTGGCCCTTACTTGCTGTCGGTGCCAATTCACTGGCGGTGCGCCTGGCCCCGACGGCGCGCGGCGAGGCCGTCGGGCTGTTCAACGCGGCAACATCGCTGGCAGCCGCTGTCGGGTCCGCACTGGCGGGCGTGGTGTTCGGTGCAGCCGGATTCGCCGGATTGACGGTGGTGACGTTCATCGTGGTCGGCGTCGCACTGGCGCTGATCCGGGTCTGGCTTGGCGCAACGGTCAGCGCCGCTTTGGGCGGCGATTGACCTTTCCTACCCCTTCATCCCCGCCAGCTTGAAGCTGCGGCGCCATTGATTGGCGACCTCATCCAGCGCCTCTTGTGCCGTGCGTTGCCCCAGCAGCACCTGTGAGATTGCCGTGCGCAAGGGCAACTGTGCCGCGGCCCAGAGCGGATCGCGGTGATCCAGCACCGCTGTCTGGAAGGCCTCGCCGGCTACCGGTGCCCAAGGATGCTTCGACAGCACAGCCTGATCCTGCAGCACCGAAACGCGCGGCGGTGCATTGCCGAGCTCGATCGAGCGCATCATCCACTGCTTTGAAGTCGCCATCTGGATGAACTCGAATGCCCAGTCGGTATTTTTCGTTTTCTCCGGCACGCCAAGCATCCATCCGGCAAGATAAGTGGCGGTCTGCTTCGGATCGTCCTTGCCCGGCATCGTGGTGAAGCCCCACGCGCCACCGGTCTTGGAAACGGCTGGATTGTTCATCGCCTCGCCATACGGTGCCAGCGTCACAGTCATGGCGAACTGATCGGCCTGGCCGCCGGCGATGATCCCGTCGAACTCCCAGGTCAGCGATGCAGGATTGGTGACCTTGTACTTCGTCATCATGTCGCCGTAGAACTGCAACGCGCCGACAGCGGCCGGCTGATTGACGTAAATCTCGCCGGAGGTGGGATCGTAATAGCGGCCGCCCGACGATCGCAGGAACGGTGTGAAGCTGCCCAGCATCGCCGGTCCCTGGCGGCCCATGCAGCCAAACCCAAAGCGATTGGGCGCACCCTGTCTCGTGGTCGCTTCCGCGGCCGCAATCAGTTCAGCGAAGTTGGTGGGTGCCTTTGCGATGCCAGCCTGTTCCAGCAGCTTCTTCTGATAAAACAGAATTCCGGTGGTGACCCGATAGGGAATGCCCGACAGCTTACCCTCATACGTCGCCATGTTCTGCACGGCGGGCAGGAAATCGCCCCAGTCGAAATCGGCATGCTTGCCCGCCGCGTCGTGCAGCAATGTCGTGTGGTCCTGCATGTGGCGCGCGACCCAACCAGCCATGCTGGCGTCCCACTGCACGATGTCGATGCCACCTTCGCCCGAGCTCAACTCCGCCTTCAATCGTGCCACAAGCGCATCGATCGGCAACAACGTGAATTCGATCTTGATTCCGGTGGCTTTCTCGAACGCTGGCGCAACCTCATCGACCAGGCATTTATGCCAAGGACCATTGTCGCCGACATAAACCAGCTTGTCGGGCTTCGATTGGGCACGCGCCGCGCGACCGGCAGTCGCAACCGCGCCCGCCGCAAGTGACGCCTGCAGCAACTGCCGGCGGAACAGGCCGTGTGGTGTATCGATACGCATGGTGCTCCTCCCGAGTTTTTGTTTTCAGCCTTTGACCGCGCCCGACGACAGGCCGGCGACGAGATGGCGTTGTGCGGCGAACGAGAACAGCAGCACCGGCAGGACGACAAGTACGCAGGATGCGGTCATGGCGCCCCAGTCCACACCGACATCGCCAGAAAAACTTGCCATCAGCACCGGCAGCGTGCGTGTGGCGTCGGTTGTCAGGACCGCGGCGAAGATGAAGTCGTTCCACGCCAGGAGCAGCGTGAGGATGACGGCCGCCACCAAGCCCGGCCGCACCAGCGGCAGCACGACAAGGCGGAACGCGGCAAACCGGCTGGCGCCATCCACCCAGGCACTCTCTTCGAGTTCGCGCGGCAATTCCTCGAAGAAGCCGCGCATGATCCAGACCACAAGCGGCAGGCTGAACGTGGTGTAGGCCAGCACGACACTGAACCGCGTTTGCGCGAGGCCAAGCTTGCTGAACAGCACATACATCGGCACCAGCACGGCAATCGGTGGCAGCATACGCATCACCAACAGCGCCATGAACAGCGAGCTACGTCCGGTGAATCGAAAACGTGCAAACGCATAAGCAGCGGGAACGCCGACGCAGATAGAGAGCAGCACGGCCTCGGACGAAATCAGCAGGCTGTTGATGAACGCGCTCTGGAACGCGCCAGTGCTGAGCATTGTCGCATAGTTCTGCAGCGTCGGGACCCAGAGGAACAGCGGTGGCGACGCAAACACCTGCATGCGGGTCTTCAGCGACAGGCCAACGATCCAGAGCAGAGGGAACAGGAACACAACGAGCAAGGCAAGCAACGCGGCGTAGGCGAAGGTGCTGCTGATAAGTTTGCGGCGACGCATCAGTGCGTGCTCCGTCGGCCGAGCAGAGCGACAAAGGCGAGACAGGCCACCAGCGCGATCAGCAGCATGATCCAGGAAGCCGCGGAGCCGAGGCTCAGGTCGAACTGAACAAATGACGCCTGGTAGGTGTAAACCGATAGCAACAGTGTCGCGTTGGCTGGACCGCCGCCCGTCATCACATAGACATTGTCGAAGGCGCGAAATTCGAAAATCGCGCGCAGCAGCAACGCAACCAGCAGATAAGGACGCATCAGAGGCAAGGTGACATGCCAGAAGCGTTGCAACGCGTTGGCACCGTCGATCGATGCGGCTTCCATCGGCTCATGTGGCAATGACCGCAGCCCGGCGAGCGCCAGGATCGAGACGAACGGCGTATTCTGCCAGACGCTGGAGACCCCGACGGAGATCAGCGCAAGCCAAGGATCGCCCAACCAGATGACGTTGCGGCCGATGAAGTAGTCGATCACGCCGTGATCCGGATCGAGCAGCAGTTTCCAGCAAAGTGCGGCAACGATCGGCGTCATCATCATCGGCACGATCAGTGCCGTGCGGAAGAACGTGATGAACGGGAGATCGAGGTTCAGCAGCAGCGCGACACCGAGCCCTAGAAGCAGTTCGGCAAGCACCGTAACGGCGGTATAGCCAAGCGTAAGGGTCAGGCTGCCGATGAAATCGGGATCTGTGAGCAGCGCTTCGTAATTGGCGGTGCCGGCGAACTTGCCGCCGAACAGGGTTTCGTCCGCGCTCCAGCCTTCCATGCTGAGATAAAGCGAGAAGGCCAGCGGCAAGCCAAACACCAGCAACATGGTCAGTGTGGTTGGCGTCACAGCGATCCACACGAAAGCGCGATCAAGCACACGCGCGAACCAGCCTGTGGCGGGCTGGGCACGTGTGGTGGGTGTGGGCGCGGTGATGGCCGACGCCGATGAGTTCACGGCGCTTCCTTCCATTTTCAAGGCTACACAGCCGAATGGCACGCGACAATGCGTACAGGCAGTCATGTTTTCTTAAGCTGCCTTCGCGATCCTGCAGGCATGCGGCGGATGGTGTGCCTGGACGGACTGCGCGGCTTGCTGGCGTGTTATGTCATGCTCAGCCACACTCTGCCGTTCGCGCCACTGCCGGTGTGGCTGCTCTGGCTGTTCAAGCATGGTGGCGCCGGCGTCGATGTGTTCTTCATTCTGAGCGGGCTGGTGATCGTCCAGTCACTCGACAGCTTCCACTATCGCGCACGGCCATTCCTGATCGCGCGCGTCGCGCGGATCTATCCTGTGTTCCTGGTTGTGTTCGTCTTCGCGATGGCGGTTCAGCCGTTGGCGACTGGCTTCGAGCGCATGGCGTGGATCGGGCCGGATAGTGAGGCGCGGTACATCTGGTCAGGCGGATGGCCGTCCACGTGGTGGTTGCTGATCGTCACACATCTGACGATGACCCACGGATTGTTCCCGAACGGTGTGCTGCCTGACGTGTGGGTGGGCTTTTTGGGCGCGGCCTGGAGTCTGTCCACTGAGTGGCAGTTCTATGTGTTGGCGCTGCTGATCGGTGCGAGGCTGGGACTGCAACGGATGGCGTGGCTGTTTCTGGTGATGGGGTTGGCGGCGATAGCCTGGCAGGCAATGGCGCCAGAAGCGTGGCAGTTCAGCCGGGCATTCCTGCCAAACAAGGCACAGTGTTTTGCACTAGGTATAGCGAGTGCGTCCATAGTGCGAGGCGGTAGTGAACGTAGGTACTTGGTGGTTCTGCTGGGAGCACTGGTGCTGTGTGGCCTGGAAGGACGCATCGACAAGCTGGTGGCGCCGCTGTTCTGGACGCTGTGTCTTGCAGCGCAATGCAGCAGGGTAGCCCCCTCGTCATGGCCGGGCTCGACCCGGCCATCCGCCCCCAGCGGCACGACTGTGCCACTCGATACAGAAGGCAGGGTCAAGATGCTATGGGGGTGGACGGTCGCAGCAGCATGTATCCTTGCGGTTGTCCAAACCTCATAAGGAACGATGCGATGCCAAAGCAATCGACTGCGACCGCCTTTGATCACGATAGCACGCTGGTGCTGGCCCTGGAATTGAGTGGCAAGGGCTGGGAAGTTGGAGCGGTGGTGCCTGGTGTGACGCGCCGGCCGCGTCGCAGTCTGGCGGCGCGCGACATGGCGGGGTTGCTGCAGCAGATTGAGCGATGGAAGGCGGAAGCCGGGCGGGCTGGCCGAACCGTGCGCCGGATCGTGCTGACCTACGAAGCAGGCCGTGACGGGTTCTGGATCGCGCGATACCTGCGGGCGCACGACATCGAGGTGCAGATCATGCACCCTGCCAGTATCCCGGTGGAGCGACGGGGGCGGCGCGCCAAGACCGACCGGATTGACCTCGACATGCTGCTGCGGACGCTGCTGGCCTGGTTGCGGGGTGAGCCACGCGTGTGCTCGATGGTGCGCATCCCGAGCGAAACCGAGGAGGACATGCGCCGCCCGGAGCGGGAACGCGAGCGGCTGGTGAGCGAGCGGATCGCATTGGAGAACCGCATTGAGAACCTGTTGTGCCTGCAAGGGATCACCGGCTTCAAGCCACGTCTGAAGAAGGCCGCGGAACAGCTCGATGAATTGCGCAGCTTCGCCGGCGCTCCACTGCCGCCACGGCTGCTGGAAGAGCTGAAGCGGCTGATGACGCGTCATCGCCTGTTGAGTGAGCAGCTCAGGGACATAGAGACGGCCCGCGAACAGACGGCGATGGCGGTGGAACCGGACCACGCGGTGGAGCAGATCCAGATGCTGGCACGCCTGGTGGGGCTTGGCCTTGCGACAGCGACGGGGCTGACGCGGGAGGTGTTCTGCCGCTCGTTCGCCGATCGCCGCGCGATTGCCGGATTTGTCGGGCTCACCGGCACACCGTTCAACAGCGGCGGCAGTGAACGCGAGCAGGGGATCAGTAAGAACGGCAATCCACGGGTGCGCCGTATCCTGTTGCAGTTGGCGTGGCGCTGGCTGCGCTTTCAGCCGGACAGCGCATTGAGTTGCTGGTTCGTCGAGCGCACCGGCGGCGCCAAGGGACGCATCCGCAAGATCATGGTGGTTGCACTCGCCCGCAAGCTGCTGGTGGCGCTGTGGCGCTACGTCGAGTGCGGCGAAGTGCCGCCCGGTGCGCGCCTCGTGGCCGCATGAGGGCCGACGGTGACAGCCATGGATGTGGACAGGCAGAAGATTGAACCCAGACCGAGCAGCAGGCAGACGGTGATCGGCACCTGACACCTGACAACCATCTGGGTGGGCGGTGCACCGTGCCGGGCTATGGCTGCAACATGCCGCCGTCAAGATTGGTCCCGCCCTCCAGACCCCTCCGGCCCCGCGAATGGGGCAACATGGTACGGAACAACGAGTTCCACCGGATACGAGCTTGCAGGCCGACAGGTCTGACCCAAGGGGTCGCCCAGGATGGTGAACGCAGCGACGAATGTGACAAACACTCAGATCAGGAAAGGAAACGCCATCACACATATGCCGCTTGACAAGAAAGCCCCCATACGAGCCCGGCCATGACGGAAGCAGTCAGCACGTTGGGCTGCTGGTATTAGGTGCAGTGGCGGGCGTGTTGCAGTCACGGCCTCTGGTCCGGCTTGGCGCGCTCTCCTACTGCATCTATCTGGTCAACGAACCGGCGCAGAAACTGCTTGGCGTAACGCTTGCCGTGCTTGTGCAAGGCAACCCCGCAGTGTTCACCGCCCTCTGGCTACCAGGAGCGGTGGCGTTGCCAATACTGGCCGCGTGGTGGCTGCATCGATGGATCGAGCTCCCCGCGCAGCGCTACGGACGTGGCATCGCCCTGGCGGTGAACGTCCAATAACGCGGTGTGCGCCCCTCGCGTAGCGCCTTGGCCTCATAGCGTGTCGGTGGCCAGTCCGCAGGCCGCTCCGTCACCGATGGCGCCACCTCGAATAGCGTCTGCGCCACCATCACCTCATCCACCCAGGCCTGATAGGTCGGCTCGTCACTCGCGACGCGCCATTCCGCCCCAGGTCTCAGCACGCGGCTGAGCAGCGGCAGCACCGCGGGATGGACGAAGCGGCGCTTGGCGTGGCGTGCCTTTGGCCAGGGATCGGGGAACAGCAGGAACAGCCGATCCAGCGACCCATCCGGCAACTGGCGCAGCAGCACACGCGCATCGTCGGGCCATATCCGCAGGTTCTCCAGCAACGGAGCAGCCGCCTCGCCACCCTCCGGCACCAACCGGGACAGCAGCGAGCAGATGCCGTTCTCGAACACCTCGCAGGCAATGTAGCCCACGTCCGGGTGCGCCGCGATCTGCGCCAGCGCGTGCTCGCCGCTGCCGAAGCCGACTTCCAGCCACAGACACGTAGGTCGCCAGTCCCCATCCGACCTGAACACCAAGCGCGGCAGCGTAACATCGAGCAGTCGCTGCTGACGCTGGCGGAGCTTATGCCCCCGGCCGCGCCCGTACAGCCGCTCAGGCGGTGGCTTCAGCGCCCGAAGGCTGCCTTCAGGCCCGGCACCAGGTCGGTCCTCTCCCACGTGAACGTGCCCTTTTCCGCGTCCGGCTCCCGGCCGAAATGGCCGTAGGCCGAAGTGGGCACGTAAATCGCCCGGTTCAAATGCAGGTGCTCGCGTATGCCACGAGGCGTCAGGTTCATCAGTTCGCTGAGCGTCTTCTCCAGCCGCGCCTCGTCCACGTCCTTGCCGGTGCCCTGGAGGTCCACATAGACCGAAAGCGGCCGCGAAATCCCGATCGCGTAGCTGATCTGGATGGTGCAGCGATCCGCCAGCGCGGCCGCGACCACGTTCTTGGCCAGATAGCGGCAGGCGTAGGCCGCCGAGCGGTCCACCTTCGTCGGATCCTTGCCGCTGAACGCGCCGCCGCCATGCGGGGCCGCTCCGCCATAGGTATCCACGATGATCTTCCGCCCGGTCAGGCCGCAATCACCATCCGGGCCGCCGGTGACAAACTTGCCGGTCGGGTTCACATGGAACTCAGCCTCGGGGCACATCCAGCCACGCGGCAGCGTGCCTTCCACGATCGGCCACAGCATCCGCTTGATCTCGGCCTGCTCCAGTTCCTCCACGTGCTGCGTGGACACAACGACGGACGTGGCGCCAACCGGCTTGCCATCCACGTAGCGCAGCGTGACCTGGCTCTTCGCATCGGGCAGCAACCCCTCAACCGAAGGGTCATGGATGCGCCGCAACTCGCGAATTCGATGCAGGATCGCATGAGCGTAATGGATCGGGGCCGGCATCAGCGCGTCGGTCTCGCGGCAGGCGTAGCCGAACATCATGCCCTGGTCGCCAGCACCCTCGTCCTTGTTGCCGGCGGCATCCACCCCTTGGGCGATATCAGCGGACTGCGAGTGCAAATGGCAGGAGATCTCCGCCTTCTCCCAGGAAAAACCCGGCTGGTCATAGCCGATGTCGTGGATCGCCATGCGCGCCAGATGGTGCAGCAGGTCGGGCGTGACGGTGGACGGCCCACGCGTTTCACCTGCGAAGACAACGCGATTGGTGGTGACCAGGGTCTCGCAGGCTACGCGCGAGTAGGGATCGGCCGACAGGTAGGCATCCAGCACCGTATCGCTGAGCCGATCGGCAACTTTGTCGGGGTGGCCCTCGGAGACCGACTCCGAGGTGAACAGGAACTCGCCCGTATCGCGCATGAATGGTTTCTCTCTTGTCGCGGAAAGATGGCTCGCGGTGTGGCGGAAACGTACGGGGGGGTCAAGGGTAGGACGACGGCTCAAACCGCTACTCGATTGCCGCGACACATTCGCTGAACCGCCATGGCCGGGACCTGACCCGGCCATCAGGCGCGACGGCACAAAAGTGCCAATGCATGCCGATCGCCGGATCAAGTCCAGCCACGACGACAGAGCGGCAGATGAGTGGTGGTCAGCCAGCTTTGGTATCATACCAGCGGCTCATTGTGCTGACCGTTCCTCTATCGTCATGGCCGGCCGATGCCCCCGGGCCTGACCCGAGGGTTGAGCCGGCCATCAGCCCCCAACGGCACGGCCGTGCCAATGGATACAGATGGCAGGGTCAAGCCCTGCCATGACGGAAAAAGGTAGCGAGCGATGAGTTAGCACGTTGGGCCGTTGGTATCAGTCGTTGACGGCTTCTCGTCCAGCAGCCGGGCCCCAATCGAAGGCATCGCGCATGGCCTCGGGCGTCATCCCCACGAGCAGGTCTTCCAGTCGATAGTGGCGCCTCGGCAACGAGATAACAATCTGGTCTCCCTTCGCCTCGACCTCCAGGTCGGCTCCAGGAGCGAGGCCCACCTGTTCGACGATCTCCTTGGGAATCCTCACGCCGAGGCTGTTGCCCCATCGGCTAGCAGCCACATGCATGGCAAGGGCTCCTTGGATCCAAAGAACAACCTTCAAGCCATCCCGAGCACGTCCATCATCGAATACAGCCGGGCAGGCTTGCCAGCGACCCACAGCGCCGCCCTGACCGCGCCTGTGGCGAACGCACGGCGGTCGAATGCGCGGTGGGTCAGCGCGATGTGCTCGGTGCCAGAGGCGAAGATCAGTGTGTGCTCGCCCACGACCTGGCCGCCGCGCAGCGCGGCAAAGCCGATGGCGCCGGTCTTGCGCGCGCCCGTGTGGCCGTCGCGGCCGCTCTCCATCACGTCGGACAGTGCGACGCCGCGGCCCTTGGCGACCGCGCGGCCCATGCCGACGGCGGTGCCCGATGGCGCATCCACCTTCTGGCGGTGGTGCATTTCCATGATCTCGGCATCGTAGGCGTCTGCGGGCAGCGCCGCGCCCATGCGTTCGGCCAGCGCCAGCACGAGGTTCACGCCGGCGGAGAAGTTGGATGCGTAGACCACAGGGATGCGTCTGCGCCGCGTCCGCCACGGCTGCTTCGTCGGCGTCCGACAGGCCCGGAGGTGCCGAGCACCCAGGCTTTGCCGGACTGCGCCATAGCGGCGGCATAGGTCTGCGCCGTAGCGGCGTTGGTGAAGTCGATCACCACATCCGACGCGTCGGCGAGCGCGGCGATGTTCGGAAACACGGCGACACCTGCCGGTGCGACCTTGCCACGGCTTGCGCCGCCAACGAGTTCCGCGCCGGCAGCGCGCACTTCCTCGACCAGCAGTTGGCCCATGCGCCCGGTCACGCCGGCGATGCCAATCTTGATTGCCATGCTTCCCTCCCTCACGGCCGCTCATTCTGAACGCTGGAGACAAATCGGCATAGCGAGTCGAAAAGGGCCGCGTTCGTGATCACCCGCGGTACCTTGTGCTGTCCGCCAAGCTGGCCGCGTTGCTTCATCCAGGCAGCGAAAGTCCCGGTTGGGACAGGCACGATGTCCGGATCCCGCAAGCCGAAGCCCACGGAACGGTGCGCGCGATAGTCGTCGTTCATGCGACACAGTTCAGCGTCGAGTGTCTGCGCGAACCGCCGTGTGTCCGGAGAGGGCGATGCAAATTCCACAATGCATCGATGGCCGCCACGCGAATCGGACACGTCGGGGAATACCGCGCCCACGGCATAGTCGGTCACGTTGACGCCGATTGCCACTGCGGCCTTGCTGATGGCCGTTTCGACCTCCTCGCCGGTCAGATGCTCGCCAAATGCCGACAGAAAATACGACAGCCGCCCGCTCACCAGCAGGCGTGGTGGCGCCAGATCGACGAACCGCACGATATCGCCGACGACATAGGACCAGAGGCCCGCATTCGTGGAGACAGCGATCGCGTAATCGACGCCAGTCGCCACATTGGCGAGCCAGCGTCGGGCAGGATCGGCAGCATCAACCTCCGTCACCGGAACGAATTCGTAGAAGATGCCGTTGTCCGTCAGCAGCCGCATGCCGTCACCCGAACCCCTGTCAGCAATCGCGACGAAGCCCTCGCTGGCGGGATAGACCTCGCGCAGTTCGGCGCGGCTCCCGCGCAGGAGTTCGGCGAACTGCAGCTTATATGCATCGAAGTTGACTGCACCGTGCACCAGCAATTCCAGGTTGGGAATGACGTGGTGCAGCGTGCCACTGTCGGGTGCCAACAGGCGGTGAAAGAAGATGAGCAGCCAGCTCGGTGTGCCGCTGATGACGCGGATGTCTTCGTCGCGACAAGCGCGCGCCAGCCGTTCGACCTTCTCCTCCCAATCAGTCAGCAGCGCGAGATCGCGCGGGGGGAAGGTGTAGGGGCGTGCCCACCACGGCGTCTGCTCCGCGACGATGCCGCTGAGATCACCGGCGAAGATGCGCGGTGCAAGCTCGGTCAGATCGGTGCTGCCGCCGAGCATGAAGCTCTTGCCACCAAGCACATGGCTGTCAGGGCGGTTGACGAGATGATGAACCAGTATGTCGAGCGCGGCGCGCGCATTCGAACGGTTCATTTCGGCGGAGCAGGGTATGTATTTGCTCGTGCCGGTCGTGGTGCCGGACGTCAGGGCGAAGAACGGGATGATGCCGGGCCAGGTGCAATCGGTCAGCCGGGGGAAGCTCGCCTGCCAATAGCTCTGCCACATGTCCTCATAGCGCCGCAGGGGAACACGTGCCTGGAAGTCAGCAACGCTGTAAATCTCGGCAAAGCCATGCTCGCGGCCGAAGTGTGTCCCACTGGCACGCTTCACCAACCGCAGAAGCTGCCGCTGCTGCTCGGCGATGGGATCGAGTGCGGCAAGTCTGGCCAGCCGGTGTCGGGCGTAGTGACGCAGCAGGAATGTCGCATCAAATGGCACACGCCTCACGGCGTCAGTTCCATCCGATGCGCAAAAGTCGCGCGTGCCGTCTCCGGCCGCAGTGGCACGGTGACATAGTCGCCGCGCAGGAAAAGCTGGACCTGATCGGTGAAGGTCGTGCTCCCAGGCCAGCCATCCTGGCCGCCCACAAGAGCAAACAGGTTGCGATCCGGGTCCGACAGGTCAGAGATGTGCCGGGCGGTGGAACCGTAGCCGCAACCGTGTATACGATCGGTCAGCCCATGCGCGGTTTTCATCAGCGTATCGTTGCCGCCGCCGACGGGAAGATCAGTGAAGCGCCAGCGTCGTCCGATGATCGGAAGCATAGAGAGCGGATGGCCGAGGCGCAGGCGATGGCGGTCGCCCCAGGAGAGATGCGGCAGCAGGGATTTCGCAGCCTTCCGCACGGCGATCTGCAAGGCACGTTGCCGGCGCACGGATGGTGCCGCGATAATCTCGCTCCAGACCAGGCGGCGCGTTCCCCACGCCAGGCTGTAAGCGGCGAGCCTGCGCGGACTGACGATCTGGCGTGCCAGCGCGTTGCTCAGCAATTCGAATGCAAGAGCGCCGCGCGAGTTGGCGTCGTAGTTGCCATCCCACGATGTTAGTGCCGCGACGAACTGCTGCTGTCCTCCGGCAGGCACCGGCGGCATCCAGCGCAGCAATTGCTGGCACTGCGCGAGACCTTGCGTCCAATGGACATCGCTCTGGAGGTCGGTGGCTGTCGTCGCCGCACCTTTGTCGATCGCCGACAGCAGATGATCGAGCCGCCGCCGGCGATCAGGACGCGAGAACTGGTGCCCAATGAAGACGCCGCATTCGCGAGGGCGCTCGTTCGCCGACGCAATGAAGCCCTGGGACGGATCAAGCTCGTGCGATAATTCACTGCCGGTCACCGGACGTTCCCAACCTTGCTGGAGCTCCGGTGAAAGCACGAGATCGTCCGACGGGAACGTTGCGCGACGCGGCAGGTGAACGGCCATCAGCTTGCCGATGTGTCCCTCGGCATCGGCGTAGAGCATGTTCTGGCCTGGTACCGAGAAGCCATCGAGCCCAGCACGAAAGTCCCCCCAGTTGCGTGCGCGATTGATTGCCAGCATGGCCGTCACCTCATCGCTCGGCCGATGCCCCATCCAACGCAGCGCCAGTGTATCGGTGACCATTGGCCCCCAGGGTGAGTTGCGCACCTCTATCGTGCGTGGCCGACCCCAACGC
This sequence comes from uncultured Alphaproteobacteria bacterium, assembly GCA_963733475.1. Classification (GTDB taxonomy): domain Bacteria; phylum Pseudomonadota; class Alphaproteobacteria; order Acetobacterales; family Acetobacteraceae; genus JAMXLO01. The sequence goes on along the minus strand of CAVTEC010000074.1, from coordinate 38,236 downwards.
ACCTTGATCTGCTGTTCGGCCTGCTGAACCTTGGCTGAACCGGCGGGAACGGCGACGACGTCGCTGCTCGCCGCATGCAGACTGGTTCCTCCCCATGCGATCCAAGGATTCCGACCTAGCGCAACGAACGGCAAGCCCGGCAACATCAGCCCGACAACGTTGTACGACGGCGATTTCATCGCGGCGATCAGCCATGGATTTGGCAGGACCAATGGCAAATGCGGATCGCTGGCGATGATTGCCGCTCCGCTCTGCGTGCGTCCGCCTCCGATCACCAGCGAATTGCTGCCGGAACGAATTGGCGCCCCCAGCAGTTCGGCTGAATTCGAACGACAGTGAATCGGCCTCCGCCAGTTTGCGCCACAGTGCCGGCCAGTCGGGATCGTCGCGGAATTGCAGCAGCCGCAGCCAGACCAGCCAGTTCACATCCGCGCTCAGCAGCCTCCCAAGTGTCAGGACATCAGCAACGGCCCATGGCTCGCGCTGTAACGCGAAGATCGCGAATTCGGGGGGAAGGCATGGCGTGCGCATCAGGTAGTGGTTGAGCCCACGCGCGAACGCCTCCAGCCAGTCGCGCGTGGCAGCCGGCATCATCGCAAGCATGCCCGGAACCGCGCGGCCCACATCGAGCGTGCGAAGCCGCTGATCCATCTCGATGCCCGCCGCGCCGATCATTTCGGCAAGTCGGCCCTGGGATATCCGGCGCAGCACTTCGATCTGTCCAAGCCGGAGATGCCCATGCACGATCCCTAGCCCGGTAGCCGCGTCATGATCCGTGCTGGCTTCGATAAACGGAATCTGGTGATCGTCCCAGTGGATCGTCACCGCCCGATCGAGCGGTACCTTGTCCCGCGGCACCATCGCAAGCCGATCCTGCAAGCTCATGGCAGCACGGGGGCGCACGGTATGCCGGATCAGATGGGCCAGCAGCCGCCCACCGCCAATGATGCGATCGAGGCGGGACGACCTAGCCGCGGCCGCCCTCGAAGAACTCCTTCACCTTGGAGAAGAAGCCCTCGCTCTCCGGGCTGCCTTTGCCGTGACCCTCGGCTTCCGCCTCGAATTCCTCCAGCAGTTCGCGTTGCCGGCGCGTCAGGTTCTGCGGCGTCTCCACCGAGACCTGGATATACATGTCGCCGCGCACCGCGCTGCGCAGCACGGAAAACCCCTTGCTGCGGAGGCGGAACTGATCGCCGGTCTGCGTGCCGGGCGGAATCTTCACCTTCGCCTTCGCGCCATCGATCGATGGCACCTCGATCTCGCCGCCCAGCGCCGCCTGCGTCATGCGCAGCGGCACGCGCATCAGGATGTTCGAACCATCGCGCTGGAAAATTGGATGCGGGCGTATCGCGACATGCACGTACAGGTCGCCGGGCGGGCTCCCTGGCCGCCGGCCTCGCCTTCGCCGGCAAGCCGGATGCGCGTGCCGTCCTCCACGCCGGCGGGATCTGCCACCTGCAACGTGCGCTCGCGGCCAACAGTGCCGACGCCGTGGCAGACCTTGCACGGATTGCGGACGATGCGGCCGGCGCCGCCGCAGGTCGGGCAGGTGCGCTCGACCAGGAAGAAGCCCTGCTGCGCGCGCAGCTTGCCGGTGCCCTGGCAGGTCGCGCAGGTATCGGCGGCGCGGTCCTTGTCCTCGGACCCGGTGCCGCTGCACGCGTCGCAGGCCACGCGGGTCGGCACGCGCAGATTGGCCTTGGTGCCGGCGAACGCCTCGGCCAGGTCGATCTCGACCGCCTGGCGAATGTCGTTGCCGGCGCGTGCCCGGCCGGCGCGGCCACCGCGGCGGCCGCCCATGAATTCGCCGAACATCTGGTCGAAGATGTCGCCCATGCCGCCGGCGGCCGAGAAATCGAAGCCGCCGCCGAAGCCGCCTGCCCGCCGCCCTGCTCGAACGCGGCATGGCCATAGCGGTCGTAGGCGGCGCGCTTCTGGTCGTCCTTCAGGATGTCGTAGGCTTCACTGACTTCCTTGAACTTGGCTTCGGCCTGCTTGTCGCCCGGATTGCGGTCGGGGTGAAACTGCATGGCGAGCTTGCGATATGCCTTTTTCAGGTCCTCGGCTGCCCGCGTCGCGCGCCACGCCCAAGGTGGCGTAATAATCCTGCTTCGCCATCTCAGCCCTTCTCGTTGGCGCTGAACGAAGTCGCGCCCGCCTTCCAGGAAGCGCGGGCGCGACTCCTCATGCCTGCCGGCCCCGTACCGATCAGGCCGACTTCTTCTTCTTCTCGTCCACTTCCTCGAACTCGGCGTCGACGACCTTCTCGTCCGGCTTGGCGCCGCCGCCCGCTGCGGCGCCTGCTGCGCCGGCCTGCGCCGTCGCATCCGCCGCCTGCTCGGCCTGCTGCGACTTGTACATCGCCTCGCCGAGCTTCATCGCCGACTGGCTCAGACGCTCGGTGGCCTGCTTCAGCGCCTCCGGATCGGTGCCTTCCATGGCCGAGCGTGCCGCGGCAATCGCCGCCTCCGCCTCGCCCTTCTCCTGCGCCGGGATCTTGTCGCCGTGCTCCTTCAGGTTCTTCTCCACCTGATGGATCAGGCCCTCGGCGTGGTTGCGCGTCTCGACCTGCTCGCGCCGCTGCTTGTCGGCTTCGGCGTTCGCCTCGGCCTCCTTCACCATGCGCTGGATGTCGGTCTCCGACAGCCCGCCGGACGCCTGGATGCGGATCTGCTGCTCCTTGCCGGTCGCCTTGTCCTTCGCCTGCACCGAGACGATGCCGTTGGCGTCGATGTCGAACGTCACCTCGATCTGCGGCACGCCGCGCGGCGCGGGCGGAATGCCGGTCAGGTCGAAGTTGCCCAGCAGCTTGTTGTCGGCGGCCATCTCGCGCTCGCCCTGGTAGACCTTGATGGTCACCGCGCTCTGGTTGTCGTCCGCGGTCGAGAACACCTGGCTCTTCTTGGTCGGGATCGTGGTGTTGCGCTCGATCAGCCGGGTGAACACGCCGCCCAGCGTCTCGATGCCCAGCGACAGCGGGGTCACGTCGAGCAGCAGCACGTCCTTGACGTCGCCCTACAGCACCGCGCCCTGCACCGCCGCGCCGATCGCCACGACCTCGTCGGGGTTGACGTTGCGCGCCGGCTCCTTGCCGAAGAACTTCTTCACCGTCTCGATGACCTTCGGCATGCGGGTCATGCCGCCGACCAGGATCACTTCGTTGATCTCGCCCGCCGTCACGCCGGCGTCCTTCAGCGCGGCGCGGCACGGATCGAGCGTCTTGCTGATCAGGTCATCGACCAGCGATTCCAGCTTCGCCCGGGTCAGCTTCATCACCAGGTGCTTCGGCCCGGAGGCGTCGGCGGTGATGAACGGCAGGTTGATCTCGGTCTCCTTCGAGGACGACAGCTCGATCTTCGCCTTCTCGGCGGCTTCCTTCAGCCGCTGCAGCGCGAGCTTGTCCTTGCGCAGGTCGATGCCCTGCTCCTTGCGGAACTCGTCGGCGAGATAGTCGATGACGCGGGCGTCGAAATCCTCGCCGCCGAGGAAGGTGTCGCCGTTGGTGGACTTCACCTCGAACACGCCGTCGCCGATCTCCAGGACGGAGATGTCGAAGGTGCCGCCGCCGAGGTCGTAGACCGCGATCGTGCCGGTGGTCTTCTTGTCCATGCCGTAGGCGAGCGCCGCGGCCGTCGGCTCGTTGATGATGCGCAGCACGTCCAGGCCGGCGATGCGGCCGGCGTCCTTGGTGGCCTGGCGCTGGCTGTCGTTGAAGTAGGCCGGGACGGTGATCACCGCCTGGGTGACCGGCTCGCCGAGATAGGCCTCGGCGGTCTCCTTCATCTTGCCGAGGATGAAGGCGCTGATCTGGCTGGGGCTGTATTTCTCGCCCTTCGCCTCGACCCAGGCGTCGCCGTTGTCGCCGCGCACGATGGTGTAGGGCACCAGGCCCTTGTCCTTGGCCACCATCGGGTCGTCGTAGCGGCGGCCGATCAGGCGCTTGATGGCGTAGAGGGTGTTGGACGGGTTGGTGACGGCCTGGCGCTTGGCGGACTGGCCGACCAGACGCTCGCCGCTGTCGGTGAAGGCGACCATGGAGGGCGTGGTGCGCGCGCCCTCGCTGTTCTCGATCACCCGAACGTCCTTGCCTTCCATGATGGCAACGCAGGAGTTCGTCGTGCCGAGGTCGATGCCGATGACTTTAGCCATATTTTTCGCTCCTTTCAGCGGACTCGCGCGACCCGAAGCACCGCGGGCGTCCCTATGCGGTTGTGACAGGATGTATGGGGGTGGGGCCAGCCGGGCAAGGGGCAGACCGCGGGAATCTCGTGCGCTGACGTGATGGTTGCATTCAAGCGGTGGTGTCCAGCTTGGCGTTGGCGGCGATCTCGTCTGGCGGCGCCTTGGCCACCACGACCATGGCCGGGCGGAGCAGCCTGCCGTTCAGCGTCCAGGCCGGCGTCCAGGCGTGCATCACCGTGCCGGGGGTGTGGGCGGCACTTTCCTGCTCGGCCATGGCCTGATGCAGGTTGGGATCGAACGGTGTGCCGGTCGGGTCCTCGCGCCTGATGCCGTTGCGCTCCAGGACGGCGAGGAAGTTGCGCTCGACCCCTTCCAGGCCCTCGCGCAACTTGGTGACGATCTCCGGCTCGTTCGGCGCCTTGGCCGGGAGGCTGTCGAGGCCACGGCGGAGATTGTCCGCCGCTTCGACCACGTCCTGGGCGAATTTCTGCACGGCGTACTGGCGCGTCTCGTTGACCTCGCGGCGGGCGCGGGCGCGCACATTCGCCATTTCCGCCTCGGAGCGCATCCAGCGGTCCTTCATCTCCTGGACCTCTGCCTCGAGCTCGGCGATGCGGGCGGTGGCGGCCTGCATCAGCTCCTCGGGTGAGCGGGGCCCTTCAGGTGGCGCAGTGTCGTTGGCTGGCTTCATTGGATCTGTTTCGTTGCTCATGCCGCGTTCAGTTAGGATGGCAATCGAGCCGACACAAGCGGCTGCGCGCGTTCTGGCCGCACTTGGCGAGCATAGTGCAACGCTGCATCATTGGTCGCCAGCGGCAGCCCATTGCGCATGGCGAGCTCAGGGTAGGTGGCATCGTAGAAGCCGAGCGATCCCGCTTCAGCCAGGGTCAGGACGCTGCTACGCCAGACAGCGCCGGCGACAGGAGGACCTCGCGCGAGTTTGGCCACAGGCCAATCGGCTTCCTGTTGCCTGACCACAGCGTCCGCTACCCCAGCAGCCGGCCGATCACCCGAGCCGTGTAGTCCACCACCGGGATGATGCGGCCGTAATTGATGCGGGTGGGACCGATCACGCCGATGGCGCCCACGATACGGCCACCCTCGTTGCGCGCCGGCGCAACCACCATCGAGACGCCGGAGGTGCCGAACAGGCCGCTCTCGGCGCCGATGAAGATGCGCACGCCGTCCGACTTCTCGGCCAATTCGAGCAGGCGGAGCATCGTCTCCTGCGCTTCCAGCCGCTCGAACAGCGCCTGGATGGCCGCGAGGCGCTCGATCTGCGTAACCTCGGACAGCAGCCGCGCCTGCCCGCGCACGATCAGGCTGCCGGCGCGGCCCTCACCGGTCCAGGTGGCAAGGCCGGCCTCCACCACCTGGGCCGACAGCGCATCGAGCTCGGTGCGGTTGGCGGCCATCTCTTCCGACACGATGCGGCGCAGGTCCGTCAGCGACCGGCCGGAGAGCCGGGCGTTGAGGTAGTTGCTCGCCTGCTGCAGCGCCGAAGGAGGCAGACCCGGCGGCGTGTCCATCACCCGGTTCTCAACCTGGCCATCGGCGTTCACCAGGATCACCAGCGCGCGCCCTGGCCCAAGCGGCACGAATTCGATGTGCCGGATCGACGCCTTCGTATTTCGGCGCCAGCACCATGCCGGCGGCCTGCGACAGACCGGACAGCATGGAACTCGCTTCCGCCAGCGTGTCCTCCAGGCTGCGTCCCGAGGCGGCGAGCGCGGCGGTGATCGACTCCCGCTCGTCCTCGGAGAGTTCGCCGAAATGCAGCAGGCCATCGACGAACAGGCGAAGGCCCTGCTCGGTGGGCAAACGGCCGGCGGAGGTGTGCGGCGCGAACAGCAGCCCGGCCTCGGTAAGGTCCGCCATAACGTTGCGGATGGTCGCCGGCGACAGGCTCATCGGCAAGCGCCGCGACAGCGTGCGGCTGCCCACGGGTTCGCCAGTCTCCACGTACTGTTCGACGATCTCGCGCAAAACCGCGGCGGAGCGCGCGTCGAGGCCAGGCGGCAACGCAGTGCGCGCGGCAAAAACTGGTGGGATGGTGGGCTTGTCCATATCGAGCTCCGACCGGACCCTAGTACCCGGAATCATTGAAGGACGATACATCGAAGACTGTCATTGCGTCAGCGTGACTCACGCTCTTCCGATCGCGGGTACTACAACATCTAGCGCTCTGCTCAAATCAGGTGGCACCCGCCTGCCTTATGGCGATTAGCTTACCTGCGCCGAGGATGGATTTTAACACGGAGCAGGCCGAGAACCACGGAGGAAGATCTTTTGGCCCTTTGCGCGCAGCGCATTCATGCTCCTCCGTGGTTCTCCGTGGTCCTCGGCCTGCTCCGTGTGAAAGCCTTGCGACGCCATCCACTCGCACCGGCGGCACGTCGCGCAGATGCGGAAGCCCGGGAAGCAGCACCCCTTTCACCAGCGTTTCATCTTTTCGTCGCATTCTTGCGGATACGCAATGCGGCCGCACGGTGCATGAACGTCCTTCCTGTCACGCTACAACTGCCCTCGGGCTACTCGTTCCAGACCGGCACCTCATCGGGCCAGGACGCGAGCATTGCATCGACCGCCAGCGCGTCGGGCGCATCGACCACCGCCGCCCCCACTGTCACCGACACGGTCGACATCAGCAACGCGGCGCTGGCAGGCAGCTTCACCGCCGAGACCGCAGACGTCTATCGCCTCGATGACCTGTTCCAGGGCAGTGCCGCGAGCGGGCAGGCAATCGCTGGTTATCGCGTCGCGCTGGACAATGGCGGCGACACCACCGCGCATCTGCTACTGAACGGCATCGATGTCGGAAGCCAGACCAGCTTCACACCGGATCAGTTCTCCGACCTGACCTATGAAGCCGGGGCCGATGGCTCCGAACAGGTAATTGCTCACCTGGGTGATAGCCTGACATGTCGATGCGTCGTGGGTGCTTCTGCGGCTGTGCGATGAAGGTTGACGCGGTCACGGGCGGTTCGATTCAAGCTCTGTGTGACGCAAGGCATCGACCTTAGCACGCTGAGCCACGCGGAGAAGGATGCACTCATCCTGTCGCTGTTCGCTCGGTTGGAAGCAGCGCTGGCGCGCATCGATGAACTTGAGAAGCGGCTGGCCAGATTTGAACGTCCCACCAAGACGCCGGACAACTCCTCGCTGCCGCCATCGAAGGGGCAGAAGCCCGATCGTCCGATGGGCGACAAGCCGCCGCGCAAGAGCCGCCCCGGGTTCGGGCGGACGCTGCACCCGAACCCGGATCGTGTGTTCGAGGCCAGGCTGACCACCTGTCCGAGGTGCCAGGCGGCATTCCCGGAGGCCTGCCAAACCCCGCAGCAGGTCTACGAACGCATTGAACTACCGCCGATCCGGCCGGACGTGACGCAGGTGCGCCTGTTCGGCGGTCGCTGCGCCTGTTGTGGTGAGCGCGTGGTCGCGACTGCCCCAGCCGGGCTGGAACCCGGTTCGCCATTCGGTCAGTCGATCGCTGCCTTGGTGGTCTACTTGCACTACGCGCACGCGATCGGCATGGAACGGTTGGCCACGCTGATGGACGAGATCTTTTCGCTCACCCTCAGCGAGGGGGCGATCAGCAACATGCTGGCCCGCGCGCGCGAACCACTGCTGGTGGCAGCGGCAACCATCCGCGCCACGGTGCTCGCCAGTCCGGTGGTGTGTTCTGATGAGACTTCCGCGCGGGTGAGCGGCAAGAACTGGTGGGAATGGGTGTTCATCGGCAGCCTGGCCGTGCTGCACGTGATCCGTCCCAGCCGTGGCAAGGCCGTGGTTCAGGCCCTGTTCGGCGAGATCAGGCCGATGGTCTGGGTGTCCGACATGCTTGGCAGCCAACGCGGCCACGCTGCCGAATGGCAGGTGTGTCTGGCGCATCTGCTGCGCGATGCAACCTACGCCATCGAATGTGGCGACACCGCCTTCAGTGCCGCGTTCAAGCGACTGCTGCTGCGCGCGATCGCCATCGGGCGACGCCGCGACGAACTGAAGGACAGCACGCTGAGGCACTATCTTGCCGACCTGGATCGCCGGCTCAACCGCATCATGGCAGCTGTTCCGATCGGCGAGCCAGGACGCAAGCTGCGCAAGCGCATCGCCGCCAACAGGGCGCACCTGTTCGTCTTCATCACCAATCGAGATGTGCCGTATACCAACAACATCTCCGAGCGGCATCTTCGTCCCAGTGTGATCTTCCGCAAGGTGACCAACGGCTTCCGCTGCGAGTGGGGTGCCGAAACCTATGCCGCCTTCCGATCCCTCGTCAGCACCGCAAAGGCCAACAGCGCTTCAGTGCTTGATGTGCTGCGCTTCGTGCTGACCACAAAAATCCCCGAGACGCTATCCGCCAGACCGGGGTGAGCAATTACCCGAACAGAGCATCACCGTCGCGGCGCAGACAGGAACGGCTCAGCCCGACGGCACCCTGACGCAGGTAACCGACAGCCAGGCGGTGCAAATCACCGCGGATGTCGGCGACACACGATCGGTGAATGCGTTGAATGCGCTGGTCAATCCGCCATCGGGACCGGATGGCAACATCGCCGATGTGGTGAGCGAGGCAAGCATCTTCACCGGCTTCGTAGGCTCCACTCCGCCAACCTTGCAGACCGATGGCAATTTCACCGCGGTGTCTGGAGAAGCCTATCGGGTCGACGACCTGTTCCAGGGCAGCGCGCCGAGCGGACAGACGGTTGGCGGGTATCGCGTCGCTTTGGGCGACGGCAGCGGGCATCTCTGGCTCAGCGGAACGGACGTTTCCAGCCAGACGACATTCACCGCAAACGACTTCGCCAACCTTACCTATACCGCGGGCGATGATGGGTCGCAGCAGGACCTCGTGGTGGTGGCGCAGACCGGCACGCCACTCGCCGATGGCAGCCTGACAATGGTGACCGACAGCACGCCGGTGCAGATCACTGCCAACGTGACCGGCGCGCGCTCGATCAACGCGATGAACGCGCTGGTGACGACACCAGATGGCGCGGATGGGGCGATTGCCGACATCGCCAGCGAGGCCAGTATCTTCACCGGCTTCGTCGGCTCCGCGCGGCCGACGCTGCAAACCGTGGGAAACTTCACCGCCGAGACGGGCGGCACGTATCGGCTGGACGACTTGTACCAGGCGGCGGCACCCAGCGGGCAGACAATCGCAGCCTATCGGGTGGCAGTGAGTGATGGCGGCACAGGTGGCGGGCAATTGCTGTTGAATGGGCAGCCGGTGAACGGGCAATCCAGCTTCACCGCCGCTCAGTTCGCGCAGTTGACCTATCAGGCGGGTGCCGACGGCACGCGGCAGAACCTCGTGGTGGCGGCGCAGACCGGCAGCGTTCTGCCCGACGGCACGTTGACGCAAATAACCGACAGCCCTGCGGTGCAGATAACCGCGACCGCAGCCGACAGCGGCTCGATCAATGCGATGAACGCGCTGGTTACCAAGCCGTCGGGGGCGGATGGCGACGTCGCAAACATTGCGGCGGAGGCCAGCGTCTTCACCGGCTTCGTCGGGTCCAGCCGGCCGACATTGCAGACCGACGGCAATTTCACTGCGGTCGCCGGCGACACGTTCCGCGTGGACGACCTGTTTCAGGCAAGTGCGCCGACAGGCCAGACAATTGGCGGCTATCGCGTCGCAGTGGGTGACGGCACCGGCCAGTTGCTGCTGAACGGCCAGCCGGTAAGCGGGCAGACCAGCTTCACGCCAAGCCAGTTCGCGCAACTGACCTATGTCGCCGGCAGTGACACAACGCCGCAGAATCTCGTGGTGGTGGCGCAGACCGGAACGGTCCAGGCCAACGGCACGCTCACCCAGGTGACAGATAGCCTGGCCGTGGAAATAACCGCGAGCGCGACAGGCACGCGCTCGATCAACGCGCTGAATGCGCTGGTGGGAACGCCGGATGGCGCCGCGGGTGACATCGCCGACATCGTCAGCGAAGCGAACATCTTCACCGGGTTCGTCGGGTCCAGCCGGCCATCCCTGCAGACGGACGGTAACTTCACGGCGGCAGCGGGAGCACTCTATCGCCTGGACGACCTATTCCACGGCGTGGCGCCCAGCGGACAGACGATCGCCGGGTATCGCATCGCACTGAGCGACGGTGGCACGAACGGCGGCCAATTGCTGCTGAATGGCCAGCCAGTGAACGGCCAGACCAGCTTCACGGCTGACCAGCTTGCGCAACTGACATATCAAGCTGGGGCTGACGGCACGCAGCAGGACATTATTGCGGTGGCGCAAACCGGTACCCAACTCGCCAACGGTACACTGACGCAGGTCACCGACAGTCCGGCGATACAGATCACGGCAACTGCCGCGCAGACAGACTCGATCAACGCGATGAATGCGATGGTCGATCCGCCGACGGGATCGGACGCGGCCGCGGCGGAGATTGCCAGCGAAGCCAATATCCTTACTGGCTTTGCCGGATCGGTTCGGCCGACGTTGCAGACGACGCTGGCGCCCGCACCGCCCGTTGCAGTCTCAAATCTTTCTGACCTGCAAGGCGCCTATAACACCGCGGGCGCAATGCAGAGCGGGTCAGAGACCGATCTTTCGTCATACTATTTCGACGCGACCACGGGATTTGCGTCGCCCGGTGTGTTCGCCAGCGTGAACACCTCGACGCTCGCCGCATTGCTCTTGTTGGGCGGTTCGGCGACCGGAGCATTTCAGGTCGCCGATGACCTCACTGCCACGTCGCAGGCGATACGGGCCTATACCACGGTGAGCGGTTTCTGACGTTGACGCCGACACGGTTTGTTACGTGCCATTCACAGTTACGTGCAACGCGCTTGTTGCTTGAATCACGCGATGAAATCTGCGAAGGTCGAAACGAGCGCACCGGGGAACGTCTACCCGAATCTTCGCGGCGCGAACATAAGGTTGGGGAAACGATGTCCAGGGTCCGGCACACTACGTTGCTTGCGTTCGCGTGCGTCCTTGCTGCGGCCGGTGCGTCTGTCGCTCCGGCAAATGCGGCGGATCTGCTGATCACAACCAGCGGCACGATCATCAGCGGAAGCGAAACGGGCGGTCTGTTCGGCTTGCCCTCGGCAGCCACGTCCCTCGCGGGCGACAGCTACACTTTGGCTGTCAACTACAATAGTCTGGGCCCGAATTATTTTACGGCCGGGGGAGTCGTCGCGCAGGACGTCGAGAATTCCCCAGGCACAACCGGATACGTGACGCTGACCCTCAATGGAAACTCCGTCACAACCCCGCTGACGAATTCCTCAGGGTCAAGCCTGTTTGAGGATCTGTTCGACCTCGATGCGTCGAACGTCGGCTACGACGGCTCGTCTACCACTGGGGCCTTCGTCAGCGTATCGCAGTTTCTCAGTTGCAGCAGCGCTTGTGTGCCTGACGCAGACCTGACCACACCATTCAGCCACGTCCTGGGACTCTTCGACAGCGGCACGGACTTCTACACCTTGCAGGGCGCTGGTTTCCCAGCTCCCGGTACTCCGATCGCCAGCTTCGAGGGAACCGAGACCAGCCTCAGTCTCCAGGTTCCCGAGCCAGCTTCGTGGATCGTGCTGGCAACCGGGTTGCTCGGTCTGGGCATGCTGGGCCGCCGCCGGCGAACCTGAGTCAGTCCGGCCCGGCCGCGCGGCCGGCCGCCAATAATTGTCGGCAATGAAACGAGTCCAGGGAGAGGTATCGGATGTCCAAATCACATCTGGCCGGTGTCGTCGGTTCGGCGCTGCTAGGCTTGATCATCAGCGCCGGGGCGGCGCACGCTGTCACTACTGCCGGCAACCCATGCAGTCCGCTGACCTACGGCGCGGTCGGTGACGGTACGGTCGGCACCGATAACGGGACCCTCAACACCACGGCAATCCAGTCAGCGATCAACGCCTGTGCCGCGCAGGGCGGCGGCATCGTCTCGCTCAGCCCCGTGGCGAGCGGCAAGAACGTCTACCGGACCGGCCCGATCCAATTGCTCAGCCACGTGATACTGCAAATCAACACAGGCGTGACCTTGCTGGCCACCACCGACGAGGGCCAATACTCGATCGCCTTCCTTAACTACCCGATGCCTGGCACCAACGTCTTTCCTTACAAACCGACCGCGCCCTACGAGGCGCTGGTGTTCGCCTTCCAGGCGGTCGGTACCGGTATCATTGGTGGCGGCACCATCAACGGCCAGGGCAACGTCCCGTCGGTGACAACAAATCGCCCCGCCGGTACCGGGATCAACGGCTTTGCCGCCGGCCCGATCACCGGCAGCAACCCATCCTACGTGAATACTGTTAAATCGCCCACGACACTGAATTGCTGGTGGAGTCCAGGCTCGCCGAATGCGTGCAATTCGTTCCCGACACCTGGGAATGGGGCCACAGTCAACGGCACCCAGTGGTATAACAGTCCGCAAGCCGACATTCCGACATCGAACGGTCCAGCCCGGCCATGGCTCGTGGAATTCTATCAGTGCAGCAATGTTACGATCAACGGCATCACGCTGGTCAACTCGCCGATGTGGAACCTGGTGCTGCGCAACGACAGCAATGTCACGATCTCCAATTACCATGTGCAAAACTACAGCGACCCCGCCGCCACCATCCCAGCGCCTTCAATTGGCACGAACACCGACGGTATGGACCCGGTTGGCTCAAGCTACCTGACCGTCACCAATGTCAATGAATCAGTTGGCGACGACGATGTCGCCATCAAATCCGGCTTGCCAACAGATGTCGTCTCCGGCGTCCAGGGTGCGCCGGGCAGCGACCCAAACGAGGCCGGCATACCGAAGCTGCCGTCGCATGACATCATGATCAGCAATGCGACCATAACCGGCGGCCATGGCGTCTCGATCGGCAGCGAAGCGTCGAACGGCGTTTACAACGTGCATATCCAGAACATCCAGGCAAGCGGTTCCGGGTTGTCGGAGGTCCTGCGGATCAAGACCGGCCGCACCCGCGGTAACTACGCCACCGGTATCCACGACGTCATGGTGCAGAATGTGGTCGCGACAGGCGCCTCTCAGCCAATCCTGGTCTATGACTACTACCCCGCATCCACCCCACCCACCGAAACCGCAACTCCTTCCACCTGGGACCCGCCACAGGCAATCCAGCCCTACACGCCGAACGTCTACAATCTCACGATCAATGGACTGACCGCCACCGGGGCGACGTCGGCAGCGATCATCTCGGGTGTGCCGGAATCCTGCATCCTGAACGTCGTTCTCAACAACGTGAGCATTACAACGAACACGTCCGGGGTCACCACGGCCGTCCCCAACGCCCTTCCCGCCGGCATGTTTCAACTGCGGAACGTGACCGGGACGTTCACCAACGTGACCCTGACCTCTACGCATTCGCCTCCGATCGCACCGTGGGCGGAGCAGGAGAACGTACAGGTGACCACCGCAGGCACCACGCCGGCCATGCCCTTCCCGTACACGGGACCTGGCACCGGCACGCAACCGCTGGCGACGAGCCCGGCGGGAGCGACGTGCGGCGCCTCTAATGACTATCCGCTGGGAACCACGCCCTGACAGGACGGCACGTCGAAAAGAACCCGGGCCTCGCCCCGGGTTCTTCGCTTCCGACACGGCACGATCCGATGTTCGGCGAGGCACCGTCTCCGACGGCACAAGATGACCGCCGCGTTCCCTAACGTGACCAGCACGTTGCCGACGCTGCGCTCGAATTCCGCCAACCCGCGTGGCCGAACGCAATGATGCGCGGGAGTAAAACGAACCCAGAAGGAATATCCGATGCGTAGATCACACTTGGCTGCCATGCTCGGGCTGGCGTCACTGGCTTTGGCATCGAATACAGTGGCAGTAAGAGCCGCTGGCAATCCATGCAGCCCACTGACCTACGGTGCGGTCGGCGACGGCATTATCGGTACCAACAATGGAACCCTCAACACCACGGCAATCCAGAACGCGATCAACGCGTGTGCCGCGCAGGGCGGTGGCATCGTCTCGCTCAGCCCCGTCGCGAGCGGCCTCAACGTCTACCTGACCGGCCCGATCCAGTTGAAGAGCCACGTGATCCTGCAAGTCAACACGGGCGTCACCTTGCTGGCCACCACCGATCAAGGCCAATACAGCGCGGCCTACCTCGACTACCCGTTGCCGATCAGCTCAACCTTCCCATACCAGCCGACCCAGCCCTATGAGGCACTGATCTTCGCCTACCAGGCCGTGGATACCGGCATCATCGGCGGCGGCGTCATTGACGGCCAGGGTAACGTGACCCAGCCCAACACGAACCGCCCGGCCGGCACCGGAACGGGCGCAAACCGTTTCACCGGACCATCCTATATCAACAGTCTGCCCGCGGGCCCCAACGCGCTCTACACCTGGTACACCATGCCCAGTCCGGGGAACGGTGCCGTCGTCAACGGCGTCACGTGGTACAAGGCCCCCCAGACCGACGTGCCATCGTCGAATGGCCCAACGCGTCCCTTCCTGGTCGAATGGTACGAGTGCCAGAACGTCACGGTGAACGGCATCACGCTGGTCAACTCACCCTTCTGGAGCATGATCGCGCGCTTCAGCAGCAACATCACCATCTCCAATTACCATGTGCAGAACTACACCACGCCACAACTCACGGGGCCGGCGTCGCTCTATGGGAATACCGACGGTTTCGACCCCGTCGGTTCCAGCTACGTCAACATTACGAACTTCACCGTGCAGAATGGCGACGACATCATAGCGATCAAATCGGGCTTGCCGCTGTGGGTTCAGAGCGGTGTCCAGGGCGCCCCGGGCAGCGACGTGAACGAGGTCGACGGCGCCGGCAACTACCTGCCGCAGATGCCCAGCCATGACATTACCATCGCAAATGCCACCTTGGCGGGCGGCAGCAACTCCGGCATCTCGATCGGCAGCGAGGCATCGAACGGCGTCTACAACGTACTGCTCGAGAACCTGCATGAAGTGCCGAATGCCGCCGGCCAGGGCACGTCGGTCGTGATACGGATCAAGACGGGCCGAAGCCGCGGCAACTACGCCGTCGGAGATCACGACATCACCGTGCGCAACGTGACGGCGCAAGGCACCCCGCAGCCAATTCAGTTCTACAGCTACTACCCCAACAGCGCCCCCACCGAGAGCGCCAATCCGACAAGCTGGGACCCGCCGCAGGCGATCCAGCCGTACACGCCGAATGTCTATAATATCTCGATATCGGATCTGACGGCGACAGGCGCGACCTCGCCGCTGGTCATGACCGGCGTGCCGGAATCCTGCATCCTGAACGTAAACCTCAACAACGTCAGCATCACAGACAGCACCTCGGGCACCACGACGACCGTACCGAACCCCCTCCCAGCAGCCATGTTCCAGCTCCGGAACGTGACCGGCACCTTTACCAACGTGACCCTGACCTCCACGCACTCTCCCGCGAGAGCGCCATGGGCGGAGCAGGAAAACGTCCAGGTAACGACCGCAGGGACCACGCCGGCCATGCCCTTCCCGTACACAGGCTCGGGCACCGGCACACCACCGCTCGCGACGACGCCGGCCGGCGCGTACTGCGCCGCGTCGAACAACTATCCACTGGGTACGGTCCCCTGACAGGCATGCCGCGCGGAGGCGATTATTATCGTCATGGCCAGGCGTGGCCCGGCCATCCACGTCCTCCTTATCGTTCTCTCAGATCCCCCGGCCTCATCGCTATGGCGCTACTGGCGCTGTTGCTCTGCGCGTCGGTGGCCCACGCCGCCGGTCCAGAGTGCAGCCCGCTGACTTATGGCGCGGTCGGTGACGGCGTTACCGACAACGCCGCCGCGATCCAGAAAGCCATCGATACATGCGAGGCGACCTACGGCGGCGGCGTCGTGCGCCTCAACGCCGAGCCAGGCAAAAGCACCTACGTCACCAGTCCGATCCAACTGGCCAACCACATCAAGCTGCAGCTCGACAAGGGCGTGACGCTGCTCGGCACCACCGATCACAGCAAATATCACCTCCCCTTGCTCAACCAACCCTTCCACCCCAACGAGGCGCTGGTCTGGGCCGACAAGGCGACCGATGTCGGCATCATCGGCGCGGGCATCATTGATGGCCAAGGCGGCATGCCAGCCCGCGACGGTGGAAAGAGCTGGTGGGAGCTGACGCCGCGCCCGTGGCTGGTCGAATTCTATCAATGCACCGGGGTCACGGTGAACGACGTCACATTCACCAACGCACCGATGTGGAACCTGGTGCTGCGCTATAGCAAGTACATCACCGTGTCCGAACTATCGGTCACCGCCACGCCGGACCCACCGGCCGCGCATACCGACGGCATCGATCTCATCGGCTCCAGCGATGCAACCCTGATCTTCCTCAACATCAGCAGCGGAGGCGACTCCGTTGCGCTCAAATCCGGCAACGCAAACCAAGCCGATGTGCCGCAACTGCCAACCCATGACATTCAGATCGTCAATTCCCGCTTCTCCAACGGCAACGGCCTCGTCATCGGCGACGAGGCGGCGAACGGCATCTACAACGTCATGGCGAACAACATCACCGCGACCGGCACGGCTTATGGCCTGCTGGTCAGCTCGAACCGAAGCCGCGGCAGCCAGGCGCCCGGTATATACAATATCATGGCGCAGAATCTGACCCTGACGAACACACGTCAGCCGTTTGTCATCAGTGCCTACGCTCCGGCCATGGGTGGTCCCGTCGAGCCTCCCTATGATCCCCCGCAACCGATCACCGCATTCACGCCCAATATCCATGACATCACCATCTTGGGCCTGACAGCGACCGGGGCAGCGGCAGAAAGTCTCATTGTCGGCCTGCCGGAGTTCCTGCATCCGCAATGTGCGTCTCGGCAATGTCAGCATCACGGGGCGCAGCGCGGGCCTGCGATTGCGGAACATGATGGGTGCCTTCACCAATGTGACCAGCAAGCTGCTGCCGGAGGATCCGCCGTTCACGGTGCAGGAGAACGTGACTCTGACTACCGCGGGTACGACACCGGCGATCACCAACACGCCCGCTCCGGGCTCAGGCCCACCTTGCGGTCGCAATCCGGAAAACTAGTGTCCTGAACCAGAAGTTCGCCTCGTTGACACTGTCATTGCGAGGAGCGCAGCGGTGGCCGGGCTTGACCCGGCCAAGCAATCTCGGTCCGTGTTGCGCTCTCCCCCGGGATTGCTTCGCTCCGCTCGCAATGACACGAGGACAGTCAGCCCGACCATGCTCCAATGCCGCGGTAGCATGACAAGGCGGACCTCGCCATTCACCAGAGCCTTCCTGCCCGGCGTTACCGATGATCGGCATAATACCACTACTCGCTGACCGCGACCCATTCGCTCTAACCGTCATGGCCGGGCCGAAGTCCCCGGGCAGAGTGATCGCTTGAATGGACGGAGCGGCGGCTTCGCGGCGCGGCAAGGTAAGTATAACCACCGATTGCACGGATAGAAGGGTAAGCCACGGACTTACACGGAAAGAAGATTATGGTGCTTCGCGCAAGCGTTCTATCCTGCGGCGTGTAGCGCAATAATATGTCTCCGCGTAATCCGTGGTTTACCCTTCTATCCGTGTAATCTGTGTTATTGCTTGCTTGCCTGGAACGCACGCTGCCATGGACCAATCGAGCGATTGCCCTGCCCGGGGACTTCGGCCCGGCCATGACGACAGAGCGGCAGATGAGTCAGGGCCAGTGAGCTTAGAGGCTGACCCGGAACTGTATCGGAATGAAGATTGGAGTCATTTCAACGGGTTATTCCGACGGAGCCTGTCGTCCCCGATGACCGTGATCGGCCGAACAAAAAAGCAGTTGCGTGATCCCAGCGGCTACGATTCTCTCGTGGTTGCGAAGACACGAAGGACACACCGATGGCCTGGACTGAAATCACGCGACGCAAGTATCAGCGCGACGGGCTGCGCTACGCAAGCGATACCACCGACCAGGAGTGGCTTCTGATCGAGCCGCATTTGCCGCCGCCCGCAAGCCGCGGTCGAACCCGCAAGGCCTGCTTGCGGGACATCGTCAATGCCATCTTCTTCATTGCCCAGTCTGGCTGCCAATGGCGCATGTTGCCCAAGGACTTCCCGCCGTTCACCACGGTGCAACGCTACTTCTACGCCTGGCGCGATGACGGAAGATGGCAGATCATCAATCAGGCGCTGCTGATGGATGTGCGCGAAGCCGCCGGCCGCGAGGCAAGTCCGACCGCCGGGGTCATCGACAGCCAATCCGTCAAGACAACCGAGGCCGGCGGTCCGCGCGGTTACGCGGCGGAGAAAATGGTCAAAGGCCGCAAGCGGCATATCCTCACCGACACGATCGGCCTGCTGGTCGGCGCGATCGTGCACCCGGGGGACGTGCAGGATCGTGATGGTGCGCCACCGTTGTTGGACAGCGTGCGCAGCGCGTTTCCCTGGCTGCGCCACGTGTTCGCTGATGCCGCCTACGCCGGTGACAAGCTGAAGGGTGCGCTTGAAGCGCTCGGTACATGGACGATCGAGATCGTCAAGCGATCCGACACCGCCAAGGGCTTTATCCTGCTGCCCCGGCGTTGGGTGGTCGAACGCACGCTGGCCTGGCTCAACCGCAATCGTCGTCTGGCCAAGGATTTCGAGGCCACCATCGAGAGCGCGGTGACCTGGCTCTACATCGCCAGCGTCAAGCTGATGTCGCGCCGTCTGGCGGCCGCCTGATACTCCCCCGTCAGCCAATATCATCAATCAATTCAGGCCAGCACGTGTTGCGACCACGATCCGAGTCAAACTCTTAGGTATAGGATCACCCGCGTAGAAATTAGCCGAAAGGGTCGGGACGGACATGGCGCCGCATCCTCAACGACTGACAGTCACCCGCCGTGCGTGGCCGCTCGCGCGACCGCTTATGACCGCGCACGGGATCAAGACCGCGATCGACGTCGTTGTCGCCGAAATCTCCGACGTCGAGTCGCGCGGCCGCGGTGAAGGCGTGCCGCTTCGGCGGTACGGCGAGAGCATCGACAGCGTTGTCGCCGCGCTTGATTTGATGAAAGGCGCGGTCTTCTCGGGGCTCGACCGCGACGCACTACAACATGCGCTGCCGCCGGGCGCGGCGCGCAACGCTCTCGACTGCGCATTCTGGGACATCGATGCGAAGCGCGCTTATCGCAGCGTAGCGGAGCTGGCCGAGCTCGGCGCGGTGCCGCCGCTCACGACGGCGTTCACGCTCGCCTTCGATACACCGGACAAGATGGCGGAGCTGGCGGCCGCCAATCGCACTCGGCCGCTGCTCAAATTGGAACTCGGGGGCGACGGCGATGTCGAACGGGTGCGGGCGGTGCGGCAAGCGGCGCCGGCGGCGCGGCTCATCGTCGATGCGCAGGAGAGTTGGAGTGAGGCTCAGCTTCGCGAATACATGCCGATGCTCATCGATTTGCGGGTTGCACTGATAGAGCAGCCGCTGCCGGCCGACGCTGACGACGCGCTGGCGCGGTTGCAACGTCCGATCCCACTCTGCGCTGACGAATCCTGCCGGACGCATGCCGATCTCGATCGGCTCGACGGGAAATACCAGGCCATCAATATCAAGCTCGACAAAGCGGGTGGGCTGACCGAGGCGCTCGCGCTGGCGGAGGCAGCGAAGCGGTGGGGCTTGCGGATCATAGTCGGTGGTGGGGTCGGCACATCGCTCGGGATCGCGCCGGCGCTGCTCGTCGCACAGCAGGCCGACATCGTCGATCTGGATGGGCCGTTGCACCTGGCGCTCGATCGCGCGGCGGGGCTCCGGTACGACGGCAGCACGATCCAACCGCCCGATCCGAAACTCTGGGGCGGACCCAGTTGATGGTGGGTCATCGGCCAGTGAATTGGTCTGCCAGCCCGTCCCGCGTCAGCTTCGCGCCCATGTCAGTCGCTCATCCGTCGTGTTTGGATTTAGCGGGCGACTTCACGCCGTCTCAGTTGGAAGAAAGTGACCCTAATGAGACGCGGTTTCGCCGGACACTCTGCCCTTGCCCGGTCAGATCCGCCTCAAGGCCTCAAATGGCGGCTGTCGACACGACCATCGCCAGCGCTCGCCAGCCTCCGGCGATAGGGCAGCGAGCACTATTCGCGCCTCCGGACGCGAGCGGAACAGCCGCATAAGCCACCAGACGCCAGGCCTGGACGACAAGCCCGAGCATGCCACGAACCTACACCCTACTGCCCAGCCATAGACGTCGTGCCGAGGACGCTTGACAACGCGTCAACACCATGACGCCGGCAATGCGCCATGACCGCATCGACGAAGACTTTCGCCGCGGGCGAAAGTACGCGGCCTTTCAGTAGGCAAACACAAAAGACCATTGGATACTTGGCAAGCTCGCGAACGGGAACGGTGACGAGCATGCCTGCCGCGATCTCTGTCGCAACTGCCGACCGTGGCAGCAATGTGCATTGATCGCCAAAGCTCGCCAGATCCTTCATCAGACTAATTGAATTCGTCACGCAAAACGCATTTGGACGGATTCCGTGGCAATCAAGCGCGCGCTCAACCTGCTGTCGCAGGCCGAAACTCGGCACCGCCATTACGATCGAGAATTCGGCCACTTCGCTCAGCGTCACAGATTTGCGTCCGGCGAGAGGATGCTTGGGGCCGAACACCGCGACGATGTTGTCGCGGTAGATCTCGACGTTCAGCACCGTATCGTGTACCGGCGGATTGAGGACCAGGCCAACTTCCGCGGCCGCATTGGTCAAGGCCTCTATCGTCTCATCGGTGCTGCTCGCCAGGAAATTGAACCGGATATTCGGATGCCGCTGATGCAGCTCGTTCATCACCGGGGCGACAATGCTCCCCGCCGCAGCCTGAAACCCATACACGTCAACCGTCCCCACCTGCAGGTCTTGCAGCGCCGCGACGTGGGATTTCACGCGGTCGAACTCGCGCATCATCCCCTCGACCTTCATCTGCAGGATCTCTCCCGCGGGTGTCAGCGCCATTCCCTGTGCCCGGCGGTCGAATATTGGCGCCCGCAGCTCATGCTCCAGCTTGGCTATCTGGCGGCTGATAGCGGACGGTGAGACGTGCAGTCGCTCAGATGCGGCCCTTATCGAGCGAGCATTGGCAGTCTCACAAAAATAGCGAAGCGCGGTGAAGTCCATGTGGTTGGAACCCGTGTACATTGCCACACGATCGGCCAGGAAAGGCGTTCGTAAGCGGCGCCACCTTTCGACAGCGCGCCATATTGACGCATGACCGCTTTCGAGACTCAGCCACAGAGGTGTTGCCTTTTGGACAACGCGACCGTGCCGAAATTGATATGGCATCACCAGTCGATACGGTCAATCTTCCGCGCGTCCTGGTAGGTGAAATCCCCAACGCACCAATCGCCAGCGACGGTCGCTTCCACCGAATCGAATTGCAACTGACCGGCAAACTGGAGAAATGCAATGGCCTACTTTCACATTCTCGAAGACCTGGGCATGAACTACACACTCAACCGCCCGCTGCTCGATGGCAACGCGAAAGCACGCATCGAGGTAGCCAAAGCCCTCGCTACAAAGATCGTTGACTTCGATACATGGCACAGCGCCTGGCTGGACCTCGCCAGGCGGTCAGAGGCCGAGGGTCGCTGGCTCGATGCCGCGACTTGTAATTGCTCACCTGGGTGATAGCCTGACATGTCGATGCGTCGTGGGTGCTTCTGCGGCTGTGCGATGAAGGTTGACGCGGTCACGGGCGGTTCGATTTAAGCTCTGTGTGACGCAAGGCATCGACCTTAGCACGCTGAGCCACGCGGAGAAGGATGCACTCATCCTGTCGCTGTTCGCTCGGTTGGAAGCAGCGCTGGCGCGCATCGATGAACTTGAGAAGCGGCTGGCCAGATTTGAACGTCCCACCAAGACGCCGGACAACTCCTCGCTGCCGCCATCGAAGGGGCAGAAGCCCGATCGTCCGATGGGCGACAAGCCGCCGCGCAAGAGCCGCCCCGGGTTCGGGCGGACGCTGCACCCGAACCCGGATCGTGTGTTCGAGGCCAGGCTGACCACCTGTCCGAGGTGCCAGGCGGCATTCCCGGAGGCCTGCCAAACCCCGCAGCAGGTCTACGAACGCATTGAACTACCGCCGATCCGGCCGGACGTGACGCAGGTGCGCCTGTTCGGCGGTCGCTGCGCCTGTTGTGGTGAGCGCGTGGTCGCGACTGCCCCAGCCGGGCTGGAACCCGGTTCGCCATTCGGTCAGTCGATCGCTGCCTTGGTGGTCTACTTGCACTACGCGCACGCGATCGGCATGGAACGGTTGGCCACGCTGATGGACGAGATCTTTTCGCTCACCCTCAGCGAGGGGGCGATCAGCAACATGCTGGCCCGCGCGCGCGAACCACTGCTGGTGGCAGCGGCAACCATCCGCGCCACGGTGCTCGCCAGTCCGGTGGTGTGTTCTGATGAGACTTCCGCGCGGGTGAGCGGCAAGAACTGGTGGGAATGGGTGTTCATCGGCAGCCTGGCCGTGCTGCACGTGATCCGTCCCAGCCGTGGCAAGGCCGTGGTTCAGGCCCTGTTCGGCGAGATCAGGCCGATGGTCTGGGTGTCCGACATGCTTGGCAGCCAACGCGGCCACGCTGCCGAATGGCAGGTGTGTCTGGCGCATCTGCTGCGCGATGCAACCTACGCCATCGAATGTGGCGACACCGCCTTCAGTGCCGCGTTCAAGCGACTGCTGCTGCGCGCGATCGCCATCGGGCGACGCCGCGACGAACTGAAGGACAGCACGCTGAGGCACTATCTTGCCGACCTGGATCGCCGGCTCAACCGCATCATGGCAGCTGTTCCGATCGGCGAGCCAGGACGCAAGCTGCGCAAGCGCATCGCCGCCAACAGGGCGCACCTGTTCGTCTTCATCACCAATCGAGATGTGCCGTATACCAACAACATCTCCGAGCGGCATCTTCGTCCCAGTGTGATCTTCCGCAAGGTGACCAACGGCTTCCGCTGCGAGTGGGGTGCCGAAACCTATGCCGCCTTCCGATCCCTCGTCAGCACCGCAAAGGCCAACAGCGCTTCAGTGCTTGATGTGCTGCGCTTCGTGCTGACCACAAAAATCCCCGAGACGCTATCCGCCAGACCGGGGTGAGCAATTACCGCGACTTACTATCATCAGGCGGAGTTCTATCTTCCCGCCGGCGAGGTTCGTAACAGCCTGTACGACGACTTCTCCCGGACGTTCGCCCGCGGCATGCAGGGACAGGCGAACTACGAACGCATCAATGTCCCATACCAAACCGGCTATCTTCCAGGTTTCCGTTTGCGCGCCGTCGGCGAGGAATTGGCCACGTTCGTTTTCAATGGCGGCTACGACTTGTTCGTCGAGGAATTCTACCCGTTCCTGAAGCCACTGACGGAAATCGGCTACACCGTCATCGGCTTCGACGGACCGGGACAGGGCGGAGCGATCCGCCAGGGGCTGCGTTTCACCCATGCGTGGGAACGGCCGGCGAAAGCGCTGCTCGATTATTTCCAGCTCAGCGCGGTGGATTGGCTCGGCGCATCCTGCGGCGGCTATCTGGCCCTACGCGCCGCCGCGTTTGAACCCAGGATCAAGCATGTTGTCTCGCTTCCTGCTACCTATTCGGGCCTGGACATGACGCTGCGGCAGATGTTCCCGGGCCAGGACCGTGCGCTGATGTCCCTGTTCCGTGCCAATGACCGTGAAGGTGTCGAAAAGATCGTCGCTGAACAGCGCCAGTTGAGCACAAACTTCAATTGGGCGATCACCCAGGGCATGCATATCACGGGAACGGAGACGCCGTTCGACTGCCTCGTTGAACTGTCGAAGCACGATCTTCAGGGCGTTCTCGGCAATATCACGCAGGACGTGCTGGTCACTGAAGGCGAGAACGACCACCTGTTCGACACCGACTGGGTCTACCGCATCATGCGCGAGTTGACATGCGCACAATCGGTCACCGCGCGCATCTTCACCGCACGCGAGGGCGCCGAACAGCACTGCCAGGTCGGCAACTCGGCCCTCGCGCGTGATGAGATGGTCCGGTGGCTGGCGAAATTCCACCCGGGCATGGACCAACGCGTGCGGGCAGGAGTTTCAAAGTGACCTTGTCACCGCTGACCGCGGCGGCAACGGCGGCGGGGATCGTCGCCGCTGCCGCTGTCCTCGCATTCTCGCACACGCCGAGCCTGTTCGTGTGGGCGTCATTCATCGGATGGGCCAGCTACGATCACTCAGGCGCCAACCTCCAGGGCTTGCTCCGAAGTTCGGCAGCTCTGGTGTTTGGTGTCGTGATGGCGTGGTGCGTCGCGGCCGTGGTCGCTGCAGGCACACTTCCACTTGGAAACGCGCTTGCGACGGCGGTCAGCGCTGCGGTTGCCTCATTCGCCATAGTGCTGGCATCCGCGACGCCAATCCTAAGCGTTGTCCCAGCGACATTCTACGGATTTGCGTCAACGTTTGCCTACGTGAGTCTGGCGCCCGGAGCATCCTCGATTGAGGCGTTGACCAGGCCGGACGCACAGAACGTCTTGGTCACCCTGCCGGTGTCGCTGTTGATCGGCAGCGCGCTCGGCGTTGCGCACGGATGGCTGGCCAAGGCGCTGCGTGGCGCTCAGCTCAACGTCACAACGCGGCAGGCACACGTCCGGAACGACGCATAGCCTCCCTTCCACAACCACAACCGAAATGGAGCGTATCATGACGTACACGGTCGGCAGTTATCTCGCGGCTCGCCTGACGCAGATTGGGCTGGAACACCACTTTGCGGTCGCGGGCGATTACAATCTCGCACTGCTCGATGAACTTCTGAAGAATCCGAGCATGCAGCAGGTATATTGCTCGAACGAACTGAATTGCGGCTTCAGCGCCGAGGGATACGCGCGTGCACGCGGTGCTGCTGCTGCCGTCGTCACGTTCAGCGTGGGAGCGCTTTCCGCATTCAACGCGATCGGCGGCGCCTATGCCGAGAACCTCCCAGTCATCCTGATATCCGGGGCACCCAATACCAATGACCGGGCCACCGAGCACCTCCTCCACCATACGCTCGGAACGCATGACCTGCTCTACACACTCGATATCGCCAAGAAGCTCACCTGTGCAGCGGTCTCGATCACATCCGCCGACGATGCACCAGGTCAGATCGACCACGCAATCCGTACGGCGCTGCGTGAAAGCAAGCCGGCCTATATCGAGATCGCATGCAACATCGCCGGGGCGCCTTGCGCCGCGCCAGGACCGATCAGCTCGGTGCTGGGCGAGGAACCGAGTGATCCTGAAACGCTGAGGGCAGCGGTCGCGGCGGCCGTGGAGCTTCTGCGCGGCAAACGCAAGCCCGTGCTGCTGATCGGCAGCAAGCTTCGGGCGGCTGGAGCGGAAAAGCAGGCGATCGAACTGGCCGACGCACTCGGCTGTGCCGTCGCGGTCATGGCCGCTGCCAAGAGCTTCTTTCCGGAAGATCACCCGCAATACGTCGGCACCTATTGGGGCGAGATCAGCAGTCCCGGCACACGAGAGATCGTCGATTGGTCAGACGGGGTGATCTGCATCGGTACTCTCTTCAACGACTACTCGACGGTCGGTTGGACCGCCATGCCGACAGCGGCGATCACGGTGGATCAACAACGCGTCCAGATGGAGGGCCACGACTTCAGTCGGATCCGCCTGCGCGACTTCCTGTCCACACTGACAAATGTGGTGGAGAAGCGCGATGCGACGATGATCGAGTACAGACGCATCAGGTCGGAGCCGTTGTCCGAGAAGGCCGCCAAGCCGGATGCGAAGCTGCTCCGCGCCGAAGTGGTCCGGCAGATGCGCTCGCTCGTCACCGCAGATACCACGGTGATCGCTGAGACCGGTGATTCGTGGTTCAACGGCCTCGCCCTGAAGCTGCCCCACGGGGCGCGGTTCGAGGTCGAGATGCAATGGGGTCATATCGGCTGGTCGATTCCGGCCACGTTTGGCTATGCCACGGGTGCGCAGGGCCGGCGTGTGATCACCATGATCGGCGACGGCTCGTTCCAGCTCACTGCGCAGGAGGTGGCGCAGATGATTCGGCAGAAGCTGCCGGTCATCATCTTCCTGATGAACAATCATGGCTACACGATCGAGGTCGAGATCCACGATGGGCCCTATAACAACGTCAAGAACTGGGACTATGCCGGACTGATCGGCACGTTCAACGCCGATGATGGCGGCGGAAAAGGCCTACGCGTGACCAATGGCAAAGAGCTGACCAAGGCAATCGAGATCGCGCTCGCCAACCATGACGGGCCGACGCTGATCGAGTGCATCATCGATCGCGACGACTGCACGCCCGATCTGATCGCCTGGGGTCACCACGTCGCCGTTGCGAATGGCCGGCCGGCGCGACCGCAGTAGGGAATGAGACATCAGGCGCAGCGAGGTTCATCATGATCGACATAATGGTGGCCTCGCTGGCGCCGGTGTTTCTGGTGATGGCTCTTGGCTACGTCGCCGGCCTGACCAAGGACATCGACAATCGCAACATCGGTTCGCTGAACGCCCTGGTGATGGACTTCGCGCTACCGGCGGCGCTGTTCACCGCGATGGCGCAGACTCCCCGCGATGCGATGGCCGAGCAAGCCGGTTTGGCGTTTGTTATGCTGCTTGCCATGCTGATCATCTTCGCGCTGACGTTCATCAGCGAAACGCGCCTGTTCGGGATGGATCGGCGGGAGAGTGCCCTGTCGGCATTGACTGTTTCCGGGCCGAATGTCGGTTCGGCGGGATTGCCGATTGTGGCGGCTGTCTTTAGCCGATCCGCCTCGGTTTCGGTGGCGGTCGCTGTCGCGGTGGCAGCCATCGTCGTAACGCCGTTGTCCCTGGTGTTGTTGGAAGCGGCGCGCGGCGCCGGGCAGAGCATCGGGACGATCGTGCGCGACGCCTTGGCCAAGCCGATCGTGATTGCCCCTGTCCTCGGTCTGCTCTTTTCTCTCGGGGGCATCTCCCCGCCTCCGTTGGCCGAAAGCGCGCTGACGCTGGTCGGTCAGGGCGCCGCGGGGGCTGCTCTGTTCCTTACCGGTCTTGTGTTGTCCGCACAGCCCTTCCGGTTCGATGCGAATGTGGCCGCGGGCGTCGCCGTGAAGAACATCTTCCAGCCGATCATTGCGGGGGCCCTGGCGATGCTGCTCCTGACGGTCACCGAGGCGCGCGTCGCTGTTGTGCTGACGGCGGTGCCGTCGGGCGCTTTTGGCGTGCTCTTCGCCATCCGCTATGGCGTGCCGTCAGCGCAGATCGGTGCGATTCTTATTGTCAGCACTCTCGCAAGTGTCGTGACGCTGGCAGTATCGATTATTCTCTCGGGCCTAATATGGGTCTGACAAAGCGAGATGGCGGGATGCCTGCCCGAATTGCGATAGTGGGTGTCAAGGATGCCGGTTTGCAATGACCGGGAGCATCTGACTGGGCGAATGATCACCACTTCGGCCTGCCCAGACCGTCACATCGCGTCAATTGCGCTCGCAGACTGTCCTCTCCACCCGGCTCCCCAGGACCCTTTTTGGCTAGTGTCGTTCCTACACGCAACTGTCTGCTATCCTGCACAATTGGCCGTCAGCCGACCGTCCGCACCAGGGCCTGTGCTAGAGCAGGATCAATTAGCTGGGTGCATGTCTGCCCCGGTTCCGCGCAGCGTGCTCTGTCCGACCGCAAGGAAAATGGAACCGCAAATCACGCAGAACACGCAAAGGGCGGCGGTGCCTTACAGGGCCAGGACGATGCGTTTGATCTCAAGCCGAGGTTTGCCGAAGTTGAGTAGCAGGCAGAGATGCAAGCCCGTGGCTTTCAGATAATTCAGGCACTGCGCGAGATGAATCTCATCGATCGCCTTGGCTACCTTCAATTCGATGAGGACGATGTCTTCGACGAGTAGGTCAACAGTATGTTCCCCCACCGCGATCCCATCGTATCGAACGGCCATGGGATGTTGTTGCGAGACGGCGAGCCCAGACTTGCGGAGCTCGTACGCCAAGCGTTTTCAAGGAATCCGCTTCCCAGCTCGTGGAGCACCGTCAGGGCGCCGCCAATGATTCGTTTGGACAGGAGGTTAGCCCTGTCCTCGCCGGTATCCATTTGCGTGTTTTGCGTGTTTTGCGGTTCCATTTTCCTTGTTTTACTGCCGGCACAACCTTGCCGATTCGCTGATGCCAGCAGAAGGCCCGATCCCCCGTCGTCTTCAAACCAGCAAACAGGGCGAAATGAACTGTGAGCGCCGGCTGACCATTCGTCGCACGCACGTTCGATCCAACCACAAAGGCCACCGGCCTCAATCGAAATCGCCCCCGGAATAAACGTGATCAAGTGAAAGCTCGATGCCGAATTCCGGCAGGCGAATTGGTCCGGCCGTGTCGGGAGTTTCCCGGTGCCACGCCTGCTCGCCAGGTTCGCGCCAGAACGCACGAAATGACCTACTCTCGGATCCAACGACAACATAGCGGAGTATCGAGGGGACCGATTTGTACTCATCGATCTTCTCCTCGTCCCGTCGCCGATTACCCCGCGCGCCGAGACGACTTCAAATACAACGATCGGCGCCGGCATGGCGACCGCGTTCCGATGCGGTTGGGTCTCAGCCCAGGCAAGGAACCGGCTCTGGCTCCTTGCCGTTCATCCCACAGCCCCGGTCAGCAGCGCTTCAGCCCATCTCGGAAACCCGTTCGCCAGCGCCTTCTCGGCCGCCTCCGCCCAATCGTATTCCAGCGCGAGCATCTCCACGCGCGCCTTCCCTCCCGCCTGCGTCAGGATGGCGTAGCGTGCGTGCGGGGAGCGTAGGTCCCAGTGGGATGCCGTGGGGACGTCGGCGAACACCGCGCAGCCCACGGACCCCGGATTGACGATCAGCGGCCCGCCTGGAAACTGCGTCACGCTCTGCCGATGGCTGTGGCCGCACAGCACGATCGTCCGGGAGATCGCCTCCCCCAGCCGCTCCCGCACCAGGTCACGCCCGGCGGGGATCATCCGGTGGTCATGACTTTCCTCGGTCAGATAAGTGCTGTCGTCGGTCGGCGTTCCGTGCACGGCGAGAATGCCGCCCTCCAGCTCCAGTGTTGCCGGAAGCGCGAACAGCACGTTCCGCTGCTCCTGGGTCAGTGCCTCCCGTGCAAACCGCCCCGCGGGCGGCAACCGCTCGGTCGGGCTATCGACAATCCAGCGGTCGTGATTGCCCCGCACGGTCGGCACATTAAGTGTGGCGAGGCACTCGAAACTCTCCCGCGGCCAAGTCGGCCCGGCCACACAATCGCCGAGGTTGACGGTGGCATCCACGCCGCGGCTGCCGATATCCGCCAGCACGGCCTCGAGTGCGCGAAGGTTCCCGTGCACATCGGAAATGATGGCCAGGCGCATATGGCCGTTCTCCCCTGCCCTGCGCGCGGGTCTAGCCGCGCGAGTTGTATACATGTTACGCCAGCAGATCGCGCACGGCGAACAGATCGTCAAGTACGAACACGCATTTCTCCTGCATTTCCGCATCCCCCCTCACATCGCAGTCATTCCGCCATCCACGAACAGCAGGGCGCCGGTGACATACGAAGCATCGTCGGAGGCCAAAAACAGGATCGCGGCGGCGACCTCGTCGGCCCTGCCGGGGCGCTTCAGCATGGTGCCTTGTGCGGCGCGGGCGTTGTACTGCTCGATGCTCTCACCGGCCGCTTCGATACGGCGCGCATGGAACGGCGTGAAGATCGGGCCAGGGCCGACGGCGTTCACCCGAATACCCTCCCCCGAGTGGTCGGCCGCGAGCCCCCGCGTCAAGCCCGCGATCGCGGCCTTGGTGGTGTCGTACTGCAGGTTGCCGCCGCCCGCGACGACGGACCGTACCGAGGCGACGTTGACAATGGCACCGCCCGCGTTGCCGCGCATCAGCGGAACCGCCGCCTTGGCGCAGAAGACGTAGCTCATCAGGTTGACGCTGAGGATCTCGTTCCAGCTCGCAGCACTCGCCTCGTCTATCTTCTCGTATTTACGGATGCCGGCATTGTTGACCAGGATGTCGAGGCGCCCGAATTTTTCCCCGGCACTGTTGACGAAGCCCAGGCATGCGGCCTCGGTCCCAACGTCAGCGTGTGTGAAGGCGACCTTGCCGCCGGCGGCCTCTAGCTCGGCTGCCACGCGCTGGCCGCGCTCGCCGTCCCGATCGCAGAATGCCACGCTCGCGCCCTCGGCGACGAAACGCCTGACTGTCGCCTCCCCGATCCCCGATGCCCCGCCCGTCACCGCCGCGACCTTGCCGTCAAGCCTTCCCATGTTCGTCCCCTCTCATTCCATTGCGAAACGCGCATCCACGATACGTCGTATTCATCCGGCAGGCACCGCCTTGTACCAAGGCCCGCTGACTGCGACTCATTCCGTCATGGCCGGCCTTGTGCCGGCCATCCACGTCTTCTCTTTGCCGTTGGCTGAAAAGACGTGGATAGCCAGCACAAGGCGAGCCATGACGATATAGGTCGCGATTACCCAGTCTTGGCATTATAGGCCCGGCCTGGGTGTCCGACCTGAACAGGCTGCGGCGGCTTCAGGCTCCGCTTTCGGGACCTTTCGATGGGCTGACTAGATCCGACTTGGGTCGATCGCAGCCAAACGCCCGGTCGTTCAGAAACGAGCCGCTGGCTGGGCGGGCGACCGCTTTGGAGCACGTGGGACCGGGAAGCTGCCGTTGGTGGAGCCTGAACTGTCCGGGGGCCAGACGAAATCCGTTGGTCCGAGAGTGTTTGAACACGGGTCGCCATGGGACGGCCGGATCAAGGCGGCCGCGGCGTCGGCCGAAACTGCATAGGCAAGCCGCGCCGTCCCCGGATACAGGCGGCGATCCAACGTAAATCATCTGATCGGTCCCGAATGCCGAGTTGCAGCACGTCGATATTCAGTGACCCGGACGGCTTCGAGACCACTTTACGAAGGTGGATGGACGTTGATCTGACAATAACCGGGGAAGGACAATACAGAAGCCGCCTCACTCAGTGTCCGTCCGGAGACTTCGAGAGTCATTGAGTTCGGTTGGCGGCTGAGGCGATGAGCGGTTGATCCCAGTGAATCGGTTGTGATTCGATGCCGAGTCGCCAATTCGCGAAAGGTGCCCGATGTGGACGATCAAGAACCGCCACCGCTACGACCGTGACCAGCTGCGCTATCCCAGCGATCTCACCGATGCGGAGTGGCAGCATATCGAGCCATCGATACCGCCGGCCAAGCCTGGCGGCGGCAAACGCACCGTCAACATGCGCGAAGTGGTCAACGGGGTGATGTACGTGCTGAGCACCGGCTGCCAGTGGCGCTATATCCCGAAGGACCTACCGCCGCGCAGCACGGTGAACGGCTATTTCTGTCAGTGGGGCTGGGACGGCACGCTGGAGAAGATGCATCATGCGCTCTACGTGAAATGCCGGGAGCATGCTGAACGTGAGGCCAGCCCGACTGTCTGCATCCTGGACAGCCAGAGCGTGAAAAGCGCGGAAAAAGGGGGCTTCGGACCGACGCGCATGGCTTTGATGCCGGCAAGCTGATCAAGGGCAAAAAGCGCCATGTCCTGGTTGATACACTCGGCCTGGTGTTGCACGCGCTGGTGACCGCCGCCGACGTTCAGGACCGCGACGGTGGCATCCTGCTGCTGTCCACCTTGTTCGGGCAGTTCCCATTCCTCCGCAAGTTGTTCGCCGACAGCGCTTACGCGGGGCCGATCTTCCAGCATGGTGTCGCCAACGCCTTGCCAGACCTGGTGATCGAAATTGTCAGACGGTCCGATCATGCCAAGGGCTTCGTCGTCGAACCCCTGCGCTGGATTGTTGAGCGGACCATTGGCTGGCTCGGTCGCTGTCGCCGGCTTGCCAAGGATTGGGAGAACCGCAACCACAATGCGCTCGCCTTCCTCCGCCTCGCTTCCATCCGCCTCATGCTGAGAAAGCTCTGCAATTCTTCATGAAGTCTTCGGACGGACTCTCAGATCGCATTGCGGCACCTATATCTGGCGGCCGGCCACGAGTCAGTTTCTCGCATCGCATTCATGTCGATGCGGTTAGATCTCGTCCTGCTATGGTGGCCGACCGGAGATCATGCGTCGCAGATTTGGCGCGGGTCGACAACGTTGCCAGGTGAGATACTGACGCTTAATCTAGGTGAAAGCGTACACGCGCAAACTGTGGGCGCCAGTCGCTGGGCCGGTTTATGGATATCGACTGCCGATCTGGCGAGCTATTCGCAAGCACTCACCGGCAAGCCCATTGAGGGGGTGGACGGCATCAGATCTTGGCGGCCGGATCGTGCCGCGCTGCATACTCTGACCGCGTTGCATGCGGCGGCTGTGAAGCTATTCGAAGCCCGGCCAAAAGAAGTTCCGACCGCAAGTGCCATTCGTGGATTGGAACAGCAGTTGATCCACGCATTGGTTGAATGCCTGTCGGGCCCGGCCACCCGGATCCATGGAGCCGGGAAACAACGTGCAAACATGATGGTCCGCTTCGAGGCGGCCTGCATCGCCCACGCACAAACTAAGATTACGCCGTTTGAACTATGCGCCGTGCTTGATGTTGCCGAGCGAAGTTTGCGAACCTGCTGCCAACAATATCTCGGCATGGGTCCGATGAGATACCTTCGTGTGCGCAGAATGAAATTGGTTCGGCACGCGCTGCGCACGTCGCACCCGGCAGAGTCGACCGTTGCGGACCTCGCCGCGCGGTATGGCTTCACCAGCATGACCCGGTTTACCGCAGTCTATCGAAGAATGTTTGGTGAATTGCCAGCCGCGACGTTGCAGCGAAGGGATACTTGTCTGACTATGTGAATGGTTCGGCTTCGGCGGCGATTATCTGATCCGCACCTGAACGAGGTCGCTTGAAATGTACTCTCCGCGCGGTAGAGTGATGCCACCATCCAATTGATGGGTCGCCGTATGCCGTCCAGCACTATCGTTGATACGCACGACATCGACGAGTTCGCGATGTCAATGCGTCCGTCGGACACTGAGCACACGATAATGGGTCATGGCACATTTGCGGCCAGGATAACCCGCATCGATCTCCACCGGCTCTGGATGCAGCGTGGCCAGGAGAGCCACTCGCGCATTGGACACGCTCAACAGTCAGACAGTCGAGCCGCCATTGTATTCGGCACCAGTCCGAAATCTCGTATCGCCTGGAAGGGTGTCGAGTTGGCGGCTACGGATATAGCACTCGGTTGTCATGGTCAGCCTTACTGGTCCAATATGACGGGACCATTGCAATGGGCCAGCATGTCGCTGCCCGTTGAAGATTTGGCAAGCGTCAGTGTTGCCGTTACCGGGCGCGACCTGACGCTGCCGCGTAATGGCGTGACTGTGACGCCATCGCCCTCAAGCCGGGCGAAGCTTTTGAAGTTGCATGCGGCGGCGGGTCACCTCGCGGAACATGCGCCTGAAATGCTGTGCCATGGAGAAACCGCGAGGGGCATCGAACAGGCCCTGATGGAGGCTATGTTCGCCTGTCTGGAAGGCTCCGATGTTCGTTCCTCTTCGGCAACATGGCGCAAATTCTCGGTGATCATGAAGCGGCTCCGTGCAATGATGGACGAAAATGTTGACCAGCCAATATACGTCCTGGAACTCTGCCAGGTGCTCGGCGTGCAAGAGCGCACACTGCGCAAGCATTGTTACGATCATCTCGGGATGAGCCCTAAAAAATACTTGCTGTTGCGACGTCTGAATTTAGCTCAGCGGGCGTTGCTCGCCGCTGATCCGTCTACGACAACGGTAACGGAAATCGCGATGAACTTTGGGTTCTGGGAACTAGGTAGGTTCGCCGTCGAGTACCGCGCGTGGTGTGGCGAGTCTCCGTCGGCCAGCCTCCGGCGAGCACACAGCTAACAGTGGATTCCGTAACGCCGCGCGATTTCCTCGCAAGGGCCGAATCTGCATAGGCAAACCGGCGCACCGCTGAAAAAGCCGTTCCGACAAAAACTGCCGGTAGCTTTCGCCTGCCTGTTCGTAACTAAGGAAAACGCGCCGGCACAACCCAACACTACAAGCGGAAAAAGAAAAAAATCCATGATCAAGACAACACGACGAAACGTTACCGTGACCTCCTTGCTCGCGGGACCTCTGTTGGCGCTGCGTGGAGGTGCCGTTTTCGCCCAACCCTCCGAAATGCCGGCCGCGGCGTCCGAAGCCGAGCAAATCGCGCTCGACGCTTACATTTATGGCTATTCACTGATAACCACCGATATCACACGCGTCCAAATGTCCAACGTCGATAAGGTCGAAGGCCTGCATGCGCCGGCCGGGCAGTTCATCAACATCCCCCGCTATCCTCCGGCCGACTATCGTGGCGTTTCCGCGCCGAATGCCGACACGCTTTACTCGCTTGCCTGGCTCGACCTTACCGAGCCTCAGGTCTTCAGCCACCCGGATATGGGCAAGCGATTCTATCTGTTCGAAATCGCTGATCTCTGGATGACCCTTTACAACTCTCCCGGCACCCGCACCGCCGGCGGCGACGCGGCCAGCTATTTGATCACCGGCCCAGGGTGGAGGGGTACCGTGCCGACGGGCATGAAGCAGATCAAGATCGCCACGCGTTACATGGTGATCCTCGGGCGCACCTACGCGGACGGCACGGACCAAGATTATGCTGCCGTCAACGCGCTGCAGGCGCAGTACAAGATCGTGCCGCTGAGCTCCTACGGCAAATCTTTCACCTACAAAGCGCCTCCGGTGGTCGATCCGGGCTTCAGCATGACCGACGGTCCGCAGTCGGTGATCCTGAAGTTGGGCACATCGGGATATTTCAACATGCTGACGAAGTTGATGGGTGGCACGGCCCCCCCGGCGGCGGGCGATGCACCAATGTTGGCACGCATGGCCAAAATTGGACTGGTACCCGGCCAGCCGTTCGACATCTCGAAGCTAAACCTGGCCACTCGGGCCACACTCGAAAACCTTCCCATGACCGCACTGAAGCACATCGAGGCCAACAAGGCTTCGCTCGGTGGGGTCGTGAACGGTTGGGTCATGACCAGCGGCCTCGGCGTCTATGGAACGAACTACACCAAGCGTGCCGTCGTGGCCGCCTTCGGATGGCCGGCCAATCTCGAGAAGGACGCGATCTATCCATACACCGACGTGGACAGCAAAGGTGCCGCGTTGTCGGGCGCGAACAAATACACCGTGACATACTCGAAGGGCGAAACCCCGCCTGTTGACGGCTTCTGGTCGATTACGATGTACGAGATCGACAAGGGTTGGTGGTTCGTCCCAAATCGAACTCAACAAATTCACCGCGAGCGAACGCGATCATCCAAAGCCAAACGCCGACGGTTCATTGACGCTGTATTTCCAGAATGAATCGCCCGGCAAGGATCTGGAATCAAATTGGCTGCCAGCACCGAAAGGCAACTTCATCCTGATGCTGCGGATGTATTGGCCGAAGGAGACTTCCCCCTCCATTCTCAACCGCACCTGGAAGCCGCCGTCCGTGCAGCGCGCGACATAACGGCCTCAGATTGGCCGGGGTGGCGGACCAAAAAAGGCACCACCTCGGTTGCGTCCGCTTCCGTCATGCTGCTCACACGACGGCTCGCTCGTTCGGCTTGTGATTCGAGTCGGACTCTGAGACAAAGTCGATTCCCGGCGCCGAGACCTACAGCAGCGACGCCATGTGAGTGGCCCGCGACGCTTACGCTGCGGGCATACCCGTCTGAATTGTTCCCCCTATCTGAGAGGCGGCCCCACAGAATCCGTGTCGTATCTTTTATTGATGTTGTCGGCCGTCGCCGCGTCAACGCCTTGCCGTTCCACGAAAAACTTCTCAAGCCCCCCTGGCGTGACACCAACCAGCAAAACGCCAGGTTCGGTCCCGCTATTCTCGAAGGTATGCCTGGTTCCGCGGGGGACAAACACAACGGACCCGGGAGACGCGCTCACGACGCGCTCGCCGAGCTTGAATTTGAATTCTCCACTCAGGATATAAAAGAACTCGTCATTGGAGCGGTGAACATGAAGGGGCGGCCCGCTTTTTGGTGCAATAGTCTGTCGAAACAGGCCGAGCGCTCCTCCGGTTTGCTCTTTTGCGACAAAGATTTCCGTGACATCTGCCTCTCTACCCTTAGGCCCAACCAGGCGGGCAGCGGCGTCCGGGGAAACAACGAACCCCTCTATATCGGCGGCCATCACGTTCGGCCCAGCGATCAGGCAGAGCAGAAGTCCAGCGCTGAGCAGAGAAGATGAAGCGAAGAGGCGCGTCCACATGGGTAATTGCTCACCCCGGTCTGGCGGATAGCGTCTCGGGGATTTTTGTGGTCAGCACGAAGCGCAGCACGTTAAGCACTGAAGCACTGTTGGCCTTTGCGGTGCTGACGACGGAGCGGAAGGCGGCATAGGTTTCGGCGCCCCACACGCAGCGGAAGCCGTTGGTCACCTTGCGGAAGATAACGCTGGGGCGCAGGTGCCGCTCGGAGATGTTGTTGGTATACGGGACGTCGCGGTTGGTAACGAACACGAACAGATGCGCCCGGTTGGCGGCGATGCGCTTGCGCAGCTTGCGGCCGGGCTCGCCCAGTGGGACAGCCGCCATGATGCGATCGAGCCGGCGATCCAGATCGGCCAGATATTGCTTCAGCGTGCTGTCCATCAGCCCGTCTCGTCGTCGCCCGATGGCGATGGCCCGCAGCAGCAGTCGCTTGAACGGTGCACTGAAGGCGGTATCGCCACACTCGATGGCATAGCGCGCATCACGCAGCAGATGCGCCAGGCACACCTGCCATTGCACGCGTGGCCGCGCTGGCTGCCCAGCATATCGGACACCCAGACCCTCGGTTGGATGTCCCGAACAGGGCCTGCACCACGGCCTTGCCGCGGCTGGGACGGATCACGTGCAGCACGGCCAGCGTGCCGATGAACACCCATTCCCACCAGGTCTTGCCGCTCACCCGCGCCGAGGTCTCATCCGAACACACCACCGGACTTGCGATCACGGTGTCGCGGATCGTCGCCGCTGCGGCGAGCAAGGGTTCTCGCGCGCGGGCCAGCATGTTGCTGATCGCACCCTCACTGATGGCGAGCGAAAAGATCTCGTCCATCAGCGTGGCCAGCCGTTCCATGCCGATGGCGTGGGCGTAGTGCAGGTAGACCACCAAGGCGGCGATCGACTGACCGAACGGCGAACCGGGTTCCAGCCCGGCTGGGGCGGTCGCGACCACGCGTTCGCCGCAACATGCGCAACGGCCGCCGAACAGGCGCACCTGCGTCATGTCGGGCTTGATCGGCGGCAACTCGATGCGTTCGTAGACGAGCTGCGGGGTTTGGCAGGCCTCCGGGAATACCGCCTGGCACCTCGGACAGGTGGTCAGCCTGGCCTCGAACACACGATCCGGGTTCGGGTGCAGCGTCCGCCCGAACCCGGGGCGGCTCTTGCGCGGCGGCTTGTCGCCCATGGGACGATCGGGCTTTTGCCCCTTCGATGGCGGCAGCGAGGAATTGTCCGGCGTCTTGGTGGGACGTTCAAATCTGGCCAGCCGCTTCTCAAGTTCATCAATGCGCGCCAGCGCTGCTTCCAACCGAGCGAACAGCGACAGGATGAGTGCATCCTTCTCCGCGGGCTCAGCGTGCTAAGGTCGATGCCTTGCGTCACACAGAGCTTGAATCGAACCGCCCGTGACCGCGTCAACCTTCATCGCACAGCCGCAGAAGCACCCACGACGCATCGACATGTCAGGCTATCACCCAGGTGAGCAATTACCCACATGGTGTCGGTCTCCTTGGGTAGATCAATATTAAAGATGACGATGGTCGGGTCTGCCGCCAACGCTACGGCGAAAACCAGTAGCCGCTATTACGAGCGCGGGCCAACCCAGCTAACGGGAATTACGTTAGCTAACCCGCCTCAGAAGCGATCCGGCAACCTCTTGCCCCCGGTTTCAGCGGGTGGGTTTAATGACAAGAACACCGAGCAGGATGGAATGGGGGTCTCACTATGTCTGAGAACGGCAAGCTGGTAATCGACTTGGATCGGCAGCGCATGATCGCGCTGAAGCAAATGGATATAGAGAAGGTTAAGGAATTCCTCTCGGATGATCTGGTCTGGACCCACACATCGGGCCGGGTCGATAGCAAGAAGAGCCAGATTAGATCTATGGAAGCCGGAGAGATAGTTTATTCACGGTATGACCC
>CAVTEC010000073.1:0-5771 GCA_963733475.1 uncultured Alphaproteobacteria bacterium | reverse complement strand
CATACTACGTCGGCGAAATCGACATCGCCCCCAACCTGCTTGCCCGGGCAGGCGAGCGCGCGATCAAGGAGGGCGTGAACATCAAATTTGAGGAAGGCGACGCGGAAAACCTGCCGTATGGGACAGGGACATTTGACCTCGTCGTCACAATGTTTGGCGCCATGTTCGCGCCCCGACCCGAAGTGGTAGCGAGCGAACTCTGTCGGGTTTGCCGGCGCGGCGGCAAGATTGCGATGGCGAGTTGGACACCCAGCGGCTTCATCGGCGAATTGTTTAAGGCGACCGCCAAGCACGTCGTCCCGCCGCCGGGAGTGCCGAGCCCGCTGCTATGGGGCGACGAGGCCGTTCTTCGTCGCGGCTCGGGGGTAGCGCAACCGAGATCAAGGCCACAAAAATTCTGATCCGTCTGAAACTTCCTTTCACGGTTCCGGAAACCGTCGAGTTCTACCGGCTGCATTATGGTCCCACCCTCAGAGCATTCGCCGGTCTCGGCGAGGCTGCCCAGTCCGAGCTTCGACGCGATCTGGAGGAGTTGTATCTTCGCCACAACGAGGCGGTGGACGGCACGACAAGCATCGCCGCCGAATATCTGGAAGTCATCGCTGTAAGGGCGTAACCAGCGTCAGCGCAATGGCGGAAACGCGCGCGCGGATCCGCTCGCGCTTGTCGGGCGTCAGGTGTGCTAGCTCCCGCGGAGCAGGCCCGTTGGGCAGGCTCGGAGTGCACGGTAACGAACGGCCGGTTTCGAAAGTAGCGTGCGGGGACTCCGGAACGACCTTCATGGGCGCTCAGCGGAATGAGCAAAGATGGCCGAAACCGGAATGGCAGCTTTGGAGTGCCAACAGCAACAAGCAGACGGTTGTTGATGAAGTCGCCAATGGAAACCTTCGACCCAACGCTGACATCCGGTGATTCGGAACTGACCGATTGCCGGAATTTCTGGCTGACTAACGTGATGGGCGTTTATACGGCCAGCTCACGAAGCAGCGGAGCCCTCACCCGCGACACTCAGGCCACTACGTGACAAGCCGCCGCTGCTGGCTGCTGTCATGGCCCTGCCAACCGGACAATCAGGGCACTTTCGTGTCACAACTCCCTATGACGCCCCGACCCGCTATGAGGCAACTGCCATCGCTTGGCACGGAGCGCCACGCTACTGACGAGGCAAGTTCATTTCCTAGCTGACGACAATCTCGACGCGCCGGTTCTGCGGCTCTCTCACACCCGGGCCGGTGGGCACAAGGAGATGGGTCTCGCCAAAGCCCTGGACCGTGATGGTGTTGCGCGGAACGCCGTCTCTGACGAGCTCGGCAGCGACAGCCTCGGCGCGACGCACCGACAGACCCTGGTTGTATTTCGGGTTACCGGACGTATCCGTGTAGCCGTTCACCTCGATCCGCGTGTATTGGACGTGGGTCGAGTTGTCGGCAGCTTCCCTGATGATCTGTCTGGCACGGTCGGTCAGTGTGGCCTTGTCCCAATCGAAAAACACGAGATAGGAACGTGCCGCGGCGGCTGCCGGCATAGCGGCAGCCACCGGCGGTGCCGGCGGATGGCCGAAGGTAAGACGAACCCCGAAGTCGCCCTTGACGCCCTGGCGTCGCCCCCCGTCGGTGTCACCGACTGCGAATTCATAGCCGGCCTGGATGTAGAAGCTCAGGAAATCGTTGACCTTGGTTGTCAGGCCGGCGGCGAATTCCAACTGCGTCGACTCCTGCAACAGCGGCACCTGATCAACACCGAAGCTCGTCGTCAACTCTCCGCCCCAGTTCTGCCAGAGATTGGCGCGCACGTAGGGTTGCCAAACCTGCCCGTTATCAGCGATGATGCTCCATTGACCGCGCACGCCGAGCCGCCCGGTCGTGCCCGAGGTCGTGCCGAGTGCGACCGGACCTAGCCCGTCATTGGCTTGGCTGAAGCTGGTATGCTGCCAGAGGATCTGTCCCTGAGGCTCCAGGATGAAGTGCGGCCCGAGCGGGATCGGGATCGGATAGCCCGCCTCCAGCGAGGTGATGATGCCCGAGCCGTCGGTTGCCAGATTGGCAAATTGTGTGGTGGCGTTGCCGGTGTAGGCGGTGCCCTGCACAACGGCGTCGAGATACCACCCACCAGGGCCGTAATGCGTCCAGTAGGCGCCGCCGGAATAGGCGTAGAGATTCACCGTACCGGTTCGCGCCGGTATATACGCGGTGCCAGCCGCATTGGTGATGAGGCCGTCCACGTCCATCGCGCTATTGCCGTAGGCGAAGTAGACGCCGGCCGCATCGCGATGGCCGGGGATGAGACTGCCGCGCCAGATATCGAACCCGGCCTGGACGCCGAACAACCGGCCATTGATGCTGGGATCGGTGAAGGCCTGGTAGCGGTTGTCGATCTGCTGGCCGAAGAAGCGGGCCCATCCGGAGCGGCCCCAGCCCTCAGCATCGGCGCCGGCATTCTCGATGGTCAGCGTATCGCCGATGCGTTCATTCAGCGTGCCGAGCATGGTGAACCCCATCTGCCGGGCGATCGGCTGCACCACGCCATAGGTGGCGAGCTCCGGCCCGATGATTGGATAGACGCCTGGCGGTAACGGCTCAATCGGTGGGTCATCCGGCAACGGGTTCGTCGGGGTTTCAGGCAGCGGGGGCGGTAGGACCACAATACTGGAACGCAGAAACCAGTCATTGGGGTTGCTGCCGTTGCTGCCGCCCTGGAACAGATCGTAATCGAGGTCGCCTCCCCGTGCCTCACCAGCGAGTGCGAATGCACCAAGGGCAGTTGTGCCACCATTGATCGCCTGAACCACCGGAATGCCATTGGCGAGGGTCAGCGCGCCCGGGCCCGTGGTGTTATGGATCAAAAGTCCCATCGCGCCCGTCGCTGTGCCGCCGTTGATGATTAGCCGATCGGAGGGTGACCCATCGGTCCCCAGGAAAGTGTTGAGTACCGATGCGCCCACCCAGGCCCGTGTAGTTCATCGTGCTCAGTGTCTTGTAGCTAGCGAGCAATGTGGGATCACCAGACGGTGGCGTGAAAACGATCGTGTACTGGGATCGTTGACTAAGTTGGAAAGATTGGAGTTGCCGGTCATCGTCCAGGTGGTGTTGTCCCGCAGCGTCACGTTTGCCGTGCTGGTGGAGTCCGTCGTGATGACCCCGGTCAGTTGCGAAGCCGTTGCAGTCAAGGTGGTGGTGCCAGACGATAGGGTGTTGAGCAGTACCCCATTGGTGCTCATGACGGACGATCCGCTCACAGCGATATTGGCAATCGCACCTTCCACATGGAAAGCGTCCGCCGTCGAGTTCACCGTCGCGTTGCTGATTTGGAGTACGTTGGGTCCCGTAGGCTGGGGGGTCAGTTCAGGCGTGTCGGTCGGCGCCTGAATAAGGAACCCAAAGCTACCCCCGCCTGTGGTCGTCACGCTCCCGCCATCGATCGTAAGTGTGCCGCCGTTACTGAGCATGCCGCCTGGCGCCGCCGAACCAGAGGTCTGGGTGGTGGTATTCGTGGCGCTGATCGTGCCACCATCGGCGTTGTAGCCAGCAGCGCCGGCACCCATGGTCATGACGGTTGAGCCGTTGAGCGTAATCGTCGAGGGCAGGCCAACGGCGTTGAGGCCGTAGGCGTTGGAGCCTTCAGTCGTGATCGATCCCCCGCTGATACGCTTTGGTGCATGGATCAGCGGCCGAGCGGTGAAGCTCGCTGGGCTTTGCGTGTTGCCTGATCGCGGCATGCGGGGACGGTGCGCCAAGACGGTGCGGTGGTGGCGGAACAATCGTAGGGTGTGCGGTTTCCTGTCTATTGCACTGGAAGATTCATGCCGTACAAGTTCAACGCGAGCCGCCGCCACAAGATCCCAAAAGCCAGATACCGAGTGGCAAACTGGCCGGAATACGATGCCGCTCTGGTGCGGCGGGGCAGCGTCACGATATGGTTCACCGAGGAAGCAGTGGCGGCTTGGCATGCCCCTGCGACCGGAGAACGCGGCGGTCAGCCGGTCTATTCGTCGCTCGCAATCGAAACGGGCCTCGCGCTTCGGTTGGTGTTCCACC
This sequence comes from uncultured Alphaproteobacteria bacterium, assembly GCA_963733475.1. Lineage (GTDB taxonomy): Bacteria > Pseudomonadota > Alphaproteobacteria > Acetobacterales > Acetobacteraceae > JAMXLO01. The sequence continues at coordinate 1,737 of CAVTEC010000073.1, read as the reverse complement.
AGCCGCTGCGTCAAACCGAAGGTATGCTGCGATCGATCGCCGAGGTGCTCAGGATCGATATCGCCGTTCCGGATCATACCACCTTGAGCCGTCGTGGCCGCGGCGTGACGATCCTGCCAAAATGGGCCGCTCGCGGTGAGCCGCTGCACCTTCTCGTCGATAGCACCGGACTGAAGATGTATGGCGAGGGTGAATGGCTTGATCAACAGCACGGCTCGAAGTCGCGCCGCCGCTGGCGAAAATTGCATCTTGGCCTCGATGCCGACACGCAGGAGATTGTCGCTGCGGAATTGACTCCGGATGATGTGGGCGATGTTTCCGTGCTGCCGGAGCTACTCGATCAAGTCGGTGCGGATATTTCGTCAATGACCGCAGACGGCGCCTATGATGGCGAGGCTGTTTATAATGCCGTGGCCGCACGCCATCCGGCGGCGGCAGTCGTCATTCCGCCCCGAGCGACGGCCGTTCCGAGTCAGACCACGACAACGCAGCGCGACCGACATCTCGCGGCAATCGCGGAGCATGGACGCATCGCCTGGCAACGCAGTTCAGGCTACAGCCGTCGGAGCTTGGTCGAAACCGCGATGTATCGCTACAAGACCATCATTGGTCGGCGGCTCCACGCTCGGATTCTGCCCAATCAGCAGACCGAGGCGAAGACTGCATGCGACGTTCTCAACCGGATGACATGGCTCGGAATGCCGGTCACCGTCCGGGTCGCATAGTACACGACGTGCCACCAATCGCAGCGGCATGGGGCTTATTCGTGCACCAAGGCGGGACAGCAGCAGTTCACTCGGATCAACACAGCCGATCCGCGATACAAGACCATCAAACAAGAGCTGAAGGGGCAGTTTGGGCGTGGCACCACAATCAGTGATGAGAACATCAAGGAAGTTTATTACACGGCTGGAGGTGCAAACCGCAGGGGACAGATAACGCGTCGTGCCTATGCCCAGCTCGTAGAGGCCACGATGAGCAATCAACCGAACCAGCCGATAAGGGTGCTTCAGCAGACTGCCGGAATCCACACTATCAGCATTAACGACGTCGCCAGAACAATGGAGGCCAACGGGAACGGGTATGACTTCATTCATTTCCGCCGCGTCGACATGTCCGCACAGACGCGACTTTACATTCCGGCCCATCTCGCTCACGTGGATGAATTCTTCAACGCACTCTGGCAGCTATCCGGCCTCACGGGCTTCAAAATCGCCGGCTTCAAGGACGCTCAGGACCGGTCGGACGTGATCGTCGCCTGGTTCCAGCACTCCATGCACGCTCAGGCCGTCGGCGCGAAAATCTTGACCAGACGATGGCGCCGTATTTCTCGGGCGTCTATCCGCCGGGATCACATCCCTGTAGTGGGGCCCAGCACTGCGGCTGGTCGGTCGAGGAGCCAGACTTTTCCGTTGGCACGGAGTCAACTCAATATCTGACGGCCTGGTGGATAAGGAAGGGGGGGACGGTCACGTGACGACCAAGGTCTGGGGAGCAGATCGATAAGGATCGGCGGATCGCTCGGCTCCGGGAATGCGGATTCTGACGGCCTATATCAGTGGCCAAAAGTATCGAGCGATCCACGCTCCCCCGTCATCCTCGTGCTTGTCGCAGTCCTCCTCCGACTTGTCTTGCGTGCATCAGCGAGGTCGTGGAGCCTGCGGCCATTGGCATGACAACCCGTAGGCATGGCGCCAAATGGCTGATCTGATCGAACGCAAATCACTGAAGCTACGT
>CAVTEC010000072.1:0-16944 GCA_963733475.1 uncultured Alphaproteobacteria bacterium | reverse complement strand
CGGGGTCATCACGCTGACGCTGCCACTGCTCCGCAGGATGACGGCACCCTCGACCGTCCGCTTCGAATAGCCGCGTGCCGAAGAGTCGGCCGCGTTCTTTCCCGGCACCAAGAGGTGTGCGCGTGCGCCCATATATGTACCTTGACGGTTACGTAACCATCTGGGTACACTCATGCCATGGAAGCTGCTCTGCGGGCACTGGCGGACGAAAGCCGGCGGACCATGCTGGAAACGCTGTCCCGCGGCCCGGCCACCGTCGGCGAGCTGGCGGCACTGCTGCCGATCGCCCGCCCGGGGTATCGCGGCACCTGCGGGTGCTGCGGGAGGCAGGGCTCGTCGAGGTCCGCCAGGAAGCGCAGCGGCGGATCTACAGCCTCCGCCCCCAGCCGCTCGCCGAGATCGATGAATGGCTGGGCCGGTACCGGGCCCTGTGGGAACAGCGGCTGGACGCCCTGCACACCGAGATAGCCCGGGGAAAACGCGAACGAAGGAGCACCAGATGACCGGCAACGCACGTCCGGGTACCCGCATCCTGGGCAGCCTGCGATCGGCAGACGGCAAGGGCGTCGTGCGCATCGAAGACCGCTACGACACCGATATCGACGACCTGTGGTCGGCGCTCACCGATCCCGGCCGCCTGGCCCGCTGGTACGGCCAGGTAGAAGGCGACCTGCGCCTCGGCGGAGAGTTCCGCCTGCACGTCGATGCCGCTGACTCAGACGGCACCGGGCGGGTGGAAGCGTGCGAGCCCCCGCGGCGGCTGCTGGTGACGACCAGGGAGACGGACGAGTCCTACCAGCGCGGGCAGGGCGTGCCGCCGTACGACGAGGCCATCGAGGCCACGCTGACCGCCGACGGCGACCAGACCATCCTGGTCATCGAGGTCCGGGGCATGCCCCTGGACACGGTCGCCTTCTACGGGGCCGGGTGGCAGATCCACGCCGAAAATCTCGCCGCCTACCTCGCCGGGCGTGAGCGCGGCGACACCGAGGCGCGGTGGGACGAACTCGTCCCTCCCTATCAGGACCTGGCGGCCAGCATCGGCTAGCGGGCGCGCGTGCCTCCCATTCGGGCTTGGTCAGCGCATACTCGACCTCGCCGTGCTCGGCGCCCTCGATGGCGTCGGGTCCCTCGTAAGCGATCGTGCGCACCAGGGTCAGGCCGCACTTCTCCATAACGCGCCGGGATGCGGTGTTCGACCAGATGCCGCCGCACACGCCACGCCACGCGGTGATCGCTGCCACCGAACAAGCGCGCGAAGCACGTGCCGACCTGATCGTGACGGTTGGCGGCGGCTCGATCACCGATGGCGCCAAGGCGGTGCAGCTTTGCCTCGCCAACGACGTGCGCACGCCGGAGGCGATCGACGCACTGCGTCCGGTGAATGGCGTTCCGCCGCCATGCAACGCACCAGCGGTACGGCAGGTCACTGTGCCAACGACTTTGTCGGCCGGCGAATTCAGCGGCATCGCCGGCGTCACCGACGAACGCACACGGGTAAAGGAGCTGTTCCGTCATCCGCGCATCATCCCGCGGGCGGTGGTGCTGGATCCCGCGGTCACCGTGCACACGCCGGAGTGGCTGTTCCTGTCCACCGGCATTCGCGCGGTGGATCACTGCGTCGAGGGCGTCTGCTCGAACGAAGCGCATCCTTACGCCGATGCGCAGGCGTTGCGTGGCCTGGCACTGCTGGCGCAAGGACTGCCGCGCGTGAAGGCGAATCCATCCGATCTGCAAGCACGGCTGGATTGTCAGCTTGGCGCCTGGCTATCGATGGGTCCGCTGGCCAGCGGCGTGCCGATGGGCGCCAGCCACGGTATCGGCTACGTGCTCGGTGCGGTATTCGACATCCCGCACGGTCACACGTCATGCATCATGCTCCCTGCGGTGATGCGCTGGAACAAATCGGCGAATACCGAACGCCAGGCGCTGGTGGCGGCTGCGATGGGTCATCCGGGTGGAGACGCGGCCGACGTGTTGGATGCGTTCATCGCCGGCCTCGGCATGCCGCGCAGCCTGCATGCGGTAAACGTCAACCGTGACTCATTCGATCGTATGGCGGAACAGGCGATGGGCACGCCGTGGGTGCCGCGCAATCCGCGGCGTATCGATGGTCCGGCGCAGGTGAGGGAGATACTGGAGCTGGCGGCGTGAGCGGCGTGGCGCGTCACGATGTCTGGCAGGCAGGTGACAACTACGACGGATTCATGGGGCGCTGGAGCCGCCAGATCGCGCCTCGCTTTCTCCACTGGCTCGATGCACCGGAACGATTGGATTGGCTGGAGGTCGGGTGCGGAACCGGCGCATTGTCAGCGGCCATTGCGGCACGGTGCGACCCAAGAAGCCTGACCGCGATCGATCCTTCCGACGGGTTCATCGAGACCGCACGACGCAATGTGTCGGATCAGCGGGTCGCATTCCGAGTTGCGAATGCCAAATCGCTGCCGCTCGAATCGGCCAGTTGCGACGTCATCGCATCGGCGCTCGCACTGAACTTCGTGCCTGACCGAGATCGGGCAATGGCCGAGATCAGGCGTGTGGCCCGCCCTGGAGCAACTGTTGGCTTCTACGTCTGGGACTATCCTGGTGGCGGACTGCAATTTGTTGATGCGGTATGGCAGGCCGCTGTCGCGCTGGACCCCGCTGCGCAGGGGCTTGCCGAAGACCGGCGCTTTCCGTTCTGCACGCCGGACGGGCTGTGCGCCATGACCGCGCGGGCGGGTCTGGCATCGGTCGAGTGCAGCGCAATCGAGATACCAACGGGGTTCAAGGACTTCGACGACTTTTGGCTGCCATTCACCTGGGGTGCCGGCCCAGTGCCAGGCTACTGCGCCAGTCTCACACCCGATGCGCGCGAACAACTGCGACTTCGGCTGTACGACACTCTGCCGCGCGGCGAAGGCGGCACGATCCCGTTGAAGGCGCGCGCCTGGGCGATCAGGGCGAGAGCCGCATGACCTTCATCAGACCACGCCCTGCAACTTCAGCTCCTGCACCTCTTCGGCACTGACGCCGCAGAGTGCGTTTAGCACCTCCGTGGTGTGCTCACCGAGCAGCGGCGGCCGCGTCACCTCGGCCGGCGAGTCCGACAGTTTCACCGGCATGCCCACGGTCTGATATGTGCCGCGCGTCGGGTAATCGATATCGACGATCATATCGCGCGCGCGCAGATGCGGATCTGCTAGCACCTCTCCGGTATCCAGCGTGGCACCGCATGGCACGCCGGCGTCGCCCATCAGCTTCATCACCTCGTGCTTGCTGTGCTGGCAAGTCCACGCCTCGACGATCTCGTTCAGTGCCGGGCGGTTCTCCCATCGCGAGTCCGGCGTGGCGAACCGCGGATCATCCGCCAGTTCCGGCTGGCCGATCACATTGATCAGTGCCTTCCACATCTGTGGCTGAGCGTGGATGAATACGTAGTCGTTCGGACCGCCCGGCGCACAGGCATAGGTCGTGCCGGGCACAGTCTTGCCGAGCTGGTTGCCCTGGCGCTCCATCGGTTTGCCGAAGCGCTGATGGTCACGCAGGCTGACGCGGATCAGGTTCACCACGGAATCCTGCATAGACACTTCGACATGCTGGCCCTTCCCGGTCTGATGCCGCTGTTGCAATGCCGCCAGAATGCCGATGGCCATGTGCATGCCGGTTCCGGAATTGCCGATCGCCGGCATCACGTATGTCGGCGGATTGTCGGGAAATCCAGTGACGCTCATTGCCCCGCCCATCGCCTGCGCGATCGGCTCGAAGCTTTTGAACCCGCTATAGGGACCATACGTGCCGAAGCCCTTGATCGTCGCGTAGATCAGCCGCGGGTTCAGCTTCGACAACTCCTTGTAGCCCAGTCCCAAGCGATCCAGCGCACCGGGGCCGAAATTCTCGACCAGGACGTCCGACTGTTCGATCACCTGCTTGAACAACTTCTTTCCTTCGTCGGTCTTCAAATTTAGTGTCAGGCTTCGCTTGTTCGCATTCAGCACCAGGAAGAACAGGCTGTCGCTGTCGGTTCGATCGCGCATGTTGGTGCGAGCGACATCGCCGCCTTTCGGCTCCTCCAGCTTGATCACATCGGCTCCGAGAAACCCTAGGATCTGCGCACAGGCGGGGCCGGCCTGGTTGTGCGTCATGTCGATCACGCGGATCCCACTCAGTGCCTGGGTCATGCTTTCTCTCCTTGGATGGCGCGCCAGACGCGCTCGGAAGTAACGGGCATTTCGATGTGCTTCACGCCGAACACCGACAGCGCGTCCACAACGGCATTGACGACGGCGCCCAGCGCGGGCGTGGTCCCGCCTTCGCCGCCCGGACGAATGCCGTAGCGATGGCTGCTCGCCGGCACCTCCATGAGCTGGCAGTCGAAGAACGGCAGATCATCCGCGCGCGGCATCGCATAGTCCATGAAGGACGCCGTCAGCAACTGGCCGGTCCGCGGATCGTAGTGGCATTGCTCCAGCAACGCCTGGCCGATGCCCTGCGCCGCGGCACCGTGCGTCTGGCCATGCAGGATCAGCGGATTGATCGCCAGACCGACATCGTCAACGCCTGACCAGCGCACCAGTGCAACCCGACCAGTCTCCGGATCGATTTCCACCTCACAGACATGCGTGCCAGACGGGAACGCACCGCCCGACACGGTCTCGTCGCCGATACCGTCGAGCTTGCCGCGCAATTCCTCGGGAAGGTCAATGTGTGTGGCCGCCTTCGCCACCTCGAAGATGCCAACGCGACGATCGGTGCCTTTTACCGCGAAGACGCCACGCGCGAACTCGACATCGATCGCGCTGACTTCAAGCAGATGCGCCGCAATCGCCTTCCCCTTCTCGATTATGGCGTCGGATGCGGTGCCGATGGCGAGACTGGCGATGCGCATCGAGCGTGCAGAATGCGAGCCGCCACCAGCGACTACTCGGTCGGTGTCGTGCGCGACGAAATCGACGCTGTCGAACGGCACGCCCAGCCATTCCGTGAGAAGCTGCGCGAAGCTGGTCTCGTGACCCTGGCCGCTGTTCATCGTGCCAAGCACCAGCTCGACGCGGCCCTCGGGCGCGACCGTGACTTCGGCTCGCTCGCGAGGAAAGCCGCTGGCGCCTTCGATGTAATTGGCGAAACCGATGCCGCGCAGCTTGCCGAGTGCGCGGAGCTCGGCCTTGCGCGCCGCGAAGCCCTGCAAGTCAGCAAGGGACAAGGCAGCGTCCATGCCTTTCTCGTACTCGCCATTGTCGTAGGTAATGCCAACGCCGTTGGTATAAGGCATGGCGTGCGGCGGAATCAGGTTGCGCCGGCGCAGCGCGACCCGATCGAACCCGCACTGCTCCGCCGCCAGGTCGATCAGCCGTTCGATCACATAGATCGTCTCGGGCCGACCAGCACTGCGATACGGTGTCGTCGGCATTGTGTGGGTCATCACGGCACAGCCACGGAAGTGCACTGCCGGGATGCGATAGACGCCTGACACGATGTTGAGGCCTTTGCGCAGCGGGACAAAGTGCGCGGTATAGGCACCGACGTTGCTGAGGTTGGTGCCGCGCAGGCCGAGAAATTTGCCCTCCGCATCGAGCGCCAGTTCGGCCGTTACGGTAAGGTCGCGCCCCTGGTAGTCGCTGACGAAGCACTCGGTGCGATCGCCGTACCACTTCACCGGCCGGCCGATGCGGCGGGCCGCCCAGGGCAGCAACCCGTATTCAGGGAAGAAGCTGTTGCGGGTGCCGAAATTGCCGCCCATGTCGCCGCACACGGCGCGGCACTGTTCTTCCGGCACGCCAAGCACATGGGCAAGCGTCTGCCGTTCGCGCACTACGCCGGCACCGCTGCCGGCATAGATGGTGTAGCGGCCGTTCGTCGCATCGTAATCGCCGATCGCGGTGCGTGGCTCCATCGGCACACCGGTGACGCGCTGGATCCAGGTGTCCAGGCGAACGACGTGCGAGGCGTGCGCAAAGGCCGCGTCGGTCGACGATTTGTCGCCGACCTCGCCATCGGCACTGAGGTTCATGGCGCATGCGTCCCAGACGAGCGGTGCGCCGCCGCGCAGCGCATCGCCTGTGCGTGCGACGGCCGGCAACGGCTCATAGTCGATCGTGACGAGTTCCGCCGCGTCCTTCGCCGCGGCGTGCGTTTCGGCGACCACCATGGCGACCGGCTCGCCCACGAAGCGCGTCTTGTCGGCCGCGAGCGTCGCGATATCGACCGTGAATACCTGGAAGCCCGGGCGCACTCGCAGAGCGACATCAGGCGCACCGGCAACCGCGGCTTGATGTGGTATCGGCTTGAGCCCATCAGCATGGAATTCCGCCCAGGTGAGTATCGCAATGACGCCCGGCATTTGACGGGCATCGGCTGTATCGATCGCCTTGATCCGCGCATGCGCGTGGGTCGATCGCACCATCGCCGCAAACGCCATGTTCGGCAGTGTGATGTCCGGACGATAGCGGCCGCTTCCAATGAGAAAACGCGCGTCCTCTTTGCGAGGGACCGGCTGACCAATGCCGAATTCAACCATGGACAGCGCCTCTACCGACTGTGAGTGTGCGACATTCTGACCTCGATTAGCGTCAGCAGTTCCGTCAGGCCGACGCTCATGATCACCAGGACCAGGATAGCCGCATAGGTGCCGGTCGCGTCGAACACGCCGGAATAGTATTCGATCATGAAGCCGATGCCACTGTTGGAGGCAATCAGCTCGGCCAGCAGCGTGTTGGTAAAGGCATAGCGGACGGCGATACGCATGCCGGTGAAGATCCACGGTAGCGTCGCCGGCACCAGCACCTTGACGATGACCTCGGGGCGCGTTGCGCCCATCTGTGACAGCGCGCGAACCAGATCGCGATCGACATTGCGCACGCCGTCCAAAGTGCTGTTCAGCACGAGGAAGAATACGGTGATCGCGACCAGCGCCACCTTGGACTCGATGCCGATCCCCAGCACGATGACGAACAACGGCGCCAGCGCGATCTTCGGCATTGCATAAATTGCGGTGATGTAGGGCGACAGCACCCGGTGCAGCCGCGGCATCAGCCCAAACGTCAGTCCGAGCACGATCCCAACCGAAGTGCCGATGACATAGCCGAGGGACATTGCGAGCAAGGTCGAACCGACATTGCCCCACAGTGATCCCTCCACCAGCCACCGCCCCAGGCGTGCGACGATTTCCACCGGACCGCTCATCCAGAACCGAAGGTTGGCGCTCGGCTGGTACTCCCAAACCGCCAGAATGATCAGTGCGAGCAGCAGACGTGCGAGCGATCGGCCGAGCCTCGTGGAAAGAAAGTTCGCGAGGTTGAAGTGAGTCGACGCAACGGAACCGCTGAGGCCACCTGGCTCCAGCCTTGCGCCGGCTTCGCTCATACGTCGGTTCCTCGCGCTACCTCGTCCTTGAGCTCGTCCCATAGCCCTTCGTGCAGATGCGCGAATTCCTCGGTGAAGCGGATGCGGAACACATCCCGTGGACGCGGGAGGTCGATCTGACGGATTGCGCGAATACGTCCCGGCCGTGCGCTGAACACGACGACACGATCCGCGAGGGTGATTGCCTCACCCAGATCATGCGTCACAAACACCACAGTCATCCGACGCTGCTGCGTCAGCACCTGCAACTGATCCAGCATCAGCAGCTTGAGCTGTGCATCGAGAGCGCCGAACGGCTCATCCATCAGCAGCGTTTCCGGCTCGTAGATCAGTGTGCGGGCGAGTGCCACTCGCTTCCGCATGCCACCGGACAATTCCGCAGGATAGTGCCGCTCAAAGCCACTCAGGCCGACCAGATCGATGATCTGCGTCACGCGTGCATCGGCTTCCTTGCGCGGAACGGCGCGGCATTTCAATTCGAGCGAAATCCGGATGTTGTCGGCCGCCGAGCGCCACGGCAGCAGCGTATCCTTCTGCGTCATGTAACCGACCTGGCGGTTCACGCCTTCAACCGGTGTGCCGTCGTAGCGCACCACGCCGCCACTCGGCTGCAACAGACCCGCAACCAGGTTCAGGATCGTGGACTTGCCGCAGCCACTGGGCCCGACCAATGCGACGAATTCCTGCGCCTCAACTGCCAGACTGGTTGGCAGCAACGCCTGGACTTCGCGGTCGCGGGTGACGAACGTCTTGTCGACGTTGGCCAGTTCAACCCTCGGCATGGCGCCAGCGCAACAGGTGCCGTTCGCCCCAGTTCGCGGCCTCGCCGACTGCGAGGCCAAGCAGCATCAGGACGAACAGAGCCGAATAGAGCGACGTCATGTCGAATTGCGACGCCGCATCGCTGAGCAGGAAGCCAAGGCCGCGTCGCGCGGCAAGCATCTCGCCGGTGGTCGCCGCTACCAGCGCATATGGCAATGCAGTCCTGATGCCGCCGATAATCCATACCATGCACGCGGGCGCGACGACTTTGCGGAATTTTTCCACGTTCGTCGAACCCATCAGCTCGACTTGCGCGATCAGGTCATTGTCCACCGAAGTCGCACCCGCGAATGTGTTGAAGAACAGCAGGAAGAACACGACGATTGTCGTCAGGACGATTTTCGGCAGCATGTCGAGGCCGAAGAACATGATGAACAGCGGGGCCAGTGCGACCAGCGGGATACTGTAGAATGCTACGATGATCGGCCGCATGATTCCGGCTGCGATCGGCGAACGACCGAGCACAAGACCGGCCAGAACGCCTGCTGCGGATCCCAGCAGCAATCCGGTGACCACCTCGGTCAACGTAGTCGCGATATTGATGTATATACTACCTTGCAGCCACTGACCCAGCTTTGCCGCGATCAAGGTGGGGCGGCTGGTCCATACGCCGCCTGAAAGCCAACCAACCAGTTCCCAGCCGCCCAGCAACAGGACGCCGACGGCAATCTGCCAGAGCAGGATGGGGTCAAACCGCTGCCTCATGCTACTTGCCCAGGATATCCTTTGCGGCTTCACGTGCCAGATCGGCAGAGACGACCTGATCGTAGGTAACGTGGATTGGCGTCTTCTCGGTGAGGTTCACCATCTTCACCGTGTTATCGACCTGCTCCTGCGAAATTACTGGTGTGGTCGGCACCGCATTGATGTAAGCGTCGAAAGCGGTGTTGAAGTCGGCATCCGACGTGCCCTCGAAGAACGGGCGCACCGCTTTGCGGGCGCCTTCCTTGTCCTCGTGAGCATATTTCATCGCACGGGTCAGCGCACGCACGACGTGCAATAGCAGATCGCGCTTCGCCGCAAGTGTCTCCCGGCTGGTGGTAATCACCTGGTACGGCACGTCCCGGTACTCGGGCAATTGGCCGGTCATCGGATCCGCGATCACCTGGCCAATGCCGCGACTCACGGCGATGTTGGTAAACGGCGACATGAAGGCGAAGCCATCGGTGGCGCCGGCCTGCATCGCCGCGACCATCGGCGCGCCAATACCGATCGGCTGCAATTGCACATCGCTCGATGGATCCATACCGCGCACCAGCATGATGGTCCGCATGAACTCGTCAGTGCTGGAGCCTGGCGAGGTAATACCGATACGCGCTCCCTTCACATGCTTGATCTTCTCGTCGAGCGTCATCGTGTCGGTGATGCCGAGGCGCTTGATGGCGTCGTTCGAGAGCACAAGCGCGATCGGATAAACCTCGAAGCCCGTGCAGATGCCGACGAGCTGGCCGCCGCGCCCGACCGCATGCATCGTGTGTGCAAAGCCTACCTGGGTGATTTCGGCGCTGCCGCCCATGACTGCCGCAGCCTGCCGCGTGCCGGATGAGACATCGACGAGTCCGGCTCCAGCCCTTCCTGCTTGTAGAACCCGGCGCCGATGGCGATGTATTGCAGCAGGAACGACATGCCCTTGCCAGCGAAGGCAATTGTGACCTTGCGCAGATCGTCTGCCGCAGCGGGGCGGCCCAGCAGCGCCAGCGTGATTATGGCAAGCGCGAAAACGCGGAACCGCATTGGCTCCCTCCCAGGTTTTGTTGCCGCGAGAGTAGGCGGCTTCCCGCCTCCCTGTCATCCTGCTATGGTGCTGCCATTGCAACATCCCACCGAAGGAGGGTTGCGTGAGCGCTTACAATCAGCATCACCCGCGCGGCCCCGACTGTGCCCTGCGATCAGACATCGCAGGGCTGGCCAGCGGGCTGTAGCACAAGGCAACCGTCGGCCGGCTCTGAACGCCACTCTATTCGCGTTTCATCGAGCCAAGAGAGAGTTCCATGCCTACGATCAGTTTGCGCGATGTCGGCGTTCTGTCGCCGCATGCGCTGTTCCAGAGCCTTTCCATGGTGATTGGCGACGCCGATCGCATCGGGTTGGTCGCCGCCAATGGCGGTGGCAAGACCACGCTACTGAAATGCCTGACGGGCCTGATGGAGCCGACGACGGGCGATATCGTCCGTTCGCGCGGTATGCGCGCCGGCTATGTCGAGCAGGACGTTCCGGCCAATCTGTTGAACCTGCCGCTGGCCGAGGCGATCCGCCGTGCGTTGCCGCCACCGGAGCGTGAAAGCAATGAATGGCGGGTTGATGTCGTGCTCGATGAGTTCGGCGCATCGGCTGAACTCCGTGATCAGCCACTGTCTGCGCTGAGCGGTGGCTGGCAGCGTCTGGCACTGATCGCGCGCGCATGGGTCAGCGAACCCGATGCACTGTTGCTTGATGAGCCGACCAATCATCTGGATCTGGTCAAGATCCAGATGCTGGAACGCTGGATCAGCGAGTGTCGCGTCCCAATGGTGATCGCCAGCCACGATCGCCAGTTTCTCGATGCGTGCACGACGCGCACGCTTTTTCTCCGGCCAACCACGTCTCGCATCTACGCGCATCCATACACGCGTGCACGGCAATTGCTTGCCGATGATGATGCCACCCAGGAGACGAAGCTTGCCAAGGACGCGCGCGAGGTATCCCGTCTGCGCCGCAATGCCAACGAGTTGAAGAACGTCGGTATCAATAGCGGCAGCGATCTCTTGCTGAAGAAGTCAAAGCAGCTTCGGGAACGTGCCGATACGCTTGAGCAGACGTTGGTCCCACAGTACGTCGAACGGTCAGGCGAGATTCGCCTGGCCAACCGCGGCACCCACGCAAAGCTTCTGTTGGCGCTGCGTGATGTCGATGTGCAGGCCCCGGATGGGCGCAAGCTGTTCCGCATCGCCAAGCTCCACGTTTTCCAAAGTGATCGCGTCGTTCTGCTTGGTCGCAATGGCGTCGGGAAGTCGCAGTTCGTGCAGCTATTGCGCCGAGGCCTAGCCGGAAATGACGTTCCGGGATTGCGCACCAGCCCCTCTATCGTCACTGGCTATGTCGATCAGCTCATGTCGCATCTGCCCGAAACGGCAACGCCTCACGGCTTCATCAGCAGCACGTTCCGGCCGGGCGACCAACGAGCCACCAGCCTGCTGGCAAGTGCTGGATTCACGGTCGAGATGCAGCGACGCCGAATCGCGACCTTGTCGCCCGGGCAAAAGGCACGCCTCGGTCTCCTGGCGTTGCGTCTTACCGAACCGAATTTCTATCTGATGGACGAGCCGACAAATCACGTCGACATCGCAGGCCAGGAGCGACTGGAGGAGGAAATCATGGCGCACGAGGCAACCGGCATGATCGTCTCGCATGATCGTGCCTTCGTCCAGTCGATCGGGACCCGGTTTCTATTGATCGATAGTGGAACAATTGCCGAGATCGACTCAGCCGACGCATTCTATCGGTCCTTGGGGAAGCACGTGACGTGAGCGGACGCCAATGATGGATGAGGCACTCTATCCACGACGCACAAACCGCAATGCTCCCGGGGAGCCGCCCGGTCTGGTACCAGCGCGCACCGTGCTGTCTGGCACTGCGGTGCGCCTGGAACCGCTGGACGCAACGCGTCACACCGCGTCGTTGTACCAGGCTGGTCACGCGACCGAGGCGGCGCGGCAGAGCTGGGAATTTCTGCCCTGGGGTCCATTTCCCGACGAAGGAGCGATGCACGCCTGGCTGCGCGATATGGCCGGCGCGCTCGAGCGCGTTTCGTATGCCATCTGCGATCGAACGACCGGCGCGGCGTTGGGCATGGCGATCTATCTGGATATCCAGCCAAAGGCGGGCGTCATAGAGATCGGCGGCATATGGTTTGCGCCGGACTTTTCGCGCACGCGCGGCGCCACCGAGGCGCTGTTCCTGATGCTGCGCTATGCGATGGACGATCTCGGCTATCGCCGGATCCAGTGGCGCTGCAACGCCATGAATGCGAAGAGTCGTGCCGCTGCAAGGCGTCTCGGCTTCCGGTTCGAGGGCATCTGGTTCAACCACATGATCGTCAAAGGACAGAACCGCGATACCGCGTGGTATTCGATCCTCGATAGTGAGTGGCCAGCAATTCGCGACGCCACGCAATCCTGGCTCGATCCGGCGAACTTCGATGCGCAGGGAAACCAGAAGCGCTCACTGTCGGCAATGACGGCGATGCCGCAATAGACAGTAAACTACTTCAGCAGACAGTAAACTACTTCAGCACCGCCAGCCCAGCGAGGCCACACGCATAGGCTGTCAGCAGTACCGCAAGAATGCCCCACATGTAGGTCTTGCTTGGCTTATCCGCCATGCTGACCTTGATGTCGGTAATCTCGTCTTTCAATCCGGAGATGTCATCCTTCAATTCAATACGGGTATCCGCCAGATCAGCCTTCGTCGCGAGGTGGGGCAGCGTCGTCGCGAACACGGTTCTGATTTCAATGATCGCTTCTTCCACACGCGATGTCCGCTCTTCGAAGCGTTCGAGCCGGGCATCCGCTTTGGCGTAATGCGTCTCCATACTCGCAAACCGCGCATCCAGGCTCGCGAATCGGCTGTCGATGCTGACAGCCAGCGCCTTCACGTCGCGCACGTCTTCCTCCAGCCGAGAGACAGGCTGCTCCACGGCTGGATCGTAGGGGCCGCGCTCAGGCGAGGCAACTGGTGTATCGGGCATAACATTTCGAATATGCTTGGTTCAGATTAACAAAACACTGCTGTCACATCATTGTATGTGTTCCAACTCCAGCCAATCCTGGCTGCGCATTTCATCCAATCGCGACGCGGTACGCTCGAACATCTTCGCGTTCTCGCCGCGCTGATAAAGCTGATCGGGCATCGCGTCCGCCGAAGCGATCAGCTTCACCCGATGATCGTACAGCGTGTCGATCAAGATGATGAACCGGCGTGCCTTGTCGAAGTTGTTGGGCGACAGCCTGGGAATGCCGTCCAGGATCAGCGTGTGATAGCGCGTCGCCAGTGCAAGATAATCACCGGCACCAAGCGCCGCTCCGCATAGTGTCTCGAAATCGAAGCGCGCCACACCTTCCGCCGCCAGAGGCACGACGAACTTGCGCCCCATCACCCACAACGTCTCGGCCTTGCCGTCTGCCCCATTCGTCAGCTCAGCGAACGCACGGTCGAGTTCGTGATCGGCGCGAGCGTCCGCCGGCACTAGCCAGGTCCGCATCCCGCGCATCCGCTCGCGGCGAAAATCGCGACCGGCATCCATCATCACCACGTCCAAGCCGCTGCTTTATCAGCGCGATGAACGGCAAGAACGCGTCCCGTCCCGGCTGACCCTTGAACAGATCGTCGGGCGCGATGTTCGACGTGGCAACCACCACCACGCCGCGCTCGAACAGCGCCTGGAACAGCCGCCCCAGGATCATCGCATCGGCGATGTCGTTCACCTGGAACTCGTCGAAGCACAGGAGCGCGGCTTCAGTCGCTATGGAGTCCGCCAATGGTGGAATCGGATCGTCGATCTCCGGATGCGCCTGCTTGAAGGCGTGAAACCGCAAATGGACGTTCTGCATGAAGCGATGGAAATGGATGCGCTGTTTGCGCCGCACGTCGGCCGCGGCAAAGAACAGGTCCATCAGCATGGACTTGCCCCGCCCCACCGCGCCAACGATGTAGAGGCCGTTCGGCGCCTGTGGCTGCGGCCGTAGCAGCCGGGAGAACAGACTGCCGTTCCGCGGTATGGGATCGTACCCGCGCAGCCGACCCCACAAATCGTGCAGACGCTCGGCTACATGTTCCTGGGACGCATCGGGCGCCAGCTCGCCGGCCGCCACCATCGCCCGAAAGGCTGGCAGCGGCCCGCGCTGCGCAGGGGTGTCGGCGCCCGGGTTGTCCATGTCCGCCCGCCAGATAGCGTGTCCGCCGCCAGGGTTCAACGCGGCCCAGTCCGTGCTAAGCAGCAACGCATGATCGAACTCGATTATACAGCGTTACGCGCCACCCCGCTCGCGAACGACCCCTTCCCCCATGTGGTGGTGCCGGATTTCGTCCCGCCGGACAGCTTGCGCGCCGTCCTCGCGGACGTGCCGCCGTTGGACAAACGGGGCTCTTTCCCGGTCGATGCGCTGTCGCTGGGGCCGAACGCCCGGGCGCTGATGGACGCAATGGAAGGGCCGGAGCTGCGCCAGGCGATCGCGGAGCGGTTCAAGCTGGATCTCTCGAACGCACCCACGATGGTCACTTTGCGCGGCTGGACCAACGAACGCGATGGCTACATCCACGTGGACTCGACGGCCAAGCGAGTCACGGTGCTGCTTTATCTGAACCCTTCCACCGACGCCTGGGCGGCGCACGAGGGCTGTCTGCGTCTTCTCCGCGGCCCGAACGATCTGGAGCATTTCGCCGTCGAAGTGCCTCCAGTGAACGGCACCCTGCTGGTGTTTCCCAACTCACCCGATGCGTGGCACGGGCACAAGCGGTTCACGGGCCAACGCTATTCGGTGCAGCTCAATTACATGACGACAGACGCCAAGGCGCGCAGCGAGCTGCGGCGGCATCGTATTTCGGCATTCATGAAGCGGCTGACCCGCGCGGCCTGAAAATTACCAAAGCTTCATCGGTCGGGAAAAGCAGCGCAAACCGCGCGGGCGAATGCTTGCCCTCACTTGCCTCCGGAGGAGCACATGATCGGAACACGCAGTGCTTTACTAGCCGCCAGCCTGTTCATCGCAGGCCCGGCCATGGCGGCGTCGCCGTCACCGTCTGCAGGCCAGTATGTCTGGGTGCCCACGGGTGACGCTGTTGTGGTCGTGCCGAAAATTCCACCGCGCCAGATCGATTTCCCTGTCGTGGATATCTTTGCGCAACAGGAAGCCATGATGCAGCGGATGATGGCGGACATGGACACGATGATGGCTATGCCGCTGCCCAGCCCCGATCAGATGATCCGCTCCGTGATGCAGGGTATGCCGCAAGTACCTCCTGGCTCCGGCGTCGTGGTGACGTCGATCTCCACCCCGGGTGGAACATGCAGCCAGACCATCACGTTTGGCGCGCCGGTGCAGGGCGATCAGCCAATCGTTCATGCGGTCAGCAACGGGAACGCGTGTGGCGTCGTCCACTCGTCGGGCCCTCTTACTGTGACCCAGACCCTGCCTGCGCCGCAGCGTGTCGCGCCGCAGCCACAGTCGCATGAATGGCTGTGGATCATTGGCTATCCGCCGCATCCGATTACGACGAATACTCCGCCTCGGACCTGAGGCTCAGCGACACGCGGGCAAGGGCTTGTGATGCCTTGCCCGCCCCCGGCCAGCGATAAGCTGCAAAGCCTCCGGGTTCCTTCAATCCGTCAGCAAGAGCCACCGCCAGAATCTTCCCGTCTTGACCAAGGGAGGACAGGCAATGGCCAACCAGGTTGTACTGATCACCGGTGCGCTGACCGGCATTGGACGCACTACAGCGCTTGCGTTCGCTCAGGCAGGTGCGGCGGTCGTGGTATCCGGCCGACGCGACGAGGCCGGCCGCGTCCTTGCCGCTGAGCTACGCGATCTTGGCGCGGAAGCCGAGTTTGTCCGGACCGATGTGCGCCGCGAGGACGAGGTTCGCGGCCTGATGGAAAAGGCTGTCGCGCGCTTCGGCCGCCTGGACGTGGCGGTCAACAATGCAGGGACCGAGGGACGGGGCGGTCCGCTGACCGAGCAGACCACAGAAAACTACTCCGCGATCTTCGATACCAATGTCCTGGGCACCGTGCTCAGCATGAAGCACGAGCTGCGCGTCATGCAGAACCAGCGAACCGGCAGCATCGTCAATCTCTCGTCGGTCGGAGGACATAAGGCCGTGCCGGGGGCCTCATTATACATCGCTAGCAAGCATGCAGTCGAAGGGCTGACAAAAACAGCGGCGTTGGAAGCTGCCGCCTTTGGTGTGCGGGTTAACGCCGTTGCGCCGGGCCCGATAGCGACCGACATGCTCGAACGCTTCACCGGGAACGCTGATGGAAAGGCCGCGTTTCTCGCCACTGTGCCGGCGAAGCGTGCTGGCACTCCCGAAGAGATTGCCCAAACGATCATGTTTCTCGCGTCCGAGCAGGCGTTGTACATCACCGGTCACATCGTGTCGGTGGACGGCGGTATGTCGGCTCAGTGAGGGGAAGCTTGCAGTTGCCGATTTCGAGCCGGTGGCCCGGTAGATCAGCCTGAATGAAATCGCGCTGATGGACCTTTGCAATAACGAGATCGACTCAGTCGCACTCGGCGCGATGCTGCGCAAGTTGTGATTTGAGCAAGCGCGGCGCAACCCATCGGCATTCCAGTCAACCTGAAATGCCCTGAAACCTACGCCGCTCCTACACCTGCCGCTCGACGATCAACTGCTTGATCGCGCCGATCGCCTTCGCCGGGTTGAGGTTCTTCGGGCATGTATCGGTGCAGTTCATGATCGTGTGGCAGCGATACAGCTTGAAGGGATCCTCCAGCGAATCCAGACGCTCGCCCGTGTGCTCGTCCCGCGAATCAGCGATCCAGCGATAAGCCTGTAGCAACACCGCTGGTCCGAGATAGCGGTCACCATTCCACCAATAGCTTGGGCACGCGGTGGAGCAGCAGAAGCACAGGATGCACTCCCACAGCCCATCCAGCTTCGCGCGCTCATCAAGGCTTTGCAGCCGCTCGCCGTCCGGCGGTGGAGGACTGTCAGCCTTCAGCCACGGATCGATGCTGCGAAGCTGCGCGTAGACCTGTGACAGATCGGGCACCAGATCTTTCA
>CAVTEC010000071.1:0-16909 GCA_963733475.1 uncultured Alphaproteobacteria bacterium | reverse complement strand
TCGGGCATGCGCTGGCGCAATTGCACGCGGTTCGCCAGACCGGTCAACATATCGTGGTGAGCGAGGTAGCGGATACGGGCATCGGCCAGGCGTTGCTCGGTGACGTCGGTATAGCTGTGCACGAAGCCGCCGTCAGGCAGCGCATGATTGCGCACCTCGATCACCGTGCCGTCTTCGCGCGCGACGTCGAACTGGGCATCGGCAATCGGAGCATCGCCCATCGGAAATGGCGGGTGGCGAGCCGCCAATTCCATGGCACGTTCTGCCGCGAGTCTCTGCACTTCTTCGGGCGGCTTGTCAGGCACGGCCAGAAGTTCGCGTGCGCGCGGGTTGATCACCGGCACGTTGCCGCGCGCATCGACCATCATGATGCCCTGCCTGATCGTCTCGAGCGTGATGGTCAGGGCGCGGAGTGAGGCGATGCTGCGGCGCTTCTGTTGCAGCCAGAGCAGGCCGATCAGGCAGATGGCGACGGTGGCGGCACCCCCGCTGATGATCATGCGGGTGCGCAGCGACCAGAACTGGCGGAACACCGTATTGGTGTCGAGCCCTACCATCACGATCAGCGGGTATTCGTGAAGACGCCGGAAGCTTGCGATCTCACCAACATCCAGGTGCTTGCTGTGGAACTCGATTACGCCATCAGGCTGCGACAGCATCTGGCCGTAGATGGTCGCCTCCATCATCGGCTTGCCTATCTGGTCGGGAATCAGCGGACCTCGGGCGAGCTGCGTGCCGTCAGGGGCCAGCAGAGCGACGAAGCCATCGCCCAGGTCCAGCTTCTGATAGAACCGAGACAGTTCGTCGCAGCCCAGCGAGAAGACCGCGACACCGGCAAACTCGCCGTGCAGACCAAGCAGCTTGCGCGTGAACTGAACGGCCGCCTGGCCACTGACGCGACCCAGCATCGGCTTGCTGATGTAGAGATCGTCATGCGCAGGATCCATCTGTGCGCGAAAATGCGGCCGATCGGCGATATTGATGCCGGGAGGAACTGGCAGCGTATCGGCGAAGACATGCCCGGAGGCGTCCGCCATACCGATGCCCGCCATCATCTGGTCAGAGACGATCTGCGTCCGCGCCCAGTCATCGAAATTGAAGTGGTTGCCCTGGGCGCTGTAGAAGGCCCGCGCACTCAGCAGGATCTGATCGATCTGACCGATTGTGCGTCGCGTGCTTTCCTCGAACGCGCGCGTCAGGTTTGTCGTGTTCTGGATGGCGCTACCCTTGGCGGTCTCGTACTCATGCTTGATCGCGACCGCGATGCTGGCCCAAAGCAGGATCAGGAGGCAGGCAATGGCGGCGAACTCGGGCATCACCGATTCCGCGTCACCGCGAATGCGGCTATTGCTTTTCAGGCGACGGAACCAAGAGCCTAACCAGCGAGGCGGGCGCAAGAACGACCGCCATTCACGGGCGGGGCGCGCAGCCAGAGCCCGCGTGTCTATTGCCTGCACCTACAGCTTTCCTGCCTGCTCCGAATCTGGCCACTAGGAGATCGATCACAGGCCGTCCCCTTGCGGCCGTCGCGTTTGTCGCAATTGACCCGAAGCACGGTTACTAACTCGTTTCTGTTCGATTTTTTGCCCTCGAAGCCACACTCTGAAATACATGGCGGATGAGATTGGTGCGGCTGCCGACGCGGGCAGATCGGGGCGGTTGAGCAAACAACACGGTTTGGCGGGCGCGGAACGATAGTCGAACAGAGCCACCTGACATGTCACGTGGTCGGCAAGGCTTGGACGCGCGACGGCGGAGCAGCCGAGTGCCGCCGCGCGGGCCGGCGATCACCAACAAGGGCGCAAGCCAGGCGCGTTTGGTGGATGATGTTGGGTTTTTTGCGTTTCATCAACGCAAATACAATCCCTCTATTCGACAGATACTAATTGCGCCCGTATAGCTTATATCACTACTTGCTGACTGCGACCCATTCGCTCTAACCGTCATGGCCGGCCCCCCGAGCCGGCCATCAGCCTCGGCGGCACCAAGTGCCTGCGTATATTGATGGCCGGGTCCGATCCCCGGGACAAGCCCGGGGACTTCGGCCCGGGCATGACGGCAGAGCGACAGATGGGTCATGGTCAGTGAGCATTGGAACGGCAATTCAAATCCATCAATTATTTGTCTCGTCGTCACGCGGTAGTCCGCGCCATCTGCGATGCGGACAGCCTGGAAGCAGGTGTGGACGCAACGATCATGCCGGACGTCAATGCGATGACCGTCGTTTCTTGAAGCAGAGTCTTGTTGTTTGCGATATTGGCTTCTCCGCTTCGCGTGTGCGAGCATTCGGCAACCGTGCTGGTACTGGACAGCCACAGTGACCGGCGAGGTGTCGATCGATCGTTGCTGGTTTGATTCAATCTGCTGCGCCCTCCGCGGTCTGTCGCGGACGCGCTGAAGATCAGCACGAGGAATGTCGGATGGGGCCAACTTGTCACGCTCACCGAGCCTTACTGTTCCGTCTAAGGATTAACGTGACAATGCCGTTGAAACCTAATTTAAGTCGGCCAAGACATGAAGAGTTCGCAGGGTGGTTCGCATAAGGCCCAATTCGTTACTGTTTACCGTGATCCTGGGCGTGTTTGCCGCACTGCCGCCTCTTTCAATCGATCTAAGCGCCCCGACGCTGCCGCTTTTGCCGGCCATGTTGGGGACAACCGAGACCGTCGCGGGTCTCACCTTGTCGCTGTTCATGGTGGGCTTTGCGCTGGGACAGCTCGGCGCTGGCGTCTGGTCCGACGAGCGAGGACGGCGCCCAATCTTGATGTACGGATTGATCTGTTTCGTGTGCTCGGGGATTGCCTGCACGTTCGCCCCATCAGGGCTGGTTCTCGCCCTGTCGCGGCTTATTCAAGGCTGTGGCGCGGGGGCGTGCGCGGTCATTGCGTTCGCGATGGTTCAGGATCTGTTCGAGGGAGATGCAGCAAGGACCAAGAGGTCATACGTCGCCACGATATTTGCCGCCACGCCGATATTGGCACCGGCCGCTGGGACCTTGTTAGTCAGCCTGTTCGGCTGGCGTTCCGTACATGCGGTGCTTGCGGGGCTCGGATTATTGTTACTGATGACGACATGGTTCGGTGTTGTCGAGAGCCGAAGCGTTCGAAGCGCGGCCAGTCGCACAAACGGGGACACGGCGCGCCGGCTGTACCAGGACATTCCATTCTTGCGCGTCGCCGTGGCCAATGCGCTCAGCTATGGAGTCATTTTTGTCTACATCGCCGCTTCGCCGCTCGTCATCATTGAGAACCTGAAATATCCGCCCGCGGTCTTCGCGAGTGTCTTTGCTTGCACCGCGCTGGCGCTGGCCTGCGGCGCCTGGACCAACGGTCGCCTGAGCCGTCGTGGGATTGGTCCCGACGCTCTGATCAATCCTGCTTTCATCGGCACTAACATCGCGACAGTGGCGTTGGCGCTGGTGAGCCTGACACAGACCGGACCGAGCTACATCATCCTGCCGCTATTGATGGCCGTGCTGTTCGCGCGCGGGATATTGGCACCGAATTTGCAGCATCTTGCGATCGAACGGGGCCAGGACCGTGCGGGGAGGGCCTCTGCCTGGGTTGGTGTGTCCCAGCTCCTATCTGGCGCTGGCGCGAGCGCCATCGTCGCAGCAATGTTGCCAGCCTTCGGCCTGCACGCGGTCGTGGTTGCAATGGCGGTGCTGGCCGTTGCGAGCCACGCGGTTTGGCGCTGGGCCGACCGCTGAGTTACGGCTCCCCATCCGATGGGGCCGCCTCGCGCAGGGCGGAGATATCATACGGACACGATCGCCGCTTCCGCACCATAACCGCGTATTCACCCTGGCGAATGGTGGCATGTGGATTTGGGAGCAGGACCTGGGCCAGCCGGTCCCAGTCATCGTCGGACAGATCGGCCGCCTCGGAGCAGTCGAAATTGCCCAGGACTTCCTCCCGATACGCCAGTTGTGGCACGGGCTGGACCTGAATGATCGGCACCTGCGAGCGGATATACACAGGTGTGTCGGTGCGGGTCAGGCGGA
This sequence comes from uncultured Alphaproteobacteria bacterium, assembly GCA_963733475.1. GTDB lineage: Bacteria > Pseudomonadota > Alphaproteobacteria > Acetobacterales > Acetobacteraceae > JAMXLO01. The sequence continues at coordinate 12,906 of CAVTEC010000071.1, read as the reverse complement.
AGTTGGTGAACAAGGGCCCGAACCAGAGATCGGACTCGATGATCCCGTCCCATGTCAGTATGCCTGGAGTGGCTGGTATGTTCACAGGTGATCGAACGGACAAGCTCCAGCCTGGCCTGGTTTTCACCAGGAGACCGGTCCACATTTGGACGGTTCCGGGTTCGAGGAAAGCGGTCAGAAACGGAGGCGAGCAGCCCTGGAGTCCCTGCGGCGCCACGCTGTCGAAGTCAGCCGCGAAGTTGGGAAACTGAACCGCCCTGCTGCCCGTTTCGCTGAGGGGCAGCCAGCTTTGATCTTCGCCATAGGACCAGAAAATTCGTTCGCCATCCCAGGTCAGCCGGAAATCCATTGGCGGGAAGACCCAATAGCCATAGGCTGTGGCCGAGGTGAGGGCGTCGCAATACCGTAACCCGCGGCTCGGGAGATAGCCGGCGGCTCCACGGTCCGCCCGCTTTGCCGGCCGCGTCGTGCCGATCAGACGATAAAACTGAACGATAGGATCAGAAGGCATCGGCAACAAGATTAGCGCCAAGCATGCAATGCGCGCAATGCCTCGGCGCTAATCCTGGTAGCCGTTGTATTTTCTCAGAACTGGATCATGCCGCCGCCAAGCTTCGTGCGGCCGGCGTCCTTGATCTCGTCCCGAACCTTGGCGTCGTCGAAGGAGATCATGCCGCCGCCGAGGCGTACACGTCCCGAATCCTCGGTCTGCCCATGTGCCGACGCCATGTCACCGCGCACCTTAGTCTCGTTTATTGATTGAACCATTAAAGTCGAGCTCCTGTTTCCACACACGACAATTTGAAACCCTTATGAAAGAAATGTCAAGCTAGGTTTTGGCGGCGCGAATTTAATTATTTACGCGCCAAGGATGGCGCAATATGTCGATGCTTCTCTACGAACTGCATTGGGGCGCCAATCGGCCGTCCAACCGCCCCTTCGCTTGGACACACAAATCTGCAACCCCGTTGGAACGATTTGCCGCGCAAGTTGGGCTTATTGCTGGTTCGAATAGATGCGGCCGCCAATGGAGCACCGTGACGAGTGTCAACGTGGCGCCGGGGTCCTTCGACCGGCAGGGGATGTCAAGCCTACCAGGCCGGGCGGAGAGAGCTGCAAGTCGGTGACCACTAGTGGCGGACCACTGTTACAACACTGCGCCCACTTGGCGACCTTGGTCACCAGGACAACGTCGGCGCTGCTGCTCGTTCGCGGCGGTGAGAGGGGGCAGGAACCTCGGCTCGTCGCCCTCGCGCTGTCCTCAGCGGAGATTGGCGCTATCCGGGGGCTGGAAAGTTGCTTACCAGACGGGCAGAACGTGGTGGTGGTCACGGACGCGTCACAGGACGAACGCTTTCGTGCGCTCTCCTCTGCCGGCGACCGGCCAGTGGGTTTCCTGGTGCTCAAGCGACTGGTTTCGTCTGGCGCGCAATGCGCCGGTTTCCTCTGCCTGCTGGACCAAAAGCCGCGCGAGGGCCTAACCGACGAGCAAGACGCGTCGCTGCAGCAGATCGCCGATATCCTTATCGCCGACCGGCAGCGCGAGCAACGCCATCTTCACCTCATGCACGTCACTGATCGGGCGTTGCGGATCGACCGTATGTTGCGCCTCGTGTCCGAAGCGCGCTCATGCACCGATGCCCTGGTGAGCCTGCTTGAAGCGTTGTGTCACTTACATGGCGCCGCGATCGGTCAAATCGTACAGTTGGGTGTCCCGGACCGAAACCTGCAGGAGATCAGCCGGTACGAACGGGAGGCCGCACTGGGTGGCGATCGCCCGGACGGTGACCCGCTCGCACACCTGAGTGAGATTACGACTTACGCGATCTGGGCTGACGAGCCGCAATCGATCGATTTCACGGCGGTAAATCCGGCTGAGGCCACGGCCAACATCGCCGACTCTGGCTTGTCGGGTTACGTTTGCCTGCCCATTTGGGTGCACGAGCAACGGTTTGGGATCGTACTGGCATTCACGACCAGGATTGGCACGCTCGATACGGTAGCGGCCAACATTGCATCGCTGGCTGACACGATCCGGCCGGCCCTGTTCCAGAAGGTGAGCGAGGAGCGGCTTCGGCATGCCGCCTACCATGACAATCTGACCCAGTTGTCGAACCGTCTGATGTTTCGGGAACAGTTACGAACCGCGATTGCCACCGCACGATCCGGGGGACGACGTTTCGCCATCCTGTGTCTGGACCTGGACGGCTTCAAACAGGTGAATGACATGTTCGGACACGGCGCGGGGGACGAGCTGCTTGCCTGCGTCGCTCGACGTCTTCGCGAAGTCACCAGGGAAGATGATACAGTAGCGAGGACGGGCGGTGATGAGTTCGCCATCATTCAGCCGGCTGACCATCCGGAGCGAGCGATTGCCCTGGCAAAACGATTGCTCGAGGTTGTCTCTCAACCCTTCGAGTTGTCAGGCCGCAAGGCTGTCGTGGGCATCTCTGTGGGTATCGCCGCCTTTGGCGAGCATGGTGATAACCCTGACGTGCTGATGCGGCAGGCGGATCAAGCCTTGTACCGCGCGAAACAATCGGGCCGGAATGGTTATTGTGTCTATGACCCTGTCATGGCGAAAGACGAGGAAGAGCTCGCCCTGGTGGAACGTGACCTGAAAGGAGCGATCGACCGGGGTGATCTCGATCTTGCGTATCAACCTGTCTGCGACAGCAGATCGCAATCCATCGTCAGTTTCGAAGCGCTGTTGAGGTGGCACCACCGAGACCTTGGTTGGGTGAGGCCGGACAGGTTCATTCCCATTGCTGAAAAAAGTGGCTTGATAATTCCGCTCGGCGATTGGGTCCTGGAGGCGGCCTGCAGAGAAGCGGTGCACTGGGAGCCCCCGGTATCCGTGTCAGTCAATCTGTCCCCAGTGCAATTCCGACAACCGAATCTGGATGAGCGCATTGCGAAAATAGTGCGCCGGGCTGGTCTCCCTGCCAATCGGCTCACTCTGGAGGTGACCGAGGGGCTGTTGCTCGATGATTCGGACATGGTCTTGCATACCATGCAGGCGCTCCGGGCACAGGGTGTACGAATTGTGCTGGACGACTTTGGCACAGCCTATGCCTCAATGAGCTACCTACGCCGCTTTCCATTTGACGGCATCAAAATCGATAAGTCGTTTGTCCACGATCTTCACAGCGACAGCGCCACACTCGCGATCGTGGAAACCATTCTGTCGCTCGCTGATCGCCTGAACCTCGCTGTGGTCGCTGAGGGTGTCGAAACAGATCGCCAACTGAACCTGCTGCGCGGGCTGGGCTGCCCGCTGATCCAGGGATATCTGGTTGGCAGACCGCTGCGCGGAAATGGAGCTCGTTCGCTGCTGCAACAATCCCTCGCCGTGATGGACGGCAATTACAATCGCATCGGCCGACCAGGTCGGATCAGTGCAGGTGAGGCGGCCGGGATTCAGGCGATTTCTGTGGCAAGCGACTCATGATCCGGCCTGTGTGACCGTTCATGCTGACGGAGATACGGCCGCATCAACTGGGCTGGCGTCTGGCGGTCTTACCGTTCCGGAGCACCGACAGCTCGACCAGCCTCGGCATAGCGTTCGGGATGGCAGAGGAAATCTCGGCCACTCTGGCGCGGTTCGGCCTTCCCCGCCTGATTGCCACGGCGTCGTTCGGGGACGGGTCTGGACCCATCGCCAATGTTCGGACGTTATGCGAGAGTTACCATCTTGACTACGTTATCGAAGGTACTATCGACATCTCGAATGGTAGTATCAAAGTCGATGTTTCCCTTATCGATGTGGTACTCGGGTTCGAAGCGGTTTGGAGCGGCCACTTTGAAGGGAGACTGGATGACCTGTTTTCGTTACAGCATCGGATCGCGTATGAGACGGTAGAGCAGGTCGATCCGGAAATACGGCATCGTGCCAGCGAAGCGACGAGCCGAACCGGAGCCGATGTCGGGGATGCCCACCAAGCAGTTCTGACTGCGATTCGCGGAATCTTTCACACGGATCGGTGCAGCTTTATGAAAGCGCGCGAATCCCTCACGTGGGCCATCGAGCAGGATCCGGACTCGTCGGCCGCCCACGGTTGGCTGGCCTACTGGAGCATCATTGCGATCGCACTGGGCTACGTGAATGATCCGCGGGCAATAATGGAGTTGGCCGGTAGGGCCGCGTCTCGGGCAATTCAGCTCGATCCCTATGACGCACGGGCGCTCGCTGTCGCCGGACACGTAAAGGCCTACATTATCCATGATGTGCCGGCCGCTCTGGAACTGCTTACTCGGGCCATCGAGCTCAATCCGAATCTGCCGATTGCATGGGCCATGAGCAGTTGGTCGCGAACTTACAACGGCGAACATTCCATCGCGATCCAGCACGCCATGATGTCGCGGTCCTTGTCCCCGCGCGATCCCCACATCTGGTTCGTTGAGCACGCCCTGATGACAGCCCAGTTCTTCAACCGGAACCTGGACGAGGCGAATAGGTTGGCCACCATCGTGCTGAAGCAAAACCGGGAGCATGTCTCGGCACTAAACGTCCGCCTGGCAATCCTCGGGCATCTGGGGCGTCGCGAGGAGGCGTTCGAGTGCCTGGAAGCACTGCGCCGGTTTGATCCCGGTATCACGGTTGAACGGATCGCCTCCAGGGCTCCGCTGAGACCAGCGGACAAAGGCTTCTATATGGAAGGACTGGAGCGAGCCGGTGTGCCCCTGAAAGCCACTTCATGACGGTAATTTTATTACGAGGTGGGAGCAGATCTGACTGGCGAGCCATTCCCTGAGCTCGCCACCCAAACAGATCTTATAATCTGTTCGGGACGGTCGTTGTAATATGTCCAAATTTGAACCATGTTCCGATTTGATCTGGAGAGAGCATGGCGATTCGGGCAAGCAAATCCATCGCCGAGATAGAACCTGGACCGCAGCGGCTGGACGCGGGGCGGTTCGATCCGGCGAACCGCCGGCGGCTCAGTGCGCCGGCGTTGCGGACGTTTCTGGCGATTGCCGATCTCTGGGGACTGACGGAGGAACAGCGCCGCCTGGTCCTGGGCTATCCGTCGCGTTCGACCTATCACAACTGGTGCCGCCAGGTACGCGCCCACGGCAGCTTCACCCTGGATGTCGATGTGCTGACGCGGATCTCGGCGGTGCTTGGCATTCATCAGGCACTTGGCATCCTGTTTGCGGATGAGCAGGCGGGGGTTGCGTGGCTGCGCGGGCCACACAACGCATTGGTGTTTGGTGGGCAGGCGCCAATACAACTGGTGACCAATGGAACGCAGGACGCATTGTTGACGGTGCGGCGGTTCCTCGATGGCGCGCGTGGCGGTTTGTATATGCTGCCCAATGTGATCGACGAAGATTTCCGGCCGTATGAGGAGTCGGATATCGTCTTCCGGTGACCGACGTTTTCGCGCCTGCGCCGCGTCCTGCCCATCGCCTGATCCCCTCGCGCTTTCCGCCTATAGGGCTGTTCGACACGGTAGCCACGGCCGCCGACGTCGCTGCCGTCATGGAACTGGCCGGTTGGACCAATGATCGGCTGGTTGCCGAACGGATCGCGCGGCTGCCGCGCGAGGAGTGGGTCTATGGCAGTCCGAACGCCAGCATCGTGATGGCAGCGTTTCTGCACGTCGCGCCGGCGGGGATGCGCTTCAACGGTCCGGAGCTGGGCGCCTGGTACGCGTCCGATGACATCCGCACCGCAGCGGCGGAAGTCGGCCACCATTTGCGACGGGAGAGCGTGGCACGCGGTGTCGAGTTGATGCGCCGGACCTACAGCGCCTATGTGGCAACGCTGCTGGGCGATTACCTCGACATCAGCGGGCGCCGGGATGAATATGTGCATGTATATGCGTCCGAGCGCTATGAGGCGTCACAGGCGCTGGGAGAGAAAATTCGCGCCAGCGGCGGGGCGGGCATTGTTTATGACAGCGTTCGGTATACGGGCGCCGTGAACGTGGTCGGGCATCGACCGCGCAACGTCACCGACGTGCTGCAGACTGATCATTACGCGATTGTGGTGTTTGCGGCGTCGCGGCGGATCGAGATGCGCAGGCTGAGCGAGGAATAGTGTCCCGGTCCCCGAGCCGGCCATCGGTCCCAGCAGCACCACGGTGGCTCCTCGCGATCTGGTTCAGGGCACCACGGGCGCCCCTCGTGGGAAGGTGGCTTGCATTCGACTGAGTTTAGATATATCTAATATATCGCTATGTCGAAACACAGACGGAGAAAGCATGTTCCATAGACATTCACACCACGGCCACGACCGGCGCTTTGCGCGCGGGGAGCATCATCATGACGAGGAACGCCAGGGCCGGCGTGGCCGGGGAGGGCGCTCGGGGCTGGGGCGGTTCTTCGCCCATGGCGACCTGCGCCTGGTCATCGTGAACCTGATCGCGGAGAAGCCGCGCCATGGCTACGAGATCATCAAGGCGATCGAGGAGCAGGTTGGCGGCGCCTACAGCCCCAGTCCAGGCGTGATCTACCCGACGCTGACGCTCCTGGAAGAGCTGGGGCACGTCACGGTGACCACCGGCGAGGCTGGCAAGAAGCTGCACACGATCACGCCGGAGGGGCAGGCGTATCTGGACGCGTATCGTCCCAGCGTGGAGGCGCTGGTTGCGCGCATGGAGGAGGCGGGGCGGACGCAGGAAGGCCGCAACGCGCCGCAGATCCTGCGTGCGATGGAGAACCTGAAACTGGCGCTGCGGCTGCGGCTGGCGCGCGGGCCGCTCGACGAGGCGCAGGTCAACGGGGTGGCGGCGGCGATCGATGCCGCGGCAACGGCCGTGGAACGCACCTGAGCACTTTCAGGCAGACCTGATCCGATGGGTTTCGCGGCAAGCGAAACCCATCGGCTTTCCAGCCACGGAAAAAATACCATAATTTTGTCGCTGACTCAGTTGAAGTACCCATCCACCGCAACGTCATCGCGGTCGTATGCGAGCAATTTGACCTCTTCTTCCGCCAGCAGCAGGCGGATCAGGCGATCCGTATCTTCGTCCGATTGATGTGTGGCAAGCCGTCGCCGATAGACCTGGATATTCTGCAAGACGATGGCGCGCTCCGTCGCCCTGGAACCGGATTGCCGCGGCGTCCCCTGCCGTTCCCGCGCCTTCTCGCGTTCCTCCCTCGTGGAGGCAGCCTGCTGACGAATGCGACCGGACTCTGCGCGCCAGACTTTCAGTGCGCTCCAAGGTTAATGCCAGCCGCCGATGCAGTTGCTGGAGGCGGGGATTATTCAGTGATGCGCCCAGCGCGCGAACGCGGCCAATGATGTTGCCCGCGCGTGAAAGCTGTGCGGCCGCCTCGGCTATCCCGCGGTTCAGCAAGTCTCGATCCAGCCTGGACTGTTGAACCAACCGATGAGCGCCACCGACGAAGCCGGCGGCCGCGGTCAGTGGCTGGCTCAGGTCATGCGCGATGGTGGTCAGCACGTCGGCAAGTTCGATGCTGGCGGGGAGTCGGAGGCTGCGATGTCGGTGTGGACCTCGGTTACGAACGTCGCTGTGCCAGCGGGATCAGCGTGCAGGCGCCAGTAATTGCCAACCATGATCGGTTGACCGTCAGCCCGGTGCAGGATTGTGCCGCCGTGCCATTCGGAACGATCCGCCAGTATTGCTTCGATTTCGCCAAGTGACTGCCAATGATGCGGGCGGAGAAGTTCGTGCGACGACTGCCCCAACGCCTCGTTTGCGGTGTAACCGTACCGCTGTTCCATCTCCGGGGACCAATAGGTGATGTGGCCCTCGGGGGTCCTGATCAAGGTACTCGGCATGCTGGCTTCCCCAGACGCCACGGCCCGGCCGGCTTATGATGCCGCGGGCCTTCCCCTCGCGTCACCGCGAGCATACGCTGCAAATTCTCTACTGCCTAATTGGGATTTTTCCGCGGGCGTTAACCTTTCGCGGCAAGCAAGGCTTCACACGGAGGCCACGGAGGAACGAAGGCACGGAGGGCACCGAGAAGGAATCCAATGCGCTTCGCGCGGAACGCGTAGCGGTTGCTCGGTGGTTCTCTGTGGCTTTTGCTTCTCCCGTGGCCTCCGTGTGAAACCCTTGCTTGGCCGCGATGCACACAGGTCAGGTTTGCGTGTAGCCCGGATCGTGCCACAGTTGGACCATGGTCTCGCCCGCGAACCCTGGTGCTTTGCGTGCCATGCGAACCAGTTTGACATGGTCCCTTCTGGTCCTGGCCCTTGCCGGTTGCGCCGTGCAGCCGCCGCAGCAGGCCGCCACGCCGGCGTCGAGCCCGAACGATGTTCCGGCACAATGCAGCCAGGTGGGCATGGCGTCCTGGTATCGTGGGGCGTCGAGGGACCGCGCATCGCCGCAGGACCTGGTGGCCGCGCATCGCAGCCTGCCGTTCGGCACGTCCGTGCAGGTGACGGACATCGATACCGGACAAGCCATCGTAGTGCGGATCAATGATCGAGGACCGTTCGGCCGAGGGCGGATCATTGATCTGTCGAGAGCAGCGGCGGACCAGTTGGGCATCCGCCGCGACGGCGTTGCACGGGTCCGGCTCGAGCCGATTGAGTGGACTGGCGGGGGCTGTCCGTTCCGGCAGGCTCAGTCGGATTAATAGGGCAGCCGGCTGCGGCCGATGCGGTGCAGTGGCTGGGGGACCTGGACACGTATCGAACCAGGTGCATGGCGCCGGAGCCGGGATTCCTGCGTATGCTTGAGGGAATCGGGGAGACGCGGTTCGCCGCCTGATGCCGCGATCCCAGGTGTCCTGGTAATGGGTCCGTCGGAATTCCGCCGACCGACCTGAATCGTCGCTCAAACCCATTGCGGTCCTTGCCGTAAATCGGGCGGGGCAGGTGCCCTGGGTCCGGCGCCTTACGAAAGAGACAGCACCTTCTCATTCAAGAGTTCGTTTGAAGCCTGGGTGGACAGGACCTGGGGCACCCGCGGGCTGAGTTTCCACACCGACAGGCCGAAGTCTAACTTCGCTGCCCTCACATCCGGAGAATGGGCGTTGCCAAATAAATGTCGACCTGTCATTTGCCCCTGACTGATTGAGGTCCGGACTGGTGACGTCGGTTCGGAATGGTGCCTCCCAGTCGCGCATTCAAACCGTGAACCGCGATGCTCAATGCTTCCTCAACGCTCGCGACCGACTTGCGGTGGATTTGATCGATCCGCTCCGCGTAAGGCACGGTCAGCGCGGCAATCGCGTGGCCACGGGTATCGATGATCGGAAAACTGACGGCATAAAGCCCCCGTACCTGCACACTCGGGATCGACTCGAAGCCACGTGCCCTTACCATGTCGAGCACCGCGGCGATTTGCGGATCAGCGTGATCCGGCCGCCGTACGATTGATTTTTCGATTCGGATCGTTTTCGCTTCATCATCCTGAAAAGCCAGGAGAACACGCCCCGATGCAGAGACCAGCACATCCAGTTCAGCGCCGGCGCGCACACTGAATCCCATCCCGCTCGGCGCGTCCACCTTCGCGACGACGATCTGCCGCCCCTGATTGTAAACAGTCAGGTGACACGACTGATCGAGCTCGTCTGACAGTCGTCGCATGATCGGGACCGCCTCGGTGAGCAGGCGGTGCGTCGGCGGATTGAGATGCGCCAGTTCGAACAATTTGGTCGTGACAATGTATTTGTCATCGACATTGGCGACATATCCGCGATCGACCAGACAGGTCACCATCCGATACAGCTCACCGACCTGTACGCCCTAGTTGTTGCGCGATATCCTTTTGTGCCAAGGGCACCTCGGCGCGGCAAAGCAGCTCCAGGATATCGAGCCCTTTCTCAAGTGCTGGCGCCGAATAGGTCGGGCTATCCGGCTCGGCGGGCCGCCTCGCCAATTTCGCATCACCCATACTTCAACTCCGAAACGTCTCGCGACCGGGTCACGCCATGGGCGTCGCTCGTGGGTTCTCGTCGACGTCGCCGGTCAGGATCGAACGCCCGCGAAGCTCGGCCACGCCGTCGAAATCAATGATCGCATGATGGCAAGCCGTATTGATGTCTCGATAAACGCGAGTACCGGGTCGCCTTCGTAGATGCCGTGCGCGCCCGCGGCCGCGAAGACGCGGTCGATCGCCCGCCGGCTGAGTTCCACGACATAACCAGCGTCCCAACGGATTTGTACTTGATCGTCCGCGTCCATCGGCGGACGATCAGCCGCCATGGCCGCGTCGAGGCGATCGCAGATGCTGTGCAACAAGTAACGGGCGGAGGTCAATTCCGCGCTGGATTCCGCGACCCTGCGTTGCATCAGGGCACTGGTCCACTTGGGCGCTCCGCGCGTGTCCTTGCGCACTTTGACCTTATCGATGAATTCTTTGATGCCGCGCTCGGCCATGCCAAGCACGGATCCTGCGACCATCGAAGACAGACCGGCGAAAATTGGCAGCCGATAGGTCGGTGCGGAGGCATGCGGGCTCATCCCCAGATACATCGGGAACGAAACCATCACCCGATGTTCTGGTATGAAAGCGTCGTCAGCCACGAGATCTTTGGAGCCGGTTCCTCGCATGCCAAGTGTGTGCCACGTGTCGTCGATCGTGATATCCGTGCGCGGCACCACGACGTGATGCACGATCGGACTGGCGGACCCGGCGTTGATGTCCCGCGTGCCCATCAGCAGCCACGGCGAATGATCGCAACCACTAGCGAATTGCCAGCGGCCATTGAGCCGCCAGCCCCCATCGACGCGTTTCACGGTTCCCTGCGGCGAAAGCGTACCGGCGATGAGATTATCGGCGTCTCCCTCATAAACCTCCGCCTGGCATCGTTCGGGAAACCGGCCGATGACGTAGTCGTGCGCGACACAGACCATCAGGACCCAACTAGCGGCGGAACAGGCGTGCGCGAGTTCAGCGCAGGCGAGGATGTGCGAGCTTGGAGACATTGCGAGACCGCCATATCGCCTTGGCGTGATCGTACGCGCCAGGCCGGCCTCGCGAATTGCCGCCGCGGCGTCGTCATCCAGGCGGCGCAGCCCGTCGCTTCTGTCCGTTGTAGCGGCGAGACGGGGCAGGATCGCACGCGCGGCGGCAACGTAATCGGTACTGGGAACGCGCGGGATCGGCGCGGTCGGGCACGTTGGTGAATATTGACGCCGCTGGCATGGGACCTCGAAACGTGATTTAGTGGTTGGCCGAAGTCGGAAACCGTCCCGGACCGTCCCGGTGACCGGTTCTCTTGAGTGGCACGGTGCGTGGATCACTTGCCCGTCTGATGCACCTCGATGATGTTGCCATCGGGGTCATGGAAAAAGATCTGATACCAACCCGCCATCGCCCACGTGCCATAGTCGGAATAAGGAATCTTCTTTTCTTCCAGGCGCCGCCTGAAAGCCTCGATGTCGTTGGTACGGAAGCAGAAATGTCCGCGGTCGAGCGGGTTGATGAAATGCTTCATGCGGAATCCGAGATCGACGTCTCTGCGTGCGAGATGGAACTCGACGGCACCATCGGTCACGAAGTCCACATTGCCGCCATACCCATCCGCGTCACTGGCGTTGACACGCTGGTAGTTGACCGATCCCAGGTCGAACACCGACCGATAGAACTCGGAGAGGCGTTGCACGTTCTCGGTGCAAAGGTTCATGTGGTGGTACTTGATCTGCATCCGCGTTTTCCTTCCGCTGATTTCGAACACTGGTCAGGTGGGCCGGCCGCCTGGATCGTGAAATCGCCGAGGTTGCTCAGGATGCCCGCGCGAGACGGCGCCACCGCTTGTCGAACCGATGATCCCGGTCATGGCGAAACCTATCCCGCCGGTCTCTCCGGCGGACACGCGGGCTTTTCGCTCAAGCCGCCTATCCGCCAGCATGCCGTTCGGGCCGGAGGGGTGCCTAAACCATTCGATTTTCATTAGTGCACTTCATAACTCACTGGGAGAGACAATGGCAACGATGTAGGCTGAAATCGAAATGCTCCGCAAGGTAGAGTTCGTATTTGAATGAAGATTTTCATATATGCCGAAGATCGTTCGATGCCCGGTGGTCTATCACTCAGCCATCGCCACCGCGTGCATGCCTCCGGAATGAAAATTGGACGGCCATGGAAACCGCCATCCTCCCATAAAGCATGCGGCGCGAGCTGATGCGCGGGAGGCTTGATGGACCCCTGGATCAACCATCCGACCAATGTGGCCACGGCATTTCGAAGTAGGCCAGGCCATCACGCGGACCGCTGACCAGTCCAACAAAATCGATTTTCGCCTGCATAGCTGGTTGAGCGTCGCCGATCAGGTAATCACGAGCCCGGTGGGAGCGCCATGGGCTGGTTCGAATCCAGGACGGGGCTATGTCCGCAAGCCATTGACAAGAACCAGTAATTCCGTGGCTGGGGGACCTGGATTCGAACCAAGGCTGCCCGGTCCAGAGCCGGGAGTTCTACCGCTAAACTATCCCCCAATCCGGAGCGCGGGGCGCGCCAAATACCACGCCCGCGCTAACCCGGCAACCTTATGCACCGGATTGGCCAGCCCCACCTCACCCATCCTCTCCGCCCCGAGCCGGGGCGGAGAGTTGACGCCAGGCACTAGCCGACGGTCGCCAACTCTGTCCGGAGCGCGTTGGCGCGGGGCGCTACGCCGGCATGCCGGAAAATGATGTCGCGCGTGGTCAACGGATGGCCGTAGTAGCGCGCATTGTCTTCCGGCTGGGCTCGGATGATCGAACCGTTCAGTGCCACACCGGCGTAGAGGCCACTCGAGGAACTCCAGACCACGATGTCCGCGCCACCAGGGTTGGCGGCGCCCTCGACGCCGGAGCCCAGGGTGGCGACGGCGATCCCGGCCTGCGCGCCCACCTTGAACTGGTCACGCAGCAGGGCGTCCAGGCCCCGCTGTGTCATCACCAGCAGGATCATCTCCGACTGTTCCAGCCCCGCCTGGAAGCCGAGCGACGCCGAACCGATGGCGTAGAATGCAGGATCGCTCCACACGCCGCCG
>CAVTEC010000070.1:0-53670 GCA_963733475.1 uncultured Alphaproteobacteria bacterium | reverse complement strand
ACAGTCCAGTATCTGCGGCGCGGTCCGTGTTTAAACGCGTCGTTTGCCGCCGGCGGCACCGGTCCCGCCGCACGCTCGCGATTGCCAGCGGTCCGGCTTGGGGATCATGATCGGCGGAGCAGGCCAGGAATTGGGAGGGCCGTCCATGACACATGCGCCGCAGCTTCGCCCGCTGGGCGAGACGCTGGGAACAGAAGTGCTCGACCTCGATCTGTCCAAGCCATTGGATGAGGTGACTTTTGCCTGGGTCGCGCGGGCGTTCGCTGAACATCCAGTGTTGGTGTTTCGCGATCAGGACCTTGGTGCCGCCGCGCTCGCGGATTTCGACAGACACTTCGGCGCACTGCGCATGCACGCGCTAAATAAGTACCGCCACGCGGAATGTCCAGAGGTGTCGTGGCTCACCAATGTCGAGGAGGATGGGAAGGTTGACTGGTATGGCGTGAAGCGCGCCACCGACTGGCACGCCAACTTCGACCTATGAGGCGGAATTGCCGTTGCTCGCGATCCTGCATGCGAAGCAAGTGCCGTCGGCGAAGGGCGGCACGATGTTCGCCGACATGCGCGCTGCATATGACGCGTTGCCGGACGCGCGCAAGCAGCAGGTTGAAGGGCTGACCGCCTTGCACGGGCGCAGCATTGGTCCTGCCGGAGAGAAACTTTATGGCGCCGACAAGGGCATCACCGAGAAGCTGCCGGAGAATGTACGCTGACCACGGTGACGCAGCCGTCCGCGTACCGGGCGGCAGGTGTTGTTTGTCAACCCGATGCACACCTATGGCTTTGTTGGAATGTCGCAGGACGAGGCGTGGCCTCTGATCGAGGAACTCGCGGAGCACGCGACGCAGGAGCGGTTCGTGTATTATCACGACTGGCGCGTCGGCGACGTGCTGATGTGGGATGAGCGCGCCACGATGCATCGCGGCGCGGGCGATTTAAGGCCGGAGGAACCGCGCGTCATGCTGCGGACAATCGTGTATCCGGCGTAGCATTTGGCCTGATTGGACCCGGCGGCACCCTCACCCGGCGCGTTGCGCCGACCTCTCCCACGCTGCGCGCGGGCGAGGTGGTTGCCAAAGCTACACCCGCCGCAGATCCAGCGTCCGGGGATGCTCCCGCGACCGCACCATCGCCGGTTCCGCCATCGGCCCGGGCGTATGCCCGATCGGAAAGAACCGCGACCGCCGCCGCGCCTCTGCCTCATTCGCATTCACCGGGAAGTGCTCGTAGCTCAAGCCGCCCGGGTGCGACACATGATGCGTCAGCCCACCCAAACTCCGCCCCGTCCACCGATCGTAGATATCGAACACCAGAGGCGTATGCGCCGCGATCGTCGGATGCAGCGAATTCGGCGGCTGCCACGCCTTGAAGCGCACGCCCCCCACCAGCTCGCCCGCCCGGTCCGTCGGCGTCACCGGCACCGCATGCCCATTGCACGCCAGCACGTACCGCTCGCCCACCCACCCCGACACCGTCGCCTGCACGCGCTCGACCGAGCTATCGACATAGCGCACCGTGCCGCCCGCCGCCGGCTCCTCCCCCAGCGTGTGCCAGGGCTCCAGCGCGTGCCGCAACTCCAGCCCAACCCCGCGCACGCTCACCTCGCCGATCTTCGGAAACCGGAACTCCAGATGCGGCGCGAACCACGCGGGATCCAATGGAATCCATGTGCGCCCAGTTCGTCCAGCACCTCGCCAAAATCCTGCTCCACAAAATGCGGCAACATGAAATCGTCGTGGATACGCGTGCCCCAGTGCACCAGCCGCCGCTCGTACGGCCGCTCCCAGAACGCCGCCACCGCCGCGCGCATCAGCAGAAGCTGCACCGCCGACATCTGCCCATGCGGCGGCATCTCCAGCGCGCGGAACTCCACCAGCCCCAGCCGCCCGGAACTCGTCTCCGGTGCATACATTTTGTCGATACAGAACTCGGTCCGATGGGTATTCCCGGTCATGTCCGCCAGCATATTGCGGAACAGCCGGTCCACCAGCCAGGGCGGCGGCTTCGCGCCCCGCCCCGATCTGGGCGAATGCGGTCTCCAGCTCCGCCAAAATATCCTGCCGAGCCTCATCGATCCGCGGATGCTGGCTGGAAGGCCCAATGAACAGCCCGCTGAACAGGTACGAAAGGCTCGGATGATTGTGCCAGAACCCCAGCAGCGACTTCAGCAGATCGGGCCGCCGCAGGAACGGACTGTCCGCCACTTCCGCCGCTCCCATCACCACATGGTTGCCGCCGCCGGTGCCGGTATGGCGTCCATCCAGCATGAACTTTTCCGTGGCCAAGCCGACCTGCCGCGCTTCCTCATACAGCGTCTCGCCCCGCTCGATCAGTTCCGGCCACGAGGCAGATGGATGCACGTTCACCTCGATCACCCCAGGATCGGGCGTGACGGAGAAATGCTTCAGCCGAGGATCACGCGGCGGTAGGTACCCCTCCAGCACCACCTTGCGCCCAAGCTCGGTCGCCGTGTCCTCGATCGCCGTCGCCAGCGCCAACCAATCCTCCGCGTCGTAAAGCGGCGGAAAGAACACACGGATCACGCCACCCCGCGCTTCCACCGTCAGCGCGGTCCGCACCAGGTCCGGCTCACCCCGCCCCACCTCGGGCGGCGACTGCACGACCGGGCGGAACCCCTCCGCCCCCGCGCCCATGTTGTCCGACGTCACCAACAGCAACGCCTGCAACGGCGGCAACGGTCCCCGCCGCGCAAACGGATCGGCCTCACTGTTGCTCGACAGCCGCCTCATCCGCCCACAGCAGACTTTCCAGCGGCAACCGGTGGCCGATGGGCGAATCACCCGGCACCAGGAACAGCGATCCCCCCGGAAGATCCACTCCTCGCTCTGCCAGATGCGGACCCCGTCGCGCAGCGCCCGCCGCAGAGGCAGCACGCTGCCCACCGGCGATTCCAATCCTTGCCCGAACACACGCGCCAACCGCTCCCGCTCCAGGGGATCGCGCAGCTTCGCGTCCTCGGCCAGCACGTTCGCCGGCAGCCGATGCTCGCGCCACAGGTAATAGTGGACATCCTCGTACGCCGGCCGCACCAGCGATGGGTCGACCTGCAACCGCTCCGCCAGCGCGCCGCAGAACCGCGCCGCATCCGCCGCGGTCGCGCCCTCATTATCCTCGTCCTCGGCGAACAATCCAGGGTCGCGCCAGATCGCCTCGCCGTCCGCGCGCCAGTGCGAATACAACGCCCAGCGAGGAAGCTGCTCGCCCGGATAATGCTTGCCGAACACGTTCTGCAGCGCCGCCCCCGGCGACCACAGCGGCTGCAACCGCCGCATCAGCCGCCTAGCAAGACGCTGCTTCGTCGGCCCCAGCGCATCCGTCGTCCACTCCGCCGCCTCGAAATCGCTGGCCGAGACGAATGTCGGCTCGCCCCCCATCGTCAGCCGGATATCGCCGCGCGCCAGCGAGCGATCCACCGCGGCGCCCATCGCCAGAATGTCCTGCCACTGCGCCTCGGTGTACGGCTTCGTCACCCGAGGCGTCTCGCGCACGCGCGTCAGTTTCATGTCGAAGCCGAACTCGGTCTCGCACGGCTCCACCAGCCCGCTTATCGGCGCCGCCGACTGAGGATCCGGCGTCGCCGCCAGCGGAATATGCCCCTCGCCCGCCATCAACCCCGAGGTCGGATCAAGCCCGACCCACCCCGCACCCGGCAGGTACACCTCCGCCCAGGCATGCAGGTCGCAAAAATCCGCCGTCGGCCCCTCCGGCCCCTCCAGCGGCTTCACATCCGCCACAAGCTGGATCAGGTAGCCCGACACGAACCGCGCCGCATACCCAAGCTGCCGCAACAACTGCACCAGCAGCCACGCCGAATCGCGGCACGAGCCTTTGCCCGCCGCCAGCGTCTCCTCCGGCGTCCAGACACCGGGCTCCATCCGCACCACGTAGCTGACGCGCTGCTGCACCATGCGGTTCAGCCCGACCAGCATGTCGACGTTGCGCTGCTCGCCCCGCTTCACCGAGCAGCGCCGTCAGCCGAGGCCCCATCGGCGTCAGCCGCCGGAACGGCGCCAGTTCCTGCTCCAGCACCGCGTCATAGCGAACGGCCAGGTCTCCGCCTCCGGCTCCAGGAAGAAGTCGAACGGATTGATCGTCGTCATGTCCACAACGAGATCGACCGTCACGTCGAAATGCGTCACCCGCTCGGGGAACACGACGCGCGCCAGGTAGTTCCCCTGCGGATCCTGCTGCCAGTTCAGGAAATGCGGCTTCGGCGCGATCGTCAGCGCATAGGACAGCACCGCGTTGCGGGTTTGCGGCGCCGGCCGCAGACGCATGGTCTGCGGCCCGAGCGAAATGGGGCGCTCGTAGCGATACGCCGTGTGGTGCGTGAGTGCGACCGCGATCGACATCGGCTGGTTGCCATCCGGCGTGGTGGGAGATGTTTCATTGTGAGGCGAATTGTGCGGCGCAGCAAGCGGCTGCCACCGTCTCATCCCCGTCAGAGCGCGAGCGCCAGGTCCTCCCAGGGACCGCGGATGAAGCTTTCGACCTGGGCGCGCCCATCGTCCGACCAAAGCACTCTAAGCACCTTCATGCCGTGCCACACCTCCAGGCCGTAAGCTAGATCCAGCGTGGCGCGCTGCCGTTCCACGGCGTGGCGATAACCCGGCGAGGATGCTTCTCCCGGTTGCAGCTCATTGAACGGTGTCCAGTGATGCACAATCCAAGGAGGCCGTTCGAAGCTGATCATCCGCACAAGGCCGCGTTGCACTTCGAGCGCGCCGTCTCGACGAACCAGCGGAAGAAGGTGGTCTCGGATCACGAGCGCACGGTCGTCGCTGGATGCCACAAGTTCCAGGCTCATGTATTGGTCGCCCGAGCTCTGTATACACCGCTGTAAAGTTCACACATTGCCCCGCCCACGTTATCGGCGCTTATCCAGCAATTGCTTCTTCTGCCCAAACGCGAAAACCCGACAATGTGCCGGGACCGAAGATGTGTGTCAGAGGAACATCGGCCGCGTCACGGCCGTACGCGATCAGGATCCGCCCCGTCCGAGGGGCATTGTTCCGGGGGTCGAAGGTATGCCATCGGCCGCCGAGATAGACCTCCATCCACGCGGCAAAATCCATCGGCGCATACGGTGGAGGAATGCCGACATCCGTGATGTAACCGGTGCAGTAGCGCGTTGGGATGTTCAGGCAGCGACAGAAGGTCACCGCCAGATGCGCAAAGTCACGGCAGACACCGCGGCGCTCGGTATATGCTTCGAATGCGGTTCTGGTGGCCCGCGAGTGCTCATAGCCAAACGTCAGGTGGTTGTGCACGAAGTCGCAGACAGCCTGCACCCGAGGCCAGCCAAGCGGTGTATGTCCGAAGAGGCGCCAGGCTTCGTCGGACAGACGATCGGTCTCGCAGTAGCGGCTGCCGAGCAGGAACAGCAGGGTTTCCGTCGGCAAGTGCTGGACCTCGTGCTGGAGAGCATTCTGGTCGATCGGATCGGGCGCGCCGGCGTCGCGCACAACCGCATCAGTCCCGAGGCTGAACTCTCCCGCGGGCGCGACAAGGCGGCTGCACCAGTTTCCGAAGCTGTCGCGATAACCCTCCACGGGAACGGCAGGCGTCGTGACCAGGCGATCCGGATATTCCAGATCGGAGAAGCGCGAGAAGTGCGCGTTCAGCATCACGATCATCGGCGTGCTCTGTGGCAGCGAGAAATTGAGCTGACATCCGATGCGGATACGTAACACGAGCGTCCTCAGACCGGAGACGTGATCTGGCAGCAGCTGGCTTCGTGCTCAGCCAGCAGACCTGCACCCAGTCCGGTCAAACTGAATATCGTACCCGCCGGTCGACGGTGCCTGGCGACGTCCCCTGGTTCGTCATCCCACTGCACCAGATTGGCTCGAATCAGTGGCCCTACCATGCTGGCATCCAGATGCGCGTCAGCGCGGCAGGTGCCTCCTCGGCGGAGATCGGTGAGAAACCTCAGTTGCCGTGTGGTTGGCTGCATTGGTCAAGTGTGCTCCCGGCTGTCACGCCTTCTGCTTTGGATCGGGAATACGGGCGCTTGCCTCGGCCGTGACTTCGGCCGATATCCGCGCCAGTACATCTTCGAGCCCACGTGCCGACGTTGTGTTCAGCTCCTCGGCCGCACGGCGCAGTGCTTCGCGCCGCAACAGCCGGGAAGTCTTTGCGTCGAACGCCGGATCAGGTGCGTCCGGCTCGACCATCTCAGAAGTCCATATCACCCATGCCGCCCATGCCACCCATGCCGCCGCCTGGCGGGCCACCGCTGGCCGCTCGCTTTTCCGGCCGCTCAGCCACCATCGCCTCGGTGGTGACCATCAATGAACCGACCGACGCCGCGTTCTGCAGCGCAGACCGCACGACCTTGGTGGGGTCGATGATGCCGGCCTTCACGAGGTCCTTGAATTCTCCGGTCTGAGCGTCGAAACCCCAGTTGTACTCGGACTTGTCGAGGATCTTCCCGGAAATCACCGCACCATCCTCGCCGGCGTTTTCGGCGATCTGGCGCAGTGGCATTTGCACCGCCTTGCGCACGATCTCGATGCCGACGCGCTGGTCGTCATTTTCGGCATTCAGCTTGGCAAGGACCGTGGACGCGCGGGCCAGCGCGACACCGCCACCCGGCACGATACCTTCCTCGACGGCCGCCCGTGTCGCGTGCAGGGCATCATCGACGCGGTCCTTCCGCTCTTTCACCTCGATCTCGGTCGATCCACCGACACGAATGATCGCAACGCCGCCGGCCAGTTTGGCCAGACGTTCCTGCAGCTTCTCCTTGTCGTAGTCCGAGGTGGTCTCCAGCACCTGCGCCCGGATCTGGTTACAGCGCGCGGTGATATCCTGCTTCTTGCCGGAACCATCGACGATGGTGGTGTTGTCCTTGTCGATCAGCACCCGCTTCGCCTTGCCGAGCATTGCGAGCGTGACGTTCTCCAGCTTGATGCCAAGGTCCTCGCTGATCACCTGGCCGCCCGTGAGTACCGCGATATCGTCGAGCATCGCCTTGCGACGATCACCGAAGCCCGGGGCCTTGACCGCGGCGACCTTCAGTCCACCGCGCAGCTTATTCACCACCAGCGTCGCGAGCGCTTCGCCCTCGACATCTTCGGCTACGACAAGCAGCGGACGGCCCGATTGCGCCACCGCCTCGAGCAACGGCAATAGGACCTGCAATCCAGAGAGCTTCTTCTCGTGGATCAGGATATAAGGTTGATCGAGCTCGACGGTCATCTTGTCGGCGTTGGTGATGAAATACGGCGACATGTAGCCGCGGTCGAACTGCATGCCCTCGACAACATCGAGTTCAGTCAGCATGCCCTTGGCTTCTTCGACGGTGATGACACCTTCGTTGCCGACCTTCTGCATGGCCTTGGCGATCATTTCGCCAATCTCTATCTCGCCGTTGGCAGAGATCGTGCCGACCTGGGCTGTCTCGGCCTGCGTGGTGATCTTCTTGCTGCGCTTCTTCAGTTCCTCCACCAAGGCGACAACCGCCTTGTCGACACCGCGCTTCACGTCCATCGGGTTCATGCCGGCGGACACCGCCTTGCCGCCTTCACTCACGATGGCCCGCGCCAGGACGATGGCGGTGGTCGTGCCGTCGCCCGCGATGTCGTTGGTCTTGGAGGCGACCTCGCGCACCATCTGCGCGCCCATGTTCTCGAACTTGTCGGAGAGTTCGATTTCCCTGGCGACCGTCACGCCATCCTTGGTGATGCGCGGCGCGCCATAGCTTTTGTCGAGGATCACGTTGCGACCCTTCGGGCCGAGCGTAACCTTTACTGCCGCGGCAAGTATATCGACACCACGCAGCATACGCTGACGGGCATCATCGCCAAAACGAACGTCTTTTGCAGCCATTTGCCTGATCCTTCCTGCAATTGTTGATACGGCCGAATTACGCGGCCTTTTTCTTCGTGGCTGAGCTGCCTTCGATGATGCCCATGATGTCCGACTCCTTCATGATCAGGAGTTCCTCGCCGTCCAGCTTCACCTCGGTGCCCGACCACTTGCCGAACAGGATGCGATCACCGGCCTTCACCTCGAGGGCAACGATGTGGCCCTGCTCGTTACGGGCGCCGGGACCGGCGGCGACGACTTCGCCCTCCATCGGTTTTTCCTGGGCAGTGTCTGGGATGATGATCCCGCCCGCGGATTTTTCCTCCGCGTTGAGGCGACGAATCACCACGCGATCGTGCAACGGTCGAAATTTCATTGGATGATGACTAACCTGGTGCCAGCGCAAAAACGCTGGTCGGCTTGCCCGGTACCTCGCCGGCACATATCAGGTGCGAGCCTCTTAGCACTCTGGTCCTGGGAGTGCTAGTGACTTGTGGCGCCGGGTGGACATATTCAAGCTGCCAAGCCAATTCCCCTGGGAAGCTGATGGGTTTCGCTTCCACCTCAACCCATCCTACGAATGGCATAGCACCGTCGGTCTGGCGCCGTAGGATGTGGTTGAGCGCAGTGAAACCCATCGTCGCTTCCGGTTTGCCTCAATGCGCTCTAGCTGACGAAACTCGCGGATGCTATCGCCACCGCTCCGCTGGGTGGACGGAAATGGCCCGTCTGGTGATTGTTTCCAATCGTGTGCCAGTGCCCGGCCAACGCGGCCAGGCGGCCGGGGGGCTGGCTGTGGCGCTGCACAACGCCGCGCACCAACGCGATTGCCTGTGGTTTGGCTGGTCCGGGACTGTCACGCACAGTGAGGCGCAGCTTGCGCCACACACCGCGCAATCCGGCCGCATCGCGTTCGCCACGATCGACCTGGCGCACGCGGTCTACCAGGGTTACTACCGCGGCTTCGCCAACGGCATGCTGTGGCCGCTATTGCACAGCCGCGTGGGTCTCTCCGAGTTCCGCCGCAGCGAGTTCGCTGCGTACCTGGCGGCGAACTCAGCATTCGCCAACGCGTTGGCGCCGCTGCTGCAACCCGATGACACGATCTGGGTGCACGACTATCACCTGTTTCCCCTAGGTCAGGCGTTGCGCGATGCCGGCGTGCGCGGCCCGATCGGCTTTTTCCTGCATGTGCCGTTCCCCCCGCCATCACTGTTCGAATGCCTGCCTCAGGGCGACAAACTGCTGCGAACGCTGGCGGCGTACGATGCGGTCGGCGTGCAGGTTCCCGAGGATGCCGCGAACCTCAATGCACTGCTCGACAAGCTGGGCATTGCTGTCCGTGCTGCCGCGATACCTGTTGGCATTGATCCCGATGCTTTTGCCAAGGCCGCACGCCGAGCGGAGACCGGGCCAGAGGTGTTGCGTCTATCTGACAGTCTGGCAGGCCGCGCGCTGATCCTCGGAGTTGACCGTCTGGATTACACCAAAGGCCTGCCGCACCGGTTTCGTGGCTTCGCGGAGTTGCTGCGCCGCTTTCCTGAGCACCGCAAGCGGGTACGCTTTCTGCAGATCGCGCCGGTATCTCGCGGCGATGTGTCGCAGTACCGGACGCTCCGGCGCGAGCTCGATGAACTGGTCGGCACGATCGACGGCGCATACGCCGATTTCGACTGGACGCCGCTGCGGTATCTGACCCGTTCGGTCGCGCGAGGCACCCTGGCTGGCTTCCACCGGCATGCGCGGGTCGGTCTGGTGACACCACTCCGCGACGGCATGAATCTGGTGGCCAAGGAATTCGTCGCCGCTCAACGGCCCGAGGATCCCGGCGCATTGGTGCTGTCGCGCTTCGCCGGCGCCGCCCAGGAACTGACCCAGGCCATCCTGGTCAATCCATATGACCCCGACGAAATAGCCGAAGGATTGCATTTGGCGCTGACAATGCCGCTCGCGGAGCGGCAGGAACGTTGGCTGGCAATGAGGGAAAGCGTCTGGCGCAATACGGCTGTCGCGTGGTCGAATCGGTTTCTCGCCGAACTGGCGCATAGTGCATCACATGCACCGGAGCCCGCGTATGACGTGTGACCGGGTCAGCGCCGGTCGTACCTCATCGTTTCCGCTCAGTCGCGCACGATGACCGGATCGATATCGGCATCCACGTCGGCATCGATCTCCGGCACGTCCTCGGCATCGTCGGCGTCTTCGTCCTCGTCGTCCTCGACGGCGGCGAGAGGTTCAGCTTCCTCCTCGGCGACGACTGGCGCCGGGCGTCGGCTCATGTGCGCACTGCCGAAGCTCGAGCGCGCCGGACGTAGCGCGCGCACCGCAACAGGCGGCTGCGTCGCCCCACATTTCGGGCAGACCGCAGGCGACCGGTTCAAGTCATAGAAGCGCTCGGCGCAGCTCGCGCAGGCACATTTCGTTCCGAGTTCAGGTCGACCCACCATTCTGCTCCACGGTGCGGACACCAGGGTGATGTCCGTCGGCTTGTTACCATCCCGATATCAGTCCGTTCCGGCGACTTATACCGAAGCTCACTGATCCTCACTGATCTGTGGCCCTGTCGTCATGGCCGGCTCGGGGGCCGGCCATGACGGTTAGAACAAATGGGCCGCGCTCAGCGAGTAGTGGTATTGTTATGCGCCTGACTTTGCCGTGCGCAGTGTGTTCGCACAGGCAATTGCGAGCGCGTTGTCTGGCGTCTTGCTTTCGCCAACCGTGGCCCAGCCCGCCTTCATCACCAAATCGCTGCGAGAGAACGCAGAATCGTCCGCTTTGACCTTGGCAAGCGTACCCTGCTCGGACACCTGCTCGGCCTTCGCCACGCAGAACGGCACCAAAGCCGTCACCACGGCGGCATTCGCCTGCTCCTGGGCCATGTCAGCGGCACTTTGCGAGGTTTGCCACCCAAGTTGCGAGAAACCGATGAAGCAGATGGCGATCGCGCCACACCCAGCGCCCAACAGGGCTGGTTTGGTCCAGTCTGGAAATTGCATATGATGATCTTTTCGGTGTGGGAGGATGAGGCAGCTCCCATCGGCTCATAGAACTTTGAAGTTGGTGACTCGCGGCCCAATTACAGTGCCGGGCCAAAAATAAACTCGTAGATCCGTGAATTTCGCTTCGATTAGTGGCTGTAATGGCACGGTGATCCCCATATGGAGGCGACGGCGCCCTTCGCCTGGTGGATGGGATCTAACGGAAAGAACGCAGCATAGGTTCGCCTTCACTGTCATTGCGAGGAGCGAATCGACGCAGCAATCTAGTCGCCCGAGTCATTCAAAGTGACGGGTAAAGTCGTCTGAGTTTTATCCGGGCATGCTCATTGGTGAACTGCCAGTTGGCCTTGGCGTGATGTTTGTTTCGATGTTCACGCCAGGCGGCGACTTCCTCGACAAGGCTGCCTTTGTCCTCGATCCGTCGATCCAGACATTGCGATGACAGAACGCCGAGTTCTGACTCCGCCATGTTCAGCCAACTGCCGTGCTTCGGCGTGTAGTGCCACTCGAACCGCTCGGCGAGACGGCGCGCCTCGGCCGGTGCGAAGGCGGCGTACAGCGACGCCGCGGTATGGGTGCTGAGATTGTCCTGCACCAGAACGATCTTGTTTGCTGAGGGGAAATATCGGTCCGACAGGTCGCGAAGCATGGCGGCATAATCGGCGGCGGCATGGCGATCCGTCACCTCGACATGCCGCCAACCTTCCAGCGGCGCGAACAGCATGAACAGATTGGCGGTGCCGTTGCGTTCGTACTCATAATCGACGCGCCTCGGCTGACCACGCTTCATCGGCAACGGCGCGCGAGTTTCCCGGATCAGTTGTTTCGAGGTCTCGTCAAGACAAACCAAGGGCCGGGCTGTATCACGCGGCCTCGTGTAAACCTCCAGCACCTCTTCCATCGCGGCCACGAACGCCGCGTTGGCCGACGGCGGAATGACCCACCGTTGCTTCAGGTGCGGTTTGAGAAGGTTTTTTTTAGCGTCCGCCCGATCGTGTTGTCACTGGCCTTGGCGACGATCCCCAGTTCCACGACCTGCTGTTCCAGCAGGCGCAGCGACCATTTCGCGTGCCCGGCCGGAGGCTTGGAGCAGGCCAGCGTGATCAGTCTGGCTTCCTTTTCGCCGTCGAAGATCCGCAGGATCGACGGTCTCGCGCGGGGCTTACGGGCGAGCGCTACGTCGAGCCCCTCCTCAACCAGACACTGGCGAACCCTGTGGACGGTCGCGAGGCTGGTGTCGAGGGCCTTCACGATACGGCCGTCGCTCCAGGCTTCGCCGACCTCGGAAATGTCCGCCTTGAGCAAGATGCGTGCCCTGAGGATCGCGCTGGCCGAATGTTTGCCCTTGCCGATAAGCGCTTCCAGCCGCGCGCGTTCCTCCGCGTCCAGCCGAACCACATACTTCTTCACGACGACCTCTGACATGTCCCAAATCCTGGCAACGTTGACGACGTTGCGAGTAAGTCACAAACTGCCGTCAGGTTCAATGACGCGGGCGACTAGTTGTTTCAGCCCACCAACCACTGGATTGCTTCCCCCCTCCTTCGCGAACGGGCACGGTCTATGTCGCCCCTACGAAATGGACGGTCGTCGCTAGCTGGAACTCGGTCGCGAGAACACGCACTCGGTCGATATCCTGTCAGGTACTGTTTGCTGATTTTCTTACCGGAGGTGTATCATGGACGCCCGCAAATTTGCTATCGGGGATCGGGTTCGCCTGCGGTTGGACCGCTACGCGAACGATAATCCTGCTGATGTATATACGATCCTGCGCATACTGCCCGAGATGGCCAATATCTGGCAGTATCGGGTGAAGCGAGTTGGCGACGGACAGGAACGTGCGGTCAGCGAGCAACAACTCGCCGCGGCTGATTTGAAGGCGTTGTCGAGCCAATCCGTGGCCGAAACCCAGCAAGACATGCAGAGACTTCGCAACGCCCGCGCCTCCGAGCGGACGCGCGTGACATCGAGACGTTCCGGCCAGGAGAGCCACTAGAACACTGTCCAAGCAACGTAGCGATGTGATCAGCCGCACAGCTCCAGCGCCGGATGCGGAAAGCTAATGACCAGCGCCGCACGTACTGGCAGCCTAAAACGAGCAAGATGATTCGACGCCTTGAATGGCCCCCGTCGCACTGATCATCGCCGTTATCGTCCTCGTCATCCTGCTCGTGCTCGCGCTCAATTCGTTCGGCATGAACCGAGAATACGAGCGTGCCGTGAAGGTGGATATCCGCACCAACACCGTCGAGCTGAACACGCACGAGAGCGTCACGCGCGACGGCGTCGCGGCGAAGGGGAACGCTGTGCTGTTAGAGGACTATTTCTGGGTACGTTCAGATAAACTGGAATCGATGGGTTTCGCTGCGCTCAACCACATCCTACGCTGCCACGCCATTCGATCGCGCGATGCAATTTGCGGGATGGGTTGAGCGGCAAGCGAAACCCATCAGCTTTCCAGTCGTGTTGCAGGCGCCGCTGTCACACGGCGCCTGCGAGCATCAGGCCGCCTTGAGATTCTCAGCGGCTACCTTGCCCTTCTGGCCACGAACCGCATCGAAGCTGACTTGCTGGCCCTCGGTCAGAGAGCCAAGCCCGGACTGCTCAACGGCCGAAATATGCACGAACACATCCGCGCCGCCTTCGGACGGCTGGATGAAGCCGTAGCCCTTGGTTGCGTTAAACCACTTCACGGTGCCAATCGACATCGCGTTACTCCTATTGTGTCGGCAACCCGCAACATGCGAGCCGAAAAACCTTTCAATGGGAGTGCTGGTCTGCGCGAGGCTTCGCACGAAGGAACAAACAACCCAGGCGAAAAGCGCCGATACGCGCCATGTAATGGCACCGCGGCAACGATGCAAGCCCCCGCTGCACCACTTAGCCGGACCGGACACACGACGAATTGCCACCAGATTCCGTCGTCTCACCCTGGGGATGCATGACCCGCTGGCCCCGCGCGATCACGCCCAAGCAATTGGGCCATTAAGCCGTCGGTCACCGAAACGAAGCGGGGGTGTCGGGGTCGACGTTGTTTTGCCGCAGCCGACGCCCGCGCTGCCCGACGATGCTGGGACGCCGCCCCACTTGAGCGGGCGCGCTCTTATCAGGCGCTGATGCACTCGACCGGCTGGACCGTCGGGGAACTCGGCGCCCGGATACCAGGCTCAGCGACTCTCGCACCAGCGACATGCGAGACGGCCCCCATTGATAAGGTATATAGCGCTCCGCTATAGTCCAAACGTGAAGGCAGTTCGCTATTCTGCGGAGGCCATCGCCAACCTGAAGCGGTACGGCACCATGGCGGCGAGGGTGCGCAGAGCGGTCAATGAATACGCAGCTAATCCCGCCGCGCATGCGAATAACGTGACCCGCTTGGTTGGTTCGCCGGCGAGCCGGATGCGTGTGGCGGATTACCGGGTGATCTTCGTCGAAACCGAGCAAGAGCTGATGGTGACCCGGATCGGACCGCGAGGGAATGTCTACGACTAACGGAGACCGAGCATGACCATTCAGACCACGATCTCGCCTAATGGCGAACGCCTCGTCACAATGACCGCCGAGGAATACCAGGACCTGATCGACGCCCGCGATGCCGCTGTCGCGATGCGCGAGATCGCGGCCGGCACGATGCCAACCGTCGCCGAGGCCGATGTGGACGCTTACCTCGCTGCTCCGACGCCACTGGCGTTTTGGCGCAAACATCGCGGACTGACCCAGATCGAATTGTCGCAGGCAGCAGACATTTCGCAGCCGTACCTGGCACAGCTTGAAAACGGTCAACGCGTGGGGGCGGTGTCGGTCTATGTTCGGCTGGCTAAGCGTCTGAACGTGCGGATCGACGATTTGGTCGCCGACGCGTCGGCCGACACGAATGGCACGGAATGATGTGAGGCGGAGGCGAGACGTTCGGCCTTTGGTCGTCAACAGGCCGGGCGCCGCTACCCGAGAAATCGCACCAGTTTGCCGATCGGCTTGC
Organism: uncultured Alphaproteobacteria bacterium; assembly: GCA_963733475.1. Classification (GTDB taxonomy): domain Bacteria; phylum Pseudomonadota; class Alphaproteobacteria; order Acetobacterales; family Acetobacteraceae; genus JAMXLO01. The sequence goes on along the minus strand of CAVTEC010000070.1, from coordinate 38,859 downwards.
CGAGCACTTCGTCGTCGCGCATGACCTGCTGGCCGCGCACTATAACACCGACGGGCCAGCCAGTGATCTCCATGCCGGCAAAGGGGGTCCAGCCGCAGGGAGACACGATCCACGAGTCCTCGATCGTGCGCCGGCGTTTCATATCCACCAGCGTGAAGTCGGCGTCATAGCCCGCCGCCAGGCGCCCCTTCCCCACGACACCATAAACCCGCGCCGGCCCCGCGCACATCAGATCGACCATGCGCATGAGCGTCAGCTTCCCTGCGTTCACGTGGTTCAGCATGACCGGGACGATGGTTTGCACGCCCGTCAGGCCAGCGGGGCAGTCGGGCCAAGGCAGAAGTTTCTTCTCGCGCGAGTGCGGCGCGTGGTCGGAGCCGACGGTGTCCACCGTGCCGTCGTTGATTGCTCGCCAGCACGCCTCCTGAACCTCGGGGCCGCGGATTGGTGGGTTCATGACGCCGAAGCCCTTCAGCCGATCGTAGCAATCGGGGGCGACCTGGGTCAGGTGGTTCACCAGCACCTCACAGGTGGCCACATCGCGGAAGTCCTTCAGGTAGTCCAGTTCCTCAGCGGTCGAGACGTGCAGAATGTGCGCCGGACGCCCGGTCTTGCGGGCCAACGCCATCAGCCGGCGGGTGCCGAGGAACGCGCATTCCACATCCCGCCATTCCATGTGCCGGCGATGCGGATCGCCTGATTTGAACATCGGCTTGCGGTCCTGCAGGCGGTATTCGTCCTCGGAATGATAGGCGATGCGGCGACGGCCCGAGCGCATCACACGCTCCAGGTGTTCATCGTCCTCCACCAGCAGGTCGCCGGTGGAGCTGCCGGCGAAGATCTTGATGCCGCAGACGCCGCGGCCGAGCTCCAGGCTGGCAAGCTCCGGGATGTTGTTCTTGGTGCCGCCGACATACAGTCCGCTGTCGCACCAGGACTCGTGCTCGACGTAGCCCTGCTTCCAGGCCAGCTTCTCGGCGTCGGTGACAGAGGGCGAGGTGTTCGGCATGTCAAACACCGCCGCCAGCCCACCCAGCACGGCGGCGCGAGTGCCGGTCGGGATGGTTTCCACCGCCTTGTCGCCCGGATCTCGCAAGTGCACGTGCGGATCGATCAAACCCGGGAGAACGTGCAAACCTTTAGCATCGACCGTGGCATCCGCGGTAGCGTCCGGGGCGACGCCGAGCGCCACAATGCGGCCGTTGCGTACCCCGACATCGGTGGCCTCCAGGCCCCAGGGCAGCACGCAGGTCCCATGGCGGATCAACAGGTCGAAATGCGCTGGCATGGCTCGATTCCCTTGCTTGAGGCAGCATACCACCGGGGCCAGCTATGCAAGAGTGCCTGGAACCAGGAGATGCCGATGCCGCGGCTGAGCGGAATTCTGGAGACGTCGCTATACGTCGCCGATCTGGACCGGTCCTGCGCATTCTATCAGCGCGTGTTCGGGTTCGAGCTGTTCGTGCACGACGGCCGCATGTGCGCTCTCGGCGTGCCAGGCGGCCAGGTGCTGCTGCTGTTCCAGCACGGCAGCACCAATGAGCCGGCGCCGGTGCCGGGGGGCGTCATCCCACCGCATCATGGGGCGGGCGATCTGCATCTCTGCTTCGCCATCCCGTTCGGCGAACTGGACGCGTGGGAGGCGCATCTGCGCAAGCTCGACATCGCAGTGGAGAGCCGGATCAAATGGGCGCGTGGTGGCACCAGTCTGTATTTCCGCGATCCCGACGGGCACTCGCTTGAGGTGGCGACACCGGGGCTCTGGCCCAATCACTGAATGACAGCGGACCTCGCCACGGCGCGCCACATTGCCGCGCTGGGCATTTTCATCGGTAGCTATCTGGCGCTGGCAATCGGCAAGGTGCCGGGGCTGGCGATCGACCGGGCGGGGGTGGCGCTTGTAGGGGCCTGTCTGATGGTCGCCTGCGGCGCAGTGTCACTGGAGGACGCGTATCGCGCGGTTGATCTGGGCACGCTGACCTCGCTGCTTGGCATGATGATCATCGTCGCGAACCTGCGCATCTCGGGCTTCTTCGCGCTGGTCAATGCCTGGGTCGTGCGCCGCGTGCATCGGCCGCTGTTGTTGCTTGCGGCGATCGTCATGGTGTCTGGCGTGTTTTCCGCATTCCTCGTGAATGATGCGATCTGTCTGGTGATGGCACCGTTGGTGCTGGAACTAACCATGGGGTTGAAGCGCAATCCCGTGCCGTATCTGCTGGCGGTCGCGATGGCGTCGAATGTCGGGTCCACGGCGACAATCACCGGCAATCCGCAAAACATGATGATCGGCAGTTTTTCGGGAATTCCGTATACACAATTTGCAGGTGCGCTGGCGCCGGTCGCGGTGGTGGGGCTGCTGCTGACGATCGGGCTGCTGGCGCTGCTGCACCGGGCCGATTTGCGGGGCAGTGTTGTGGACGTGCATCCGCCGCGGGTGCGGATCAACCGGGCGCTGGTTGTGCGCTCACTGATCGCGACCGCGGCGGTGGTGGTGCTGTTCTTCGCCGGAGAGCCGCCGGCGAAAGCAGCGATCATCGTGGGCGCTCTGCTGCTGCTGACGCGGCGCGTGAAGAGCGCGCGCGTCTATGCCGAGATCGACTGGTCTCTGCTGCTGATGTTCACCGGTTTGTTCATCATTGTGGTTGGCGCGGAACGCGAGCTGCCGTCACCGCAAGCGGTGGCTTCGCAGCTTGGCAGCATCCCGGTGCTAAGTGCCGTCACGGCGGTGCTGTCGAACCTGGTCAGCAACGTGCCTGCGGTGTTGTTGCTGAAGCCGTTTGTGGGCGCGTTGCCGGATCATCAGCGCGCCTGGTTGGTGATCGCGATGGCATCGACGCTCGCTGGCAACTTCACCGTCCTGGGATCCATCGCCAATCTGATCGTGGTCGAGAAGGCCGCGCGCCGCGGGATCGTCATTGGTTTCTGGGATTATTTCCGCGTCGGAGGGCCACTGACGCTGCTCACGCTGGCGGTTGGAACGTTGTGGCTGATGTGGCGTTGAGTGGGGGCAACGCTCAGGAGGCCACGATGGAACGGATCCGTGTGCTTGAAGAGAAGCTTTGGCCAGAGGTGCCGGCGGACGTGATCGAGGAGGCCAAGCGGGCCGCGCCAAGCTGGATCGCGATGCAGGGCAATGGGCACGTGGTTGCGATGGAGCCGCCGGGGAGTCCAGACGCGGCGACAGGCGATGTGATTTATATAGCTGAGGTCAGCCCGGAACGCGCGGTTTAGGGGCCGTGCGCACGGAAATAATTCAACGCAGAGCCCGCGAAGGGACGCGAAGATCGCGAAGGATATTTTGGGTACTGCGCGCCATGGGCCGAAGGCCCCAGGTAAATCTCCTTGGCGATCTTCGCGTCCCTTCGCGGACTCTGCGTTGAATTCTATCGTCCGCCAAGACCACCAAGTGATGGCACCTGGCCTTGCGCGAGCCGTGCGTCAATAACGGCAAGTGCATCAGGCAGATCGGCGATGCCGTCGATCACCATGTCGGCATCGCGCAATTCCACCGCTGCCTGCTCGCGCAGGTGAGCGCGCTCCGTTGCTGATAGCGCCGCGAGTTCATCAGCAGACAAGCCGGTGGCATTACCGGTCAACGAAATGCCGATGGTCCAGGCTCCGGCGGCGCGGCCTTCGCCAATCCCTGGCGCCGTATCGTCTACCTTCACCACCGTCTCCGCCGGCCAAACGCCGAGCTTCGCCATCGCGTACCACATCATCAGCGGTGTCGGGCGACCGGCAGGAAGATCGCCGGCACACACAGTGAATTCTGGCGCATAGCCCGCGGCGGCGGCGATTGGTTCCAGCACATCCATGATTGGTCGCGTATATCCGGTGGTGCCCGCGATCTTCATGCCGCGCTGACGCAATGCCGCGATCGCCTCGATGGTGCCAGGGATGATGTCCGCATGGTCGCGCACCGCCGCGATGTTCATTGGCTCGAACACTTGGAAGATCGCGTCCACGTCGCCGTCCAAGAAATCGCGTCCGTGCCACGCACGCCATGCTGCCGCCACCGATGGGGTCTGGCCGACAGCACGGATGTGGTCCCACTTCGCCATGCCCATCGGACCTCGCGCATCCGCGACGCTGATCGTCACGCCGAACTGCGCGAAGGCGCGCACGAACGCACCCATCGGCGCGCGGCTGCCGTGGTCAACCACGGTGCCGGCCCAATCGAGGATTGCCGCTTGCAGCTTCATGACCCGATACCAGCACGCTTGCCTGCACGCCGCCAGCCGGTCAGCATGCCGCCATGCACGACCGCAGCGAAGGTGACATCAATCTCGGCGACGCTCGTGCCGCGTGGCAGCGCGAATACATCAATGCGGAGGCACGCGATCTGCTGGAACAGGATGCGCGCTGGTTCCTGCATCAGGCGCTCTCAACGCCATGCCTGAATGTCATCGAGCGCGCCGAAGGCATCTACCTGATCGATACCGCTGGCCGGCGCATCATGGATTTCCACGGCAACTCGGTGCACCAGGTCGGCTACGGCCACCCCCGCGTGATCGAGGCGGTGACGCGGCAATTGGCGACGCTGCCGTTCTCGCCGCGCCGCTACACCAATCGCGCGGCGATCGAATTGGCGCGGCGGCTGGCAGAATTGGCGCCGGGGCACCTGAACAAGGTGTTGTTTGCGCCAAGCGGCACCGCGGCCATTGGCATGGCGATGAAGCTGGCGCGCCACGCGACGGGGCGGCACAAGACGCTGTCGATGTGGGATGCGTTCCACGGCGCGTCGCTCGATGCGATCTCGGTAGGCGGCGAGGCAATCTTCCGTCGCGACGCCGGTCCGCTGCTGCCTGGCACCGAACACGTGCCGCCGCCCTCGCTGGCGCCGCGGTTCTTCGGCACGCATGAGAGGATGGCTGACTACATCGACTACGTGCTGGAGGTGCAGGGCGACGTCGGCGCGGTGATCGCCGAACCGGTGCGCTGGACAACATTAGAGATGCCGCCTGCGGATTTCTGGCCTCGCGTGCGGGCGAGCTGCGATCGGCATGGGGCGCTGTTGGTATTCGACGAGATACCGAGCTGTTTGGGTCGCACTGGCACGATGTTCGCGTGCGAACAGGTCGGCTGCGTGCCAGACATGCTGGTGCTGGGCAAGGGTCTGGGCGGTGGTGTTTTCCCGATGGCAGCGCTGATCGCGCGCGATGATCTGGATGTCGCGGCCGATCGCGCACTGGGACACTACACGCATGAGAAGAGTTCGGTCGGTTGCGCCGCGGCGCTGGCGACGCTGGATGTTATCCGGGATGAAGGGCTGCTGGAGAAGTCGCGCCAACTGGGCGCGTATGGATTGCAGCGGCTGCGCGAAATGCCGGCAGCGCGGGTGGTGCGGGGATTGGGGTTGTCGTTCGGGGTGGAAGTCGATGAAGCAGAGGCCATGATGTATCGCTGCCTGTCGCGTGGACTGAGCTTCAAGGTCGGCGGCGGGAATGTGCTTACGCTGTGCCCGCCGCTGACCATCACTCGCGAAGAATTGGCCGCGGCATTCGAGATTGTGGAGGCGGAGGTGGGGTGACGGTCCCCACACCAAGCTCCGAGCTGAGCGAGCTCACGACGAAATCGATGAACTTCCTCACCTTTGCTGGCACGTGATTACGGGAAGCGTAATACACGTAGAGCGGAAATCGTTCGTCCGGCCAGTCGGGGAACAGGTTGATCAGCTCTCCGCTTGTGAAGTGATGTTCAAGCCCAATGTCGATGACCTGTGCGATGCCGAATCCTGCCAGGCACGCGCCGAGTTTGGTTCCGGAGTCGGTGACGGTCAGCCGTCCATTCACCGCGACTGACACGATCTCGTTTCCACGCCAGAACTCCCAATCGAAGGGACGCCCCGTCGAGGGGTCGATCGCGAGGATGCATTGGTGGCCATCGTTCGCCAAGTCCTTGGGATCGGCTGGTCTGCCGTGACGCTCAATGTATATCGGTGACGCGACCGTCAGGATACGAGCGCTGAACAGGCGGCGGGCAATGAGCGCCGACGGCGTTGGCTCGCCGAAGCGGACCGCGAGATCGAAGCCATCGCTTACCAGGTCGGCGATGCGATCCCTGGTTTCGATACGCAGCTCCAGGCCTGGGTTCTGCAACAGGAACGCGCTCAGTTTCGGTGCCAGGACCATGCGGGAGAACAGCGGATCGACATTCACCCGCAAGTGGCCGCGGACTGCATCGCGCGATTTCGCGGTTTCGGCCGCGGCGTCTCCAATGCCAGACAAATGCGGAATGACGCGTTCGTAGAGCACTTGCCCTTCATCAGTGAGTTCAACTGCACGGCTTGTGCGATGAACGAGCCGGGTACCGAGGCGAGACTCAAGCTTCGCGATCGCCTTGCTGACGCCGGATTGCGTCATACCCAGCCGTGTGGCTGCTCTGCCAGAACTGCGTGCATCGGCAACCGCGGCGAGCACGACCAGACCGCCTACGAGCCGGCCGTCTATTTCCTCCATGGAGGATGCCTCGCAGTCATTCAAGAGATGACACCAGAATGATGGTTTCCGGTTTTCATATAGACCAGTGTTGGTGCAGCCGAGAATGTTGATTGCCTTCAGAGGAGAGCTGAATGGACCGCACGCAAGCCGTCGCGCATGCGATCGAGGGTTATTTCGACCTGATGTATGACGCGGATGATGATCAATTTCCGCAGGTGTTCCACGACGCTTGTTTGATCCATGGTATGCGGGACGGAATACTAACCGCGTGGATGGCGGCGGAATTCCGAGAGGTTATGCGGAACCGGCCGTCGCCTGCATCCATGAAATCCCCACGCGATCAGGAGATCCTGAACATCGAGCACACCGCACCCAATCTTGCGACCGCCAAGGTGCGGGTGAGGATCGGGCAGATCTGCTTCATCGATAATCTGGTGTTCCATCGTATTGACGGGAAATGGCTTGTCACGTCGAAGGCATTTCATATTGCGCAGACCTTCCCGCCAGGATCGTAGCGACGGAACTGCACGCGGCAATCAACATGTTGTACAACCGACTCTGGCCGCGATGGGTATCGCTGCGCTCAACCCATCCTACAATCGCTGCGGCGCTTCGTAGGATGGGTTGAACGAAGTGAAACCCATATGCTCTTACAGCGGCTTCAGCGGTGGTGTTTCGCCAGGCGGCAGAGGCACGCGATCGACGTTCAGCACCATCGATACCAGGCTGTAATAGCCGACGGCGCCGACGAGATCGATCGCGCCACGCTCACCGAAGCGATCGACGACAGCCTTGTAGTGCGCGTCCGACACCTGCCCTGTTGACAGCAACTCCGAGCAGAAATCGTAGACTGGGACTTCATCGTCCTGCATGCTCTGCGGCCGCTGGTTCAGCGCGATCGCATCGCAGATGGCTGGGTTCAGACCAGCCTCAATCGCCAGCTTGCGATGCGCGTAGAACTCGTACTGCGCGGTCCATTTGCGGCCGGCCATGATGATCGCCATCTCATTGAGCCGCGCCGGGATCGAGCTCGAGTAGCGGACGTAGGCGCCGACACGCTGCACCAGATCGCACAGATCGGGACTGCGCAGCAGTGCGTTGAACGGCCCACGCAATCCGGCGCCGCGAGGACCCGCTTGGATCGCGTCCGCTACTTTCTTCTGCTCCGGAGCCATTGTTTCCGGCGTCAATTCCTTGAAGCGTCGTTCGGGCATAGAATCCTCCTTGCTGCACCCTCACCCGGCGCTTTCGCGCCGACCTCTCCCGCAAGCGGGCGAGGTTGTCCACCTATGGCGATGCCAATATCAGTCCGCCATCCACCACTATCTCTGTTCCTGTGATGTAGTTCGCTTCGTCCGAAGCCAGGAACAGCACGGCATGCGCCACATCCCACGCGGTGCCCATCCGGCCCATCGGCGTGCGTGCGTTGCGGCTGGCGATCAGCGCGGCCGCGTCATTGCCGGCGACAGTCCGCGCCAACCGATACTCCACCAGCGGCGTATGCATCAGACCCGGCACCACCGTGTTGCAGCGTATTCCCTTCTTCACATACGCCCCCGCGGTGGAGCGCGTGAACTGGATCACCGCAGCCTTGCTCGCGCTGTAGCCGACATGCACGCGGCCACCATGCCCGTCGTTGCGCAGCCCCGCCACCGACGACAGATTGACGATCGCGCCCTTGCCCTGCGCCTCCATCACCGGCAGCACGTATTTGCAGCCGAGGAACACTGTCTTCAGGTTCGTGTCGATCTGCTGATCCCACACTTCCTCGGTCATCGAGACCGGATCGCCGGGCGCGGAACCGCCGACATTGTTCACCAGGATGTCGATGCGCTTGAACCGATCGACACAGGCCTGCACCATTTCCTGCACTTCCGCCGCGTTTGTCATGTTGCAGCGATGCACTGCGCAGGTGCCGCCCTCGCCCTCGATGATCTGGCGCGTCTCCTGCGCCGCCGCTTCGTTGATATCGACCAGGAATACCGAGGCACCCTGTCGCGCCAGCAATGTCGCGGTCGCCTTGCCATTGCCCCAGCCCGGGCCAATCGAGCCGGCGCCGGTGACGACGGCCACCTTGTCCTTCATGCTCAGCATGCATTTCCTCCTATGCCGGGGTGCTGGCCGGCTGCGGCTGCTTGGGCGCGTTGCGCCGCTCCTCAAAGCGTTGCAGCACCACGAAAAACGACGGCACGAAAAGAACCGCAAGACACGTTGACGCAATCATGCCGCTGAACACCGACAGCCCGAGCGAAATACGGGAATTCGCCCCGGCGCCCGTCGCTGTGACCAGCGGCACCACGCCTAGAATGAACGCAAACGAGGTCATCAGGATCGGCCGGAACCGCGTGCGCGCCGCATCGAGCGCAGCTTCAAGGATCGGTTCGCCTGCGGCACGGCGTTCGCGCGCCACCTCCACGATCAGGATCGCGTTCTTCGCGGACAGCGCAATCAGCAGAACCAAGCCAATCTGCGTGTAGAGGTTGTTCGCCAACCCCAGGCTGCCCAGCGCGATGTACGGTCCCAGTAGCGACAGCGGCACCGCAAGAATGACAGAGAACGGCGCGATCCAGCTTTCATATTGACCGGCAAGACAGAGATAGACCAACAGCAGGCCAAAGCCGAACGCATAGATGATTTGGTTACCGGTCACTTTCTCCTGGTACGACATCGCCGTCCATTCGTACCCGGCGCCGCGAGGCAACGTGCGGTCGGCCATCTGCTCCATCAGGTTCAGCGCCTCACCCGAGCTGAAGCCCTGCGCGGCGCCACCATTGATCGCAGCAGTGGGATACAGGTTGTACAGGCTTGCCAGTGACGGGCCAACATCGTGCTTGATCTGCACGAGCGTGCCCAGCGGCACCATCTTATTATCCTTGCTCCGCACCCAAAGATGCTCGATGTCGCTCTGCTCCAGGCGATACTTCGAGTCCGCCTGGACATAGACCTGATACGTCCGGCCGAACTTGTTGAACTGATTGACGTAGGCCGAACCGATATACCCGGACAGCACATTGAAGACGGCACCCTACCGACACATTCAGCGACTCAGCCTTAACGCGGTCCACGACCACCTCTAGCTGCGGCACGCTGGACCGGAACGTGGTATTGAGCCGCTGCAGGCCCGACTGGCTGTTGCCATTATTGACAATGGTCTGGGCGAGCGTTTGCAGCTTCGCATAATCGAAGCTGCCGTCGCGCAGCTCGACCTGCATGGTGAAGCCGTTGGCATTACCAATGCCCTGAATTGGCGGTGGCACGAGGACCAGTCCGATAGCCTCGGGCATCTTGTCCAACTCAGCCGACAATCGCAGATACAGCGACAACAGATCGGTCCCCGCCGCCTTGCTGCGCTCGCTCCAGTTCTTCAGGATAACATACGCTACGCCGGCATTTTGTAACGTCGCGCTGTTATCCAGCACCGAGATGCCGCTGATCGCGACCACCTGATCGACCCCCGGCGTGGCGCGCGCGATATCGGTCACCTTCTGAAGCACGGCCTGGGTCCGACCAAGCGCCGCACCGTCCGGCAATTGCACGCTGATCATCACGTAGCCCTGGTCCTCGGGCGGGATGAACGCCGTCGGTAGTTGCGCGACGCCCCAGACGCCCAGGCCGCCGGCGAGCAGACCGATCACCACCGCCAGCAAGGCATGGTGCGTCATGTGGCTGATAACCCAGACGTAACCATCCTCCACCTTGCCGTAGACGCGATTGAAGCCACGGTAGAAGAAGTTGCGCTTCTCCGGCGGTGTCGGCGCCCGCAGCCACAGCGCACATTGCGTCGGCTTCAGCGTCGCGGCGTTGATCGCGGAGATGATCGCGGTCGCGGCGATCACCAGCGCGAACTGCGCGTACATCTGCCCCGTAAGGCCAGGCAGGAAGGCCGCCGGAATGAACACCGACATCAACACCAGCGTGATGCCGATGATCGGGCCGAACAGTTCGTCCATCGCCTTGATCGACGCATCATGCGACGTCATGCCGCGTTCCATGTGATGCGCACACGCCTTCAACGATGACGATGGCGTCGTCCACCACGATGCCGATGGCCAGGATGATGGCGAACAATGTCGAGAGGTTCACCGTGAACCCCAGCGCCCACATCGCCGCGAACGCGCCGATGATCGTCACCGGCACTGTGGTCGCCGGCACCAGCATCGCCCGCCAGTCCTGCAGGAACACCAGGATGACGATCAGAACGAGGATCGCCGCCTCGAACAGCGTCTTGTACACTTCGTGGATCGAGGTCTGGACGAAGATCGTCGTGTCGAACGGAACGCTGTAGCTCAGACCTTGCGGGAACGCCTTCGCGAGCTCCTTCATCAGGACATCGACGCGGTGCGCCACATCGAGTGCATTCGCAGTGGGCAACTGGAAGATCGCGACACCGGCCGACGGCTGGTTGTTGAGCTGCGAGACCTGCGAGTAAGTCTGCGCGCCCAGTTCCACCCGCCCCACGTCCTTCACGCGCGTGATCTGGCCGCCGTTCGACTGATCGACCTTGACAACGATATTGCCGAATTCGGCCGGATCGGCCAGGCGGCCCTCGACGTTCACGGTGTACTGGAAGGCCTGGCTTGCCGGCGCTGGCGGCGCGCCGATCTGGCCCGCGGTCACCTGCTGGCTTTGTTGCTGGATGACATTGATGACATCCTGCGGTGTCAGGCCGCGAGCATGCAACGCCTGCGGATCCAGCCAGATGCGCATGGAATACTGGCCGACGCCGAACACATTGACATTGCCCACGCCGGGCAGGCGCGAGAGCTCCGGGACCAGATTGATGGTCGCGTAGTTGCTCAGGTACAGGCTGTCATAGCGGGGATCGCTGGCCGTGAGAGAGACGATTTGCAGGATCGAGGTGGACTTCTGCTGCACGGTCACGCCCTGGACCTGCACCGCCTGTGGCAGTGAGGCCATCGCCGTCGCGACGCGGTTCTGCACCAGAACCTGCGCGAAGTTCAGATCCGTGCCGATCTCGAATGTGACGTTCAGTGTATAGGTGCCGTCCGACGGCGGAGGTGGACTGCATATACAGCATGCCCTGAACGCCGTTAACCTGCTGTTCGATCGGCAAGGCGACCGTGTTCACGACGGTATCAGCGCTGGCACCAGGATAACGCGTGGTGACCGATACTGTCGGCGGCACGACGTTCGGATACTGCGCCACCGGCAGCATGTACAGCGCCACGAGGCCAATCAGCACGATGACAATGGCCAGCACATTGGCCAGCACCGGCCGTTCGATGAAGAATTTCGAGATCATCGCTCAGGGCTTGCCGGCGGAGGGGGCGGGTGACGCATCGGCAGTGATCGTGGTCGTCTGCGGTTCGATCTTCTCCCCGGGAATCGCCCGCTGATTGCCAGATACAACGACGACATCGTCGGCGTTCAGACCCGAGGTAATCACCCGCAAGTGGCCAACCAGTTGGCCGGTCTGCACGGTGCGCTGCTGCACGACGTTGTCCTTGTCCACGATCAACAGATAATTGCCCGCCTGGTCAGAGCTGATCGCGACATCCGGCACCAGCAACGCCGTGGTCTGACCCACCGCCAGTGGTACGCGGATGCGACAGAACATGCCAGGCAGCAGCGCACGATTGGGGTTTTCGAACACACCGCGTACCTGAAGAGTGCCGGTGGATGGATCGAGGTTGGGGGCGATGTAATCGATTATACCTTTGTGCGGGAAGCCAGCCTCATTCATCAGGCCGACTTCCACGGGTACCTTGCCCACCTCTGCGGGTTTCAGACCGCGTTGCGCCATCATTGCCTTGACGCGCAGCACGTCCTGTTCGCTGACGTTGAACGTCACATAGATCGGATCAAGCTGCACGATGGTGGCAAGCTTGGTCGGGCCGCTCACCCCGACGAGTCCGCCGACAGAGACAAGATGCGCGGTCACGACACCGTCGAACGGGGCGGTGACCCGCGTGTAACCCAGGTTGATCGCGGCGATCGTTACTCCCGCCTGATCGTTCAAAATCTTTGCCTTGTCCGAGTCCAGCTTGGCCCGTGCCTGATCGACCACTGACTGTGACGCAAAGTCGCTCTTGCCCAACGTCGACTGCCGCGTGTACTCGGCCTGCGCCTGAATCAGGTCGGCCTGGGTTGACGCGAGCGACGCCTGAGACTGTTGAAGTTGTGCCTGATAGGGCGCGGGCTCTATGACGAACAGCGTGTCGCCAAGCTTGGCCGGCGTGCCGTCTTTATAGTCGATCTCCTGCAGGTAGCCCTGTACCCGCGCCTCGAGATCGACCTGATTATAGGCGACGGCGTTGCCTGTGTCCTCCAGGTACGGCGTCACACTCTGCTGTAATGGCTTCGCAACACCGACTGGCGGCGGCGGTGGCGGAACGTAGGCGTTCTGCTTCTTACAAGCCGCCGCGACCGCCAGAGTCAGGCCTAGCGCCATGAGGCACGCCGGCCGCAGCCGAGACTTGGTCCGCACCGCTTTCCCCCACCTCTGGTTGGTGCAGTTGACCCGATTTTCTGCCGAGACGGAAGAACCGGTTTGTCATGGAGCGGATGAACCCTGCGGCACCACTCGGCATCAGGAACATCACGGCGATCAGGATGATCCCATAGATTGCTCCAGGCGCTGCCTTTGATATGGATTCGGCGATGTTGGGCACGAACTCGATGAACGCCCCGCCAAGGATGGCCCCACCGATCGACGCCACGCCACCGACCAGGAGGCCGACGAAGAAGTAGATCGAGACGAAGATGCTGAAGCTGTCGGGGGCCACGAACTGGATCACGATAGCGCCGAGCGAACCCGCAATGCCGGTGTACATCGCGCTGAGGGCGAAGGTGCGCGTCTTGAACAGTGCGAGGTCGATGCCCATCGCCTCGGCGGCCAATGCATGATCGCGGACCGCCATCATGGCGCGGCCCGTGCGCCCGCGCACGATGTTCCAGGCGAGCAGGAACAGAACGCCACCAACGGCGAGCGCGAACAAATAGAGCCACTGGTCCGCCGACATCGGCAAGTCGAATGGCGGGTCCGGCTTATCGATTACCAGACCCTGCACACCACCAGTCAGGTCTTCCAGCGCGTTGATCTTCAGGATTTGCGGCACCGCCACGGCGAGCGCGAATGTGGTCAGCGCGAGATACAAGCCGCCCAGGCGCAGCGCGGGGAGGCCGATGAGGAAGCCTACCGCCGCACAGACGACGGCCGAAACCGGCAAGGTTGCCCAGTAAGGGACATTGTACCGATACATCAGAACGGCGGTTACATAGGCGCCGATGGCATAGAATGCGCCGTGTCCCAGCGATATCTGGCCGTTGAAGCCGGTCAGGATCGCCAGGCCAAGGATGGCGATCGCATAAACCACGACCATGGTGAGCTGGAACAGATGGTAGTTGCTGAGCAGCAGCGTCGGCACGATCGCGGCGAACAACCAAAAGGCGATTCCGGCCGTCGCGGTGCGGGTCGTGGCGGACGCAACGTTCATCCGGTTACACCCTGCTCATCACGGTTCGGCCGAGCAGACCCGACGGCTTCACCACCAGCACCGCTACGATGATGATCAGCGCCACGGTCAGCTTAAGCTCCGTGCCGACGAGGTAAGCGCCGGCAAGGTTTTCGATGATGCCGACGGCGAACCCGCCGATCACCGCACCGAGCGGATTGTCGATGCCGCCCAGCAATGCGCCGGCAAACGCGTACAGCAGGATGCCGGCCATCATATTGGGATCCAGGAACACGATTGGCGCGACCATCATGCCGGCTATGGCGCCAATCGCGGCGGCGAGGCCCCAGCCGAGCGCCAGCATCCAGCCGACGCGAATGCCGACAAGCCGCGCGGATACTGGGTTGAACGCGGCTGCTCGCATCGCCAGGCCCAGCTTGGTGTGGCGAAAGAACAGATAGACCGCGAGCAACACGACGAGGGTTACAACCGTGGAGCCGAGCTCGTGGCCCGAGACGTAGCCGCTGAACAGCACGGGACCACCGGAAAACGGGGTCGGGAAGGTCTTGATCGTGTAGTCGAACAGCCACCCGGTGCTGGCATTGATGATGAGAAGCAGGCCAATGAACACGCCAACTGACGCCAGCACTGGAGCATCGCTCATCGGGCGCATCAGGATGCGTTCGATGAGTACGCCGATGACGAAGGAGACCAGAATGGTGATGACGAACGCGGCCCAGGTACGGAAAGCCATCATTAATCAGGGTCAGCGCGATGTAAGTGGAGAACGTCGCCATTTCACCCTGGGCGAAATTCACGTGGTGCGTCGCCTGGTAGATCATCACCAATGCAAGCGCGACCGAGGCGTATATGCCGCCGCTGGCGATGCCAGACAGGACCTGATGGAGAACGCCTTCCACGTCTAGCGGCTCCTCTTTAGTGTCATTGCGAACGAAGCGGAGCAATCTCGACGGGATTGCTTCGCTTCGCTCGCAATGACAGGGGCTGGCTGCATTCTGATACCCCAGATACGAACGCCGGATGGAATCGTCGCGCCGGATTTCCGCCGCTGGCCCTGAAATCACGATCCTCCCTGTCTCCAGCAGATACGCCTGCTCCGAGATGTCCAGCGCGAGGCTGGCGTTCTGCTCAACCAGCAGGATGGAGACGCCCTCATCCTGGCGGATGCGATGCATGATCGCGAAGATCTCCTGCACGATCAGCGGTGCCAATCCGAACGACGGCTCGTCCAACAGCAGCAGCTTGGGCCGCAACAGCAGAGCGCGCGCGATCGCCAGCATCTGCTGTTCGCCACCTGACAACGTGCCAGCCTGCTGACGGAAGCGTTCGCGCAGTCGCGGAAAGTATCCAAATACCCGCTCGAAATCCTGTGCCACCCCCGCGCGGTCGTTGCGCAGAAACGCCCCCAGCCGCAGGTTCTCCTCGACCGTCAGCTCGACAAACGTGCCACGCCCGTCCGGCACGTGCGCCACACCCCGCTGCACGATGTCCTCGGTTGCCTTGCCGTCGATCCTTTCGTTTGCAAGGAAGATCTCGCCGCCCGTCGTACGCACCATCCCGCAAATCGCGCGCAGGGTTGTCGTCTTGCCGGCGCCGTTCGCACCCAGCAGTGCGGTCACGCCACCCTGCTCGACCGAAAAGTCGATGCCGTGCAGCACACGCGTTTCACCATAACCAGCATGCAGCCCACGCGTCTCAAGCAGCGCCGGCATGCTGATCCTCGTGCGTTTCGCCCAGATAGGCGCGGATCACTTCCGGTTCGGCACGCACCTCATCCGGCGTGCCGTCTGCGATCTTCATCCCAAATTCCAGCGCCACCACTTTATCGGACACACGCATCACCAGGTTCATGTGATGCTCGACCAGCAGGATGCTGAGGTCGAAATGCTGGCGGATGCGCCGCAGCAAATCGGCGAGACCATCGACCTCGCTGTGGTTCAGGCCGCCCGCCGGTTCGTCGAGCATCAGCAGCTTCGGCCCACTGATCAGCGCCCGCGCCAGTTCGACGCGCTTTTGCGTGCCGAATGGCAGGCTGCCTGCCGGCACGTCCGCAACACTGCGCAGATCGAGCAGGTCCATCAGATCGTTCAGCCTGGTGAACGCCACCGTGTCCTCGCGCCGCACCATGGGCAGACGCAGCGCATTGGCGACAAATCCAGAGCGGCCGAGGTGGTGTGCGCCGACCAGAATGTTGTCGCGCACACTCAACGGACGGAACAGCGCGACGTTCTGGAAGGTGCGGCCGATCCCCAAGCCGGCCATGCGATGACGGCCGAGGTTCTTGAGCGAGCGGCCCTCGAACTGGATGTCGCCGTCGGCGAAGCGGTAGAAGCCGCTGATGCAGTTGAACAGTGTGGTCTTGCCGGACCCGTTCGGGCCAATCAAACCGCAAATCTGGCCATGGCCGACGTCGAACGACACGCCGCCCAACGCGACAACGCCACCGAAACGCATCCTCACGTCGGAAATTCGCAACAGCGGTATGGCGGCGTCGAACGGCATCACAGGGCGCGCTTGACCATTCGGCCCAACTGTATCGCGCCGTGACGCGCTGCCATAAGTGACTCCCTGTTCGATGGCCCGCGCTGTCGGGGGCCTGCCCGCAGGTAGACGCAGCGGCACTATCAAGTCAACCGGAACCGGACCTTGCAAGCCGCAAGAGACTGTGGTTATTCGTGGCATACCAAGAGCAAGATCAAACTGGCACGCCAGGACCGGGAGCGACGATTGCAGGAAATCGCGGCCGAATCGATCAACCTGAGCATCGGACTGCGCAAGCAGGCCTGTGAGGCGATCAAGCGCGCCATCACCGAGATGAACATCTACGGCCACAAGCTGGAGATCCGGCTGGATGAGCGTCAGCTCTCACAGGATCTCGGCATGAGCCGCACGCCGGTTCGCGAGGCCCTATCGGTGCTGGAGCAGGAAGGCTTCGTGCGTTCCGTGCCGCGCCGGGGGCTGATCGTGATGCGCAAGTCGAAGCGCGAGGTGGTCGAGATGATCACCGTCTGGGCGGCGATCGAAAGCATGGCGGCACGCCTTGCCGCTCCCCGCGTCACGGAAACCGAGCTGGCGGAATTGCATGCCCTGGTCGACGTGTTCCAGGAAGACCCGTCCGAGCAGTTAAGCGAATATTCACACGCCAACATGCAGTTCCACAAAGCGATTATCCGCATGGGCGGCGTAGACCTGATGACCAGCCTGACCGAGAACCTGTTCATCCATATGCGCGCGGTTCGCGCCGTGACGATGACGCAGGACAATCGGGCACAGCGGTCCATTGTGGATCATCGTAACATCATCGCCGCGCTGGAAAACCGCGACGCCGATTTGGCCGAACATCTGGTGCGCAAGCACACGATGGGCCTTGCGGCACATGTCGAACAGCATGGCGATTTCCTCGACAGAATGGCCGGGTCGGACGACGACCGTCGCCGGCAATACGCATAGGGAGCTGGAAAATGTCCGCTGCACTTGAGCAGAGAGCCGATGAACAGGAAGCCGAACTGACCGATGGCTTCCATCTGGTCATCGAGGCGCTGAAGCTGAACGGCATCAAGACCATTTATAATGTGCCGGGCATTCCGATCACCGATCTGGGCCGTTTGGCGCAGGCTTCGGGAATGCGCGTGATCTCGTTCCGGCACGAGCAGAACGCCGGCAATGCGGCGGCGATCGCCGGCTTCCTGACCAAGTCGCCTGGTGTGTGCCTGACGGTGTCTGCGCCTGGCTTCTTGAACGGGCTGGTCGCGCTCGCCAATGCGACGACGAACTGTTTTCCGATGATCCTGCTCAGCGGTTCTTCGGAACGCGAGATCGTCGATCTGCAGCAGGGCGACTACGAGGAGATGGATCAGCTCGCTGTTGCCAAGCCGCTGTGCAAGGCGGCGTTCCGCGTGCTGCATGCGGCGGATATCGGCATCGGCATCGCCCGCGCGATTCGAGCGGCCGTTTCAGGCCGGCCAGGCGGCGTGTATCTCGACATGCCGGCCAAACTGTTTGGCCAGGTGATGGAAGCCGAGGCTGGCCGCCGCTCGCTGGTGAAGGTCATCGACCCGGCGCCAGCGCAAATTCCGGCGCACGAAGCTGTCGAGCGCGCGCTGAACGTGCTGCGTGGTGCCAAGCGTCCGCTGATCATTCTTGGCAAGGGCGCCGCTTATGCACAGGCCGACAACGACATCCGCGCGCTGGTCGAGAAAAGCGGCATTCCATACATCCCGATGAGCATGGCCAAGGGCCTGCTGCCCGACACGCATCCGCTCTCCGCGGCTGCCGCGCGCTCTACCGTGCTGAGCGACAGCGACGTGGTGATGATGATCGGTGCGCGGCTTAACTGGCTACTGAGCCATGGCAAAGGCAAGCAATGGGGACCGCCGGGCACGAAGAAATTCATCCATATCGACATCGAGCCGCGCGAGATGGACAGCAATGTCGAGATCGCAGCGCCACTGGTCGGCGATATCGGTTCCTGCGTGGCGGCGCTGCTGCGCGGCATGGGTGGCGACTGGAAGCCGCCTCCGGCGGAATGGACGCAGGCAATCGACGCCAAGAAGGAAAGCAATATCGCCAGGATGGCGGCGAGGCTCGGCAAGAACTCGATGCCGATGGACTACCATTCGGCGCTGCGCGTGCTGCGCGACGTGATCAAGGAGCGGCCGGACGCGATCCTGGTGAACGAGGGTGCAAACACGCTCGATCAGGCGCGCGGCGTGATTGATATGTATCAGCCGCGCAAGCGTCTCGATGTCGGGACATGGGGCGTGATGGGTATCGGCATGGGCTTTGCCATCTGCCGCGGCGATCGAGACCGGCAAGCCGGTGCTGGCAGTCGTCGGCGATAGCGCGTTCGGCTTCTCCGGCATGGAGGTAGAGACGATCTGTCGATACAGACTGCCGGTTTGCGTGGTCGTGTTCAACAATGACGGGATCTATCGCGGCGATGGCGTCAACCTGGGCGGAGGCGACGACCCCGCCACGACCATGTTCGTGAAAGGCGCGCGCTACGACAAGATGATCGAGGGCTTTGGCGGCGTTGGCGTGAATGCGACCACGCCGGACGACCTGAAGCGCGCCGTCGATGTGGCGATGGATTCTGGCAAGCCCACGCTGATCAACGCGGTGATCGACCCGGCCGCGGGCAGCGAGAGCGGCAATATCGGCAATCTCAACCCCAAGAGCGCGCTGACGAAGAAGGCAGGAGCATAGGATGAAAGCACTGGACGGCGTCAAAATCCTCGACTTCACCCATGTGCAGTCGGGCCCGACTTGCACGCAGCTTCTCGCCTGGTTCGGCGCGGATGTGATCAAGGTGGAGCGTCCCGGCACTGGCGACATCACGCGCGGGCAGCTTCAGGATATTCCCAACGTGGACAGCCTGTATTTCACCATGCTGAACCACAACAAACGCTCGATCACCATCGATGGCCGCAATCCGCAAGGCAAGGCGGTGCTCGAGGCGTTGGTGAAGACCTGCGACGTGATGGTGGAGAATTTTGCCCCTGGTGCGCTGGATCGCATGGGGTTCACGTGGGAGCATATCCAGAAGCTGAACCCGCGCATGATCCTGGCTTCGGTGAAAGGCTTTGGCCCCGGGCCGTATGAGGACTGCAAGGTCTACGAGAACGTCGCGCAATGCGCCGGCGGTTCCGCATCGACGACGGGCTTTGACGATGGTCCGCCGCTCGTCACCGGTGCACAGATTGGCAATTCGGGCACCGGGCTCCATTTGGCGTTGGGGATCGTGTGCGCGCTGTATCAGCGCAACACCAGCGGACGCGGCCAGAAGGTGCTGGTGGCGATGCAGGATGGCGTGCTGAACCTCTGCCGGGTGAAGCTGCGCGACCAACAGCGTCTGGCGCATGGGCCGCTGACCGAATTTCCGCAGTATCCCAATGGACATTTCGGCGAAGCTGTGCCGCGCGCAGGCAATGCGTCAGGCGGCGGGCAGCCGGGGTGGATCCTTAAGTGCAAGGGCTGGGAGACCGATCCCAACGCGTATATCTACTTCATCGCCCAGGCGCCGGTGTGGGAAGCGATCTGCGATGTGATCGGCAAGCCGGAATGGAAGACCGATCCGGATTATGCCAAGCCGCCGGCGCGTCTGCCGCGGTTGAAGCAGATCTTCGATACCATCGAACAGTGGACCATGACCAAGACGAAGTTCGAGGCCATGGATATACTCAACAAATACGACATTCCGTGTGGGCCGATTCTATCGATGAAGGAGCTGGCCGAGGAGCAGTCGCTGCGTGCTACTGGCACGGTCGTCGAAGTCGATCACCCCACGCGCGGCAAGTATCTGACGGTAGGGAATCCGATCAAGCTGTCGGATAGTGTTTCTGATGTGAAGCGTTCGCCGCTGCTAGGCGAGCATACCGACGAAATCCTGTGGGATGTGCTACGGTTCGACGATGCGCGGATTGCGGAGATCAAGGGATCTGGTGCGCTCGGTGGGGCGCCGGCGCGGGCGGCGGCGGAGTAAGATCCTCATCCCTCACCTAACCTCTCCCTTCTCCCGCACGGCGGGAGAAGGGAGAGGGATATTTGGGGTCAGCTCGCCACGGGCTGTTTGTATTCTGTGTCGGACACGTGTTCGCCCCATGACGTGCCGGCGCCGGTGTCGCTGTTCTCCGACATCGCGAGATGCGCGAACAACCGATCAGGTGCGGCGCCGTGCCAGTGCACCATATTGGGCGGGATCATCACCGTGTCGCCAGGGTTCAGCACCTGCGGTGCCTCGCCCTTAAAGCAGATGCGGCCGGCGCCACTCAGGCAATAGAGCGTTTGTCCCACCGGATGCGTATGCCAGGCGGTTCGCGCGCCTGGAGTGAACGACACGACCGAAGCGCGCATGCGAGATGGCGTGGCACCGACGACGATCTCGTCCTGATACACGGTCCCGGTAAAGTTTGACGCAGGCGCCTGCTTGGTTGGGCGTGCGGATGCTCGAACAACTGGCATGTATGATCTCCTTCACTAGGGCCTGTCATCAATTGAGCCGATGTCGTTCGGTGTGCGCCATTGGCGCATAGTGTTGGCCCTGTAAGTCCTGATTGCCACACTCAGCCTTCAATCGGCGCCGCGCGATGCGTAGCCAATTCCGGCGCGGCGGTTTCTTCGATTCATAGGCGGTCAGCTTGTGGGGAGCTGACCAATGCGGCGGTTCGGACTGCGCGACGACCAGTGGGAGCGGATCAAGGACCTGCTGCCCGGGCGCGAAGGCTCGGTCGGAGTGACCGCGGCAGACAATCGTTTGTTCGTGGATGCCGTGCTCTATCGGTACCGTACCGGGATGCCGTGGCGCGATCTGCCGGAGTGGTTCGGCGACGGGACAAAGGTCCACCTTCGGTTCAGCCGCTGGGCCAAAAGCGGTGTCTGGGAGCGGGTATTTCAACATCTCGCCGCAGACGCCGACAACGAATATGCGATGATCGACAGCACCATCGTGCGCGCTCATCAGCACAGCGCCGGCGCCCAAAAAAAGCCGGTGACGACCAGGCCATCGGGCGCTCGCGCGGCGGACTGAGCACCAAGATCCACGCCCTGGTCGACGCGCTGGGCAACCCGATCGGCCTCTTCCTGACCGGTGGCCAGGCACACGACTTGGTCGGGGCCGATCACCTGCTGCCCACGATGGCAGCCGATACGCTGATCGCCGACAAGGCGTTCGACGCCGACGAACGGGTCCTCGATCCACTGGCCGCTGCCGGCAAGACCGCAGTGATCCCGCCGCGAACCAACCGGTCCTTGCCGCGCGACTATGACCGAGAGCTTTATGTGGCGCGCCATCTGGTCGAGAACTTCTTCGCCAAGATCAAGCAGTTTCGCGCGATCGCCACCCGCTACGAGAAGACCGCGCGGAACTTCCTGGCTGCCGTCCAGCTCGTCGCCAGCATCGTTTGGCTCAATTGATGACAGGCCCTAAACCCTTCGCACCTTTGCCGTCGCTGGCTGCAAAAGTGCTTCATCGATTTCCTCCAGCGAGCGACCCTTTGTTTCAAATCCGAGAAACAGGAACACGAGGCCCGCCATCACACTCCATGCGGCGAGATAATTCATTGCGGATCCCAGTGCCGCAAGATCGGCTTTCGGGTTGACGTAGTTCGACGAACCCGCGATCAGCGCCAAGCCAAGCGGCCCCAGCACCTTGCCGAAGTTGCCGAGACCATAGCCGAACCCCATGCCGCTCGCACGCAGTCCCGACGGCCACACTTCCGCTGCGTATGGCCCGACCACAGCATAGCCGCCATCGCCGAAGAAACGCGACAACATGATCATCAGGAACAGCATAGAGACGCTGCCAATGAACGCGTCATGATAGACGCCAGCAAGCCAGCAGAACAACGCCGCGCCGAAGCTCAGCAGAACGCCGGACGGCTTGCGGCCGATCGTCTCGGAAAGCCAGGAGAACAGGAAGCGCCCGATCAATCCGGCCAAGCCAACCCAGATCATCAGAAATGATGCATCCGCCGGCGAAATCGACAGAGTTTGCGCGAACAGCGTCGGTGCCCACAGCACGAGGCCAATGCCCGTCGTCTGCACGCCCAGGCTGGTCAGCGTCGATAGGATCATGCTGCGCGGATAGCGGAACAACTCGGTCCACGGCGTATGCCGGGGTGCTTCGATCGTTGCGGGCAGCTTGATGTTCGTTGGATCGGTCTGCAGCGCCCACGCCAGCGCTTGCCGGGCCTCCTCCATGCGACCCATTCGGATCAGCCACCGCGGCGACTCCGGTACCCAGGCGCGGATCAACAACGTAATCAGTGCCGGCATCAGGCCGACAACAAACAGCCCACGCCAGCCGATGATCGGCGCCATATAGGCACCGAGGAACGCACCCAGCATGCTGCCAAGCGGCAGGCACGACGTAACGATGCCGCCGACAAGGCCGCGCTTCGCTGTCGGCACGAATTCCTGCACCAGCGGCAGATCGACGGCGAACAGTCCCGACACGCCGAAGCCCACCAGGAAGCGGAACACAGTCAGGAATATCCAGCCGCCTTGCTCCGGCGTCAGCGCCATAATGCCTGTTGCCAGCGAGAAATTCAGCGCTGTCATGATGAAGACCTTGCGCCGGCCGATGCGGTCGGCCAGCCAACCCCAGAACAGCGCGCCTGGCACCGCGCCCAGTCCCGACGACAGCAGGATCATTGCGGATTGGCCGTAGGTCAGCTTCCACTGACCGACTATGAAGGCAAGTACGAAGCCGATCAGATAGAAGTCGAAGAAGTCCAGCATGTCGCCCAGGATGGCGGCGAACACAATCTTGCGCTGATTGCCGGTCAGTGCGGTCTGACGTTCGAGATGCTCAAGCACGACGTTCTCCCTGGCTTTCTTTGTTATTGCCGGAAAGCGTAGCGTTGATGACGGAACGCGCGCAAACCCCCCTTTCCGTTCCCAGGGCGGCAAGGGTCCACACGGAGGACACAGGAGAACCACAGAAATGCACGGAGGATGAATTGATCGCGCGAAGCGCATGCCCATTCACTCGGTGGCGCTCAGTGGTTCTCCTGTGTCCTCCGTGTGGACCCCTATTTCCGCCAAAGCGCTACAGCCAATGCAACCGCCAGCAGTGCGGACACCACCTGCCAGAACCGCACCGGATCGCGCTCGTATAGTGTCAGCTGACGTCGCGATTGCGGAGGCGCGTGCGGCGCGGACCCGATCTCAAATTCGTGTGCCAGCTCCGCCATGTCCGCAAACCGTTGCTCGGGCTCGTGCGCGATGGCGCGGCCAAGTGCCGCTTGCAGCCATGCCGGTAGATCGGGCCGCAATAACGCAATGTCTTTCGGCCGCTCCAGCGTGGCGGGCTTACCGCATCGGCATTGCCGTAGGGATATTCGCCGGTGAATGCGCGAAACAGCGTGACACCCAACGCATAGATATCCGTCGCGACATTGCCCGCCTCACCTGTGAACATCTCAGGCGCCATGTAAGCGGCGGTGCCCGGCGTTGCCTCAGGCGGAAAATCCTCCATGCCCGGCAAGCGCACCACGCCCAGATCAAGCAGCTTCAGCGAACCTCCCGCTTCCAGCATCACGTTGTCCGGCTTGATGTCGCGGTGAATGATCGCCGACGCGATGCAACGCGCCCACCGCACGTGCCAGCTTGATCGCGATATTGCGGCCTTCCTCCATGCCGATACGCGGCGCACGCGCAATACGCGTTTCCAGCAGCTCGCCGGTATAGAGCGGCATGACGGTGTATAGGCAGGTCTGCCGCCCCGGCGGCAATTCGATCACGTGCGCCAGCCAGGGACTGCGCACCCGCGTGCCCACCCATGACTCGCGCACGAACGCCGCATGATAGGTCGACTACCGCGGCAACCTGCGGCTTGGGGAACTTCAGCACGACCGTGCCGCCATCCACGTCATCGATCGCACCGAACAATCGGCTGTAGGTGCCATCGGATACCAGCACGTTCAGCACGAAGCTATCGACCGTATCGCCAACCTGCGGCACCGGAATAAGCGGCAGCCGCATGATGGCGGTGCCGACGTCATCCGATCGCGCCGTCGGCAGCGCCACCACATCCAGCACCAGCGCCGTGCAATTGTCCGTGCTGCCGTTGTCCAGCGCGGCCTTCACCAGGGCGCGGCTGGTTTCCTCCGGCGCCGAGCGAACGCGCAGGATGTCGGCGATGGTTTCGTCCACCAGCGATCCATGCACGCCATCGGTGCACAGCAGGAACCGGTCGTGCAGCGCGATCGGATGGCTGGTGTAATCCAGCCGCAGTTCCGCCTCGATGCCGAGCGCGCGATACAGTCACCGGCGACTTGCCCCGATCGTCACGCACGTGATCCGTCGTCAGGCGCATCAGCCGATCGCCGCTGAGCCGATAGGCGCGTGTGTCGCCGACATGGAGCAGATGCGCGAGCCGTCCGCGCAGCACCAGCGCGGTAAAGGTGCAGCCCATGCCTACAAGGTTCGCATCCTGCTTCCCTTGCGCGTTGATCCAGCCATTGAGCGAATCGAGGATTCGCGCGCCGCGCGCGCCGCACTTCCATGGTCTCCGGCACATCCCAGAAGCCGTCGAGAAAGCCGCGTACCGCGGTCTCGGCCGCCACGCGTCCGCCCTTGGCGCTGCCGATACCGTCGGCGATCGCCGCCGCGACGTCACGTCGTTCTTCGCCGATCTCGTGAGCCCAGCACCGCGCCGACAAAGTCCTCATTGCGCGGCCGCGGTCCGATCGCCGAGTGGTAACCGATGCTGACCCGCGGCGTCGCTGGATCATCGCTCAAGGCGGCAACTGGCAACGATCGTGCAGGAAGTATCCGCCCGTGCTGGAGGCAACATCGACAGTCAGTTCGCCAGACTGCCGATCAAGCGTGTAGTTCCAGCCATCCTTGGCGTCGCGCCAGGAAATCTGGCCGTGCTCTGACGCTGGCAGGATTTGTATCTACGGTCGCCGTGATCGATAGTCGATGCTGATCTGCCAACGTCGTTCCACTGTACGGATTCGTGCAGGTAACAACGAGCGCCGCCTGCGCGTCAGCCTGGCGCCCGGCCCCGCACAGAATGCCGGTGCGCACACGCCGCGATCTGTCGGATCTGAATCATCAGTGTCATGGCTTGCCAGCCACCCCTTAACCAGTTCCGGCATTGTTGCAAAGCATGTGCCTGGATTCACTGGCAATTTCCATGTTCCGCCAGCGACGACCGTAACGCGCACTATTGCTTATTCGTTATGCAATCCGCCGCTTTCCTGGCCTCAGTCACCTGCCACCGGTAATGCTCATATACAACCTTCGCGGGCAAAATGACTGTCCACTTCATATCGCGCAGTAGATGGGTCTGGCAAGCTCCTCTTGTACCGCGGCCACCCACGTGACCCGGGCAGGCTGCCAGGTTTATATGCGGCATATATCTTGCTTTACCAGCCGCACGCCTTGGCGTCACTCGCTTTCAGGCGTGCAGCGGCGCGCGGGGGCTGCCGTTTGGTGAAGGCGCCGTGGGGAACGTCAATAACGGTGGAGAACTTCATGCTCGTACCATCACCAAAATGGCTCGATACCGGCGATAATGCCTGGCAATTGGCCGCGGCAACGTTCGTCGCGCTGCAAAGTATTCCAGGCCTCATCGTTCTGTATGGCGGCGTCGTCAAGAAGAAGTGGGCGATCAACTCGGCCTTCATGTCGATCTACGCGTTCGCGTCCGTGCTCGTGGTCTGGGTGCTGTTCGACTACAACATGGCTTTCGGGCCCCAATGGTTCCCGTTCCTGGGCACGCCGATGCCAGCGGTGTCGGCCGCCTTCAGTCTCGGCCAGGCCACCATCCCCGCCGCCGCGTCAGGCATGCCGCGACATGGCATTCCCGATGGCGACGCTGGTCTACTTCCAGTTCGTGTTCGCCGCGATCACCGTGATCATTCTTGCCGGATCGGTGCTCGGGCGAATGAGTTTCGGCGCCTGGATGATCTTCTGCCCGGTGTGGATGACACTCGTCTATACCGTGGGCGCGTTCAGCCTGTGGGGCGGCGGATGGCTCGCCGGCATGGGCGTTGCGGACTTCTCCGGCGGATACGTCATCCATCTGGCCGCGGCCATGCTCGGGCTTCATCGCGGCTGCGATGGTCGGTCCGCGCCTGCAGCAGGACCGCGAGCACTTCCCGCCCAATAGCCTGCTGGTGACCCTGGTTGGCGCGCGGCATCCTGTGGCTCGGCTGGAACGGCTTCAACGGCGGCGATCCGTACTTCGCCAATGCTGATGCCGGTGCCGCGGTGCTGAACACCAACACCGCGACCGCCGTCGCGCTGCTGGTCTGGACCCTGCTCGACAAGATGGCCTACGGCAAGCCGTCGGTCATCGGCGCGGTCAACGGCATGATCGCCGGCCTCGTCGGCGATCACGCCGGCCGCTGGTTATGTGAATGGCTGGGGCGCCATCATCATCGGCGTCGTGGCCGGTATCATTCCCTGGATGAGCATGAACTGGCTGCAGAAGACCAAGCTGATGATGAAGGTGGACGATACGCTGAGCGTGTTCTCGACGCACGGCGTGGCCGGCCTGACAGGCGGGCTGATGACCGGCATCTTCGCCAGTCCCGACATGCTGGAATACATCGGCACCGACAAGGACGCGCCGGGCGTGAGCGTCACGGGCCTGCTGTACGGCAATGCCGGATCAGTTGCTGCTGCAGGCTGAAGGGGCGCTGTTCATCATCGTCTACAACGTCATCGCGACCTTCATCATCCTGAAGGTGATCTCGTTCATCGTGCCGCTGCGCATGGATGACGCGACGCTCAAGGTGGGCGACGACGCGGTACATGGCGAAACCGCCTACGCGATTGGGACTGAAGGCGAGTAATCTGTCCGATTGCTGAGTGCCTCTCGACGGGGCGGGCCCATGCCCGCCCCGTTTTTATTGCGGTGGATGCACCCTCACCCGACGCTTCGCGCCGACCTCTCCCACTTCGTGGGCGAGGTTAGACGCAAGTTCCGTACGTTCGACGCCGAGACCGGCGAACTCCTGTGGCAACAACGGACCAACTCGGGTATCATCAAAATGCCGGTCGCCTACCGGGTCGGCGACACAGAGTATATCGCTTTCCAATCCAGGTAGGGCGTCGATGCCCAGCGGATTCAGGACGCGCTGGCCAAGACATCGATGAAGCTCGATCCGAGTGCCGTGCCGCGGGGTGGCTAGGCCTGGGTATTCGCGCTCAGGCGCCAGCCGTGAAATTCGCTTGGCAACAATGCTGGCGGCGGCGAGAGGTTGCATTGTCGTGCTCCTCCTCCGTCCGCAGGGAGGTGGGTGATGATCACACTGAAGGTCAATGGGCAGGACCACACCTATGACGGCGATGGAGCGGTCCCGCTACTCTGGGTGTTGCGTGATGAATTTGGGCTGACTGGGACGAAATTTGGCTGTGGCGGTGGATTCTGCGGCGCCTGTACCGTACATCTCGGTGGCGTGGCCGTCCGCTCCTGTCAGGTCCAGGTGGCCGACGCGACCGGGCAGCAAATCGTAACGATCGAAGGCCTGGATCCCGAGGGCAATCATCCTGTCCAGCGCGCATGGCGCGAAACCAATGCGCCGCAATGGGGCTATTGCCACGCGGGACAGATCATGCAGGCCGCAGCCTTGCTGGCGATAAATCCGAAGC
Source organism: uncultured Alphaproteobacteria bacterium (assembly GCA_963733475.1). Taxonomy (GTDB): domain Bacteria; phylum Pseudomonadota; class Alphaproteobacteria; order Acetobacterales; family Acetobacteraceae; genus JAMXLO01. Next base: position 10,877 of record CAVTEC010000070.1, on the reverse strand, counting down.
CGAGTGACGCCGATATCCTCTCGGCGATGTCCGGCAATATCTGTCGTTGTGGCTGCTATCAGCGCATTGCCGAAGCCGTGCGCCTGGCCTCAATCGGAGTGTAAGCCATGACCCACATGTTCGAGCCAATTGTTATCCCGACCGGTGGTATCGCCAATGTGAGCCGTCGCTTCGTCATCAAGGGCCTTGTTGGTTCGGGTACCGTGGTGCTTGGTGCCAGCATGCTGTCGCGCCCGGCCATGTCTGCCTGGGCTACCGGTGCCGGCAAGATGCCGGGCGGCACGGTGAATGATCCGCATGTGTTCATTGCTATCGACCCGTCCGGTTTGGTCACCATCATCACCAATCGCTCGGAGATGGGGACCGGCGTACGCACCAGCCTGCCAATGTTGGTTGCCGACGAAATGGAAGCCGACTGGTCGCGCGTGCATGTGGCACAGGCGCCTGGCGACGAGAAGACATACGGCAACCAGGATACCGACGGATCGCGCAGCGTGCGTCACTTCGTCCAGCCGATGCGCCAATGTGGAGCGGCGATGCGCATGATGCTCGAGCAGGCGGCGGCCACGCGCTGGGGTGTCGATGTTTCTGAAGTGCGGGCCGAGAACCACAAGGTCGTGCATCTCGACTTAGGCAACATGCTCGGATATGGCGAACTCGCCAAAGCAGCTAGTGCGCTACCGACGCCGTCGGCCGATAGCCTCAAGCTGAAGGATCCGCGCGACTTCCGCTACGTTGGCACCGGCTCAATACCCATCGTCGATCTGCATGACATCACGGTAGGCAAAGCGACCTACGGCATCGACGCAAAGATTCCGGGGATGAGGTTCGCGGTGATCGCGCGTCCGCCGGTGGTCGGCGGCAAACTCGTGTCGTTCGACGCCAGCGAGGCGATGACGGTCCCGGGCGTGGAAAAAGTAGTGGAGGTCCAAGGCTGGCCTTGGCCCACGAAGTTCATGCCGGTCGGCGGCGTGGCCGTGGTCGCGCGCAATACCGGCTCCGCCATCAAGGGCCGCGAGAAGTTGAAAATCGTCTGGGACAACGGCCCCAACGCCCAATACAATTCAGCGGCATTCCGCCAGCAGATGGAGCAGACGGCGGACAATCCTGGCAAAGTTGTCCGCAATGACGGCGATGCCGAGGGGGCGCTGAAATCGGCGGCGAAGGTGGTTACGGCACAGTATTATGTGCCGCATCTCGCGCATGCCAGCATGGAGCCACCAAACGCGGTCGTGCATGTGTTCCAAGGCAAGGCCGGGACTGAATGCATTGCCTATGCGCCGACACAGAGCCCGGGCGGCGCTCGCGACGACTTGGCCAAGCTGCTGGGAATTCCGGCCGAAAACGTCACCCTCAACGTGCCTTTGCTGGGTGGCGGGTTCGGCCGCAAGTCCAAGTGGGACTATGTGCTGGAAGCGGCACTGATCTCCAAGGCTACGGGCAGCCCGATCAAGGTGGTCTGGACCCGCGAGGACGATATCCAACATGACTTCTACCACACTGTGTCAGTCGAGCGAATCGATGCCGGTATCGATGCGAACGGCAAGGTCACCGCATGGCGGCATCGCAGCGTTGCGCCTACGATCTTCTCCACGTTCAAGGCGGGCGCCGATCATGAGGCGCCGTTCGAACTCGGCATGGGGCTGGTGGACAACCCCTTCAACATCCCCAACCTCCGCTGTGAGAACGGCCAATGTGCGGCCCACACGCGTATCGGCTGGTTCCGCTCGGTCTCAAACATACCGCATGCGTTCGCCGTGCAGTCGATGGTTGCGGAGATCGCCACGAGCATCGGGCGCGATCCCAAGGAGGTGCTGCTGGAGTTGATCGGCCCCGATCGGATCGTCGATCCGAGTAAGTCACCTGACGTGGCCGACTACTGGAACTATGGCGATCCGTTCGAGACTTACCCGATCGACACTTCGAGGTTGCGTCGTGTCGCGGAGATCGCCGCGGAGAAGGCGGGATGGGGCAAGTCGCTGCCGAAAGGTGAGGGCCTCGGCATCGCCGCTCATCGCAGCTTCCTGACCTATGTCGCCACGGTCGTGCATGTTGCAGTAGACAACAAAGGAGAGCTGCAGCTTCGCCAGGTGGACACCGCGATCGATTGCGGCTTCCACATCAATCCCGAGCGGATCCGCTCACAGATTGAAGGAGCCGCCGTGATGGGCCTCGCCTTGGCCAGACACGGGCAGATCACGTTCAAGGACGGCCGGCCGCAGCAGAGCAACTTCGATGGGTTCGTGGTGGCGCGCATCGACGAAGCACCGCTGGACGTGCGGACGCATATCATTCCCGCCGACTGGAATGTCGCGTCCAGCGGCGTGGGCGAGCCTGGCTTGCCGCCGTTCGCACCCGCGCTCTGCAACGCGATCTTCGCCGCCACCGGCAAGCGCATCCGTAGCTTGCCGATTGCGGATCAGTTGAAAGTGTAATCCGGTTGGTGGCCGGCCCTGTGCTGGCCACCACGACACCACCACTATGAAAGCTCGGGACTGAGACGTTAGAGACCTGGTTGTTCCAGGCGCAGGATCGCACGCGCACACGCTTGCGCCCGAGGCACCAGACTATCTATGCGGAGGAACTCGTCCGGGCTGTGTGCCTTGCCACCCACCGGACCCACGGCACAGATCGTCGGCGTGCCGACGCCGGCGGTGAAGCCTAAATCGGCGCAGCCGCCGGTGAACTCGCCGGCAGTGGTGAAGCCAGTGTCTGCCGCGGCCTGCACATAAACTTCGAACAGCCGCTTCGCTGTCGGCGTCTGCACCAATGGCAGGAATTCGCCCTTGATGGTGAGTTCAGTCTTGGTTCCAGGCTCGTAGCTGTGTTCGATGATCGCGGCGATCTTCGCCATCGTATCATCTCGATCCGCCGGCTCCACATAGCGCAGGTCGATCTGACCTTCCGCCCACGGCGCCACCGTATTCGAGGACACCGGCGGCGATCGGAACGCCTGCGGCGTTGTAAATGAAAGCGAAGAGCAGGTTCTGTCGGATGTTGCGCATTGTCGCCTGCGACAGCCGGCGTGCGGCGACGATGCCACGGAGATCGCCGCTGAGCAAAGTGACGCCCGCGGATTCGATGGCGACATCCGTTCCCGTGCCCATCGCGATCCCAACGTCGGCAGCCGCAAGCGCCGGGGCGTCGTTGACGCCGTCGCCGGCCATGGCGACGACGCGCCCTTCCTTCTGCAGACGTTCGACTGTCTTGCCCTTGTCTTGCGGCAGAACTTCCGCCTCGATTTCGGCAACGCCAAGCTTGCGCCCGACAGCTTCGGCGGTTGCGCGATTGTCGCCCGTGAGCATCACGACGCGGACGCCCATCTCCTTCAGCACACGAACCGCGTCGGGCGTCGTCGCTTTGACCGGATCAGCGATGGCGATCACGCCGCCCGCCTTGCCGTCGAGCGCGGCGAAGATCGCGGTCGCGCCGTCGCGGCGTAAGTCGTCCACGGCGCCTTGAAGCGCGCCGACGTCGATGTGAGCCGCCTCCATCATGGGCCGATTGCCGAGCACGACTTTGCGACGGTCGACCATTCCGGCCACCCCCTTGCCGGCAAAGCTCTCGAAGCCCTCGACGTTACCGAGCGCGAGATTGCGATCCGCCGCCGCGCGCACAATCGCAGCCGCAAGGGGATGCTCGCTGCCGCGTTCGAGACTGGCCGCAAATCTGAGCAGTGTCTCTTCGCTGACCCCAGGCGCGGGCCGCACCGCCACGACCGTTGGCTTCCCCACGGTCAGCGTACCTGTCTTGTCGACCACCAAGGTGTCGACCTTTTCGAGCCGCTCGAGCGCTTCCGCATGTCTGATCAGCACGCCCGCCTGCGCCCCGCGTCCCACGCCGACCATGATCGACATTGGCGTAGCCAGACCCAGCGCGCATGGGCAGGCGATGATCAGCACGGACACCGCCGCGATGAGGCCATAGGCCAAGCGCGGCTCCGGGCCCCAGATTGCCCAGGCGACGAAGGCGAGTTCGGCGACCGCGATGACCAGCGGCACGAACCAGCCGGAGACCTGATCGGCGAGCCGCTGAATAGGAGCGCGGCTGCGCTGCGCTTGAGCCACCATCTGCACGATCTGCGCCAGCATGGTGTCGCGCCCGATCTTGTCGGCGCGCATCACAAAGGCGCCGCTCGCGTTCATCGTTCCGCCGATCACCCGATCCCCGACCGCCTTGCCGACTCGCATCGATTCCCCCGTCAGCATGGACTCGTCGACTCCGCTTTGGCCCTCAATGATTTCTCCATCCAAGGGGACCTTCTCGCCCGGCCGTACTCGTAGGGCGTCGCCGATTGTGACCACGTCGAGCGCGACCTCCTCGTCCGCGCCGTCGCCATGGACGAGCCGCGCGGTCTTTGGCGCAAGGTCGAGCAGCGCGCGGATCGCGCCTCCGGTCTGCTCGCGCGCCCTGAGTTCGAGCACCTGCCCGAGCAGGACCAGGGTGGTGATAACTGCCGCCGCTTCGAAATAAACCGCCTCGGCGCCATGGGCGCTGCGGAACGCCGACGGGAACAGGCCGGGCGCAACGGTCGCAACAACACTATACGCCCAGGCGACACCGACCCCCATGGCGATTAGCGTGAACATGTTGAGATTGTGCGTTTTGAGCGACGCCCAAGCGCGTTCGAAGAACGGCCAGCCGGCCCAAAGCGCGACCGGCGTCGCCAGCGCCAGCTGAATCCAGTTGGAAAGCGCTTCCGGCAAGACCGCATTCAGACCGGCGAGATGGCCGCCCATTTCGAGCGCGAAGACGGGGATGGAGAATACGAGCGCAATCCAGAAGCGCCGGGTCATGTCCACGAGCTCGGCGCTCGGGCCTTCGACTGGGGCGGCGATTTGCGGCTCCAGCGCCATGCCGCAGATCGGACAGTTCCCGGGATGGTCCTGACGAATCTGCGGGTGCATGGGACAGGTGTAGATCGCACCCGAGGCGGGGTTTTGGCTTTGTAGCCGCGCTCGATGAGCGCGGTCGGCGACCGCGCTTGCAGTACCGACGAATTGCATTGGGTCGGCGACGAATTTTTCGTGGCAACCAGCGGAGCAGAAATAATAGGTCGCTCCCCCGTGCGGAGCCTTGTTCTTGGCCGTCGCCGGATCGACCGACATGCCGCAGACCGGGTCCTTCGCGAGCGAGCTTTTCGCGTCGGCCGGGCACATCGACGAATGGTGCTTGTGTTCCATGAGGGAGACGGATAAACCTTCCTATCATGGGAAGGTCAAGCGGATTTCAAAATGAACATCGGCGCGGCGGCGGCCTCGAGCGGAGTCACCGCCAAGATGATCCGTCATTATGAGGCGATCGGCCTGTTGCGTCCGGCCGAGCGCGGCGCGAACGCCTATCGCGACTATGGCGAGCGCGACATCCACGAACTCCGGTTCATCCGGCGGGCGCGCCGGCTCGGCTTTTCGATTGCGGAAATCGGCGAATTGCTCGCCCTATGGCGCGATCGCGGCCGCCCGAGCCGGGACGTCAAGCGCATCGCCGAGGCGCACATCGGCGATCTTCGGTCGCGAATCGCCGAAATGCAGGCGATGGCGAACATCCTTCGAGACCTGGTCGCCGCCTGCCATGGCGACGATCGTCCGGATTGTCCGATCCTGGATGATCTCGCGCTCGGAGAGGCCGACCACTGAGCCGCCGCCGCCCCTTGCGCGCGCCCGAGTGCTGGTCCATGAGGCCGAGATGAATGTCGCCTCGGCTCCAGCCAAGAACAACTGGCCCGATCTGATCCGCCCGACAATGCGCGATGTCGCGACGAGCGGCATCGTCGAAGTGTTCAATTACGGCCGCGGCCGGCAGGGGCTCATTCCCTTGTGGGTCGGCGAGGGCGATCTGCCGACACCGCCGTTCATCAGCGAAGCCGCCAAGACCTCGCTCGACCGCGGCGAAACCTTTTACACTTGGCAGCGCGGCGTCCCTGAGCTGCGCGCGGCGATCGCGACCTACATGACACAAGTCTATGGCGCCGCGCCTGGCGGCGGCGCTTTCTCGCCCGAAAATTTCTTCGTCACCATCGGGGGAATGCACGCGATCGAGATCGCCACCAGGCTCATCGTCGGCCCCGGCGACGAAGCGCTGATCCCCACGCCTGCCTGGCCCAATTTCGTTGGCGCGCTGGAGATTTCCGGGGCGCACGCCGTGTCCGTCCAGCTCGACAAAGGGAGCCGCTGGAGCCTCGATCCGGGCAAGCTCGAGAAGGCCGTGACGTCCGCGACTCGCCTCATCTTTTTCAACACCCCCGCCAACCCGACTGGCTTCGTCGCCACACGAGAAGAGATCGTCGAGACGCTCGCGATCGCCCGCCGGCACGGGCTTTGGATCATCGCCGACGAGATCTACGGACGCCTTACTTACGATGGCGTCCGCGCGCCCTCCTTTCACGACGTCATGGCGCCCGACGACAAGATCCTGTTCGTCCAGACACTATCCAAGAACTGGGCGATGACCGGCTTCCGCATTGGCTGGCTCGAGGCGCCGCCGGAGCTCGGTTCTGTGATCGAGAATCTGGTCCAGTACACGACGTCGGGGGTGCCGGTCTTCACCCAGCGCGCGGCGACAGCGGGGCTCGAGCAGGGCGAAGCGTTCCTCGGCTGGCAGATCGAGCGCTGCCGCCGCTCGCGCGATACGCTCTGCCAGGGGCTGACCAAGACTGGGCGCGTTCGCTTCTTCGAGCCGGAGGCGGCGTTCTATCTATTCTTCTCGATCGACGGCTTCTCCGATTCGAGGGCGCTCGCGCTAAAGCTCATCGATGAAGCCGGTGTCGGCGCCGCGCCCGGGGGCGCCTTCGGCCCTGGCGGCGAAGGCCATCTGCGCATTTGCTTCGCCCGCGATCCCGAGCAGATCGCCGAAGCCACGCGGCGCATGGCGCGGTGGCTCGCGGCCTAGCTAGAGCAGGTGTTTCTGGAATGAGGCGGCCGAGAGCGAAGGGGTAGGACGACTCCCTCAGACGACAGAACAGAGAGCTTTGCAGAAGTGGGGTGGATTTGATTCTGTGGGTTTGAGCTTAAGAGGGTGATTCGCCGATGTCGCGCCGTGACCTGTCCCAGCCTTTCCTTGGTCGACGCGCTAGTGAGCGGCTATGGAAAGGTTGGAGGATTTCTGGAGCGGATCGAGCAGGGGTTCGACTGGTCGGGGTTCGAGGCGTTGCTTTCGCCGATCCATGGCTCGGCGATGGGAGCGCCAGGCTATCCGCCTTTGACGATGTTCAAGATCGTTCTTCTGCAGCAATGGCACACGCTCTCTGATCCCGCCGCCGAGGAGGCGGTGCGCGACCGGCTGTCGTTCCGCCGCTTCTGTGGCCTGCCGCTGGATGTGGAGACGCCCGACCACGCCTCGATCTGGCGGTTTCGCCAGACGATCGACAAGCTTGGCCTGTCGACGAAGCTATTGGCTGAAGTCAACCGGCAGCTCGACGCGCTGGGCTTCGTCATCAAGCGCGGCACGCTGGTCGACGCGACGATCATCGCAGGCTCCGTGAGGCGTCCTTATGAAGGCGGCGGCGTCAGTCCAAGTGATCCCGAGGCTCGGTTCACCCGCAAGCGCGACAAGACCTATTTCGGCACCAAGGCGCATCTGGCGGTGGACGAGGAGAGCGGGCTGGTGCGCCAGGCCGAGCTGACCCCGGCCAACGTGCACGACAGCCGTCTGGGCGAAACGCTCATCCAGGGCGACGAACAGGGCTTCTTCGCCGACAGGGCTTATGACAGCCAGGCTTTGCGCGAGACGCTCGAACGGCGCGGGCTCATCGACGGGATCGCCTGGAAGGTCAAGCACGCCCGCTATCCGCTCGAGCCCTGGCAAAAGCTCCACAACGCCTGGGCGACAAGCGTGCGCTCAGCGGTTGAGCGCGCCTTCGCCACGATGAAGCGCTGGTACGGCATGGGCCGTGTCCGCTATCTGGGGCTTGGGCGCAACGCTTGCCATCTGCAGTTCGTCGCCATGGCGATGAACATGAAACGGGCGCTCGTGCTGATGCGCGCTGCTTGATCCGTTCGCAGGAAAGACGCCTCCGAGAGCGCCGGAAAGCGAAGAATCGCTGGCCAAAACGGCAAAAACCTTCCCCACCCATCCTACAAAACCCGTCATCGCGACCTCAACCCATCGCTCCCAGCAACTCATCCCCTTCTGCAAAGCTCTCGAACAATCTCTTGCAGAAAATCGGAAATCGAGGTATGCTCGCCCGATGAAAAAACCCAGCTTTTCCGGAGGCCAAGACCTCGGGTTTCCGGTCCAATACGCCTTACACCACGGGAAAAGCGTGATGAAAAAATAATTCGCGCTTTTGGCCGCGTAACCCATTGAAAAGTCTAAATTCGTACGAGAGAATCCAAGGAAATCCAACACGCCCTAGCTCGGGTCTTCGCAGCGAAACGGCTACGCGCCAAGAAAATCCAAACGGACCGAGCGGAGCGGACCAGGTCGCGATCTGCCGCATGTTCGTCGCAACGCCTTCAGGCGCCGCGGGCCGGCAACGGAGTCGCGCCTTGTCGCGAAACCGCGTCAATATCGGCGGCGGTGATCGGCTGATCGACGATGAAGAAGTATGACACCGCCGAAGCAAGACCGATCACCGCGCCCACAACCAATGCGGGAACGAAAGAGCCGGTGTTCTGCACGATCAACCCCGTAACTGTGGGCGCGAGCGCCCCGCCGAGATAACCGCCAAAGTTCTGCATCGCGCCGATCGACGCCGTGCAGTTTGTCGGCGCGGCGACTGAACTCAACGCCCAGGCGCAAGTGCTGGTGACGTAGAGCAGAAAGAGCGACGCCGAAATGAACGCGATCGCAAGCGCATTGCTGGTGACGAAGGCCGCGGCCAGCGTGCAGGCCGCCGTCCCACACAAAGCGATCGTGGCCGGATACCTTCGGCTTTTCACCGGAGAGACGCCGCGGCGAACTAGAATGTCCGCGAGATAACCGCCCATCACTCCGCCGGCCACTCCGAAGACGAAAGGAATGGCCGCAGCGAACCCAGTGAACTTGACGCTCATGTGCCGCTCGATCTCGAGATAGCCGGGCAGCCACGCGGTATAAATCCATGTTAGATAGATGCAGCCGAAATAGCCGAGGATCATGCCCCAGGTGGTGCGAAAGCGGAACAATTGCTTCCACTCCCTAAGCGTCACTTGGGTCCGCTGACCAGGCGGATCGCCGTGGGTGCGATAGGCTGTCTCCTCCGCCGTGAGCTCAACTCCCGTCGGGTTGCGGTAAACGAGGTACCAGATCGCTCCCATCCCAAGACCGGCTGCGCCCATGATCAGGAACATCACGCGCCAGCCGAAGTTCAACATCAGAAACGTCAGAAGAGGCACAGCGATCGCCGTGCCCAGGGACGAAGCGCAATTGAAGATTCCGGTCGCCAGGCCTCGGTCGCGTGGATTGAACCAGTCGCGGACGACGCGCGCGCCGGTCGGAAATTGCGGCGCTTCCCCGACGCCCAACAGGACTCGGGCGCCGAAGAACTGGCCGAAGCTCTGGACCAGTCCGCCGAGAAGCTGGGCGAACGACCAAAGGGTAAGGCCGCAGGTCAAGAGCAAGCGCGGCCCGAGCTTATCGACCATGGCGCCCGTGGGCAGCTGCGCGAACGCATAGGCCCAGAGAAAGGCGGACAGCAGGTAGCCCATGTCCGCGATCGACAAATGCAGGTCATCGCGGATGAGCAGATTGGCGACTGCGAGCGTCGCCCGATCGACGTAGTTGATCACCCCGGCCACGACCAGCATGGCGAGCGCCGCCCGTTGGATCGATTTGACCCGAGGAGTCGCCGTCAGCGCATCCGATACCACCATTTTCCTCGCCCCGAGTTGTCCTTTTCGATTGGCCGATCCCATTAAGAGCACATAAGCGCCGTAGCGGTCGATGCTCCTGGCAAGTTCACTTCCCCTTTTGCGCGTCCGCCTGTCGGCGGTCGAGTAAACACGATGCCGCCGTGGCGAAGGGCCTCCTCTGGCGCCGCAGCAAACTTATCGTTAAATGCGCGGAGCTAAGGTCGGAAGGATGTTCATGCTTGCTCGCCCGCGTCGAAGCGTCCTTTACATGCCCGGCTCCAACGCCAAGGCCCTGGCGAAGGCCTCGACGCTCTCCGCCGACGCGTTGATCCTCGATCTTGAGGATTCGGTCGCACCCGACCAGAAAGTCGTCGCGCGCGAACAGGTCGTTTCCGCCGTGCGCTCGGGCGGCTTCGGAAGCCGCGAGGTCGTCATCCGTGTCAATGGGCCGCACACCCCGTGGGGAGAGCAGGATCTCGGCGCCGCCTCCGCCGCCGGACCGCACGCCATTCTCTTGCCCAAGGTCGATGGGCCCGGGGCGATCATGCTCGCCGCCCGGACGCTGCGCGAAGCCGGCGCGCCTGACCGGACTCGCATCTGGGCGATGATGGAGACGCCCAACGCCATTTTGAACGCGGGCTCGATCGCCGCTGTCGCCGCCGACCCGAGCTCGCGCCTCTCGGTCATGGTCATGGGCCTCAACGATCTGGCCAAGGAGACGCGGGCGCGGCTCACTCCGGGGCGCCCGACCATGACCGCATGGCTCGTGAGCTGCGTTGTCGCCGCGCGCGCCCACGGCGTCGACATCATCGACGGCGTCTTCAACGACATCAAGGATCTCGACGGCTTCCGCCTCGAATGCCTGCAGGGCCGTGACATGGGCCTCGACGGCAAGACGCTGATCCACCCCGGCCAGATCGACATCTGCAATGAGGTGTTTGCTCCAACTTCCACGGAGGTCGAAAGCGCCGCCGCCATCATCGAGGCGTTCGCACTGCCGGAGAATGCCGGCAAAGGTGTGATCCAGCTCGACGGCCGGATGGTGGAACTGTTGCACGCCGACATGGCGCGACGGACGCTGGCAATCGCCGACGCGATCGCGGCGCG
>CAVTEC010000069.1:0-99336 GCA_963733475.1 uncultured Alphaproteobacteria bacterium | reverse complement strand
GGTAGTCCGGCACCGTCTCGACCGGGAATAATGGGCGCAGCAGCCGCGTCAACAGAGACGCCACTGATCGCGAGATCGTCGTGCCGCCAACGTTCGACAAGATTGCCGACATTATCGCAGCGACCTGCCGCATCCCGCGCGATGTGATAGCGCCGGAGAGCAACATGATCAGTGATCTTGGCATCGACAGCCTCGATTTGCTTGATATTGGTTTCGCCATTGATGACGCGTTCGGGATCGAACTGCCGCTTGAAAGTTGGCTGCGGGCTGTTCACATGCGGACAGAGGCGGCCGAGCAATACTTTGTCGTGCAGGCAGTCTGCGCCGAGATCGACGCGCTGACCATTGCTGTCACGCCATGATCCGGCGGCGCGCTAGGACGAGTGGCATCAATGCGCGTCCGCCCAGGTGCGTCCGAGGCCCGTTTCCGCCACCAGTGGCACTGAGAGTGTTGCAGCGCTTTCCATAACCCGTCGCGCCAGATCGGTCAGCTTTGGCACCTCCGCTTCCGGCGCCTCGAACAGCAGTTCGTCATGCACCTGCAGCAACATGCGCGACTTCAGACCTGCGTCGCGTAGAGCCTTCGGCAGCCTCACCATCGCGCGCTTGATAACGTCGGCGCCGCCACCTTGCAGCGGCGCGTTGATCGCCTGTCGCTCAGCGTAGGCGCGGCGCGCAGGGTTCTTGTCGGCAATGCCCGGCACCCAGCATCGGCGGCCGAACGGCGTGGTGACGTAGCCGTTGATCCGCGCTTCTTCCTTGGTGCGTTCCATGTAGGCGCGGATGCCGGGGTAGCGGACGAAATACGCATCGATATACGTCCGCGCCTCGCCCGGCGTGATGCCAAGCTGCCGCGCCAAGCCAAAGCCGCTGATGCCGTAGATGATGCCGAAGTTGATGGCTTTGGCGCGGCGACGAGTCATTGGGTCCATGCCCGCCATCGGAATGCCAAACACTTCGGAGGCAGTGCGTGCATGAATGTCTTCGCCGCGCTCAAAGCTTTCCTTCAGCGCCGGAATATCGGCGACGTGCGCCAGTAGACGCAGCTCGATCTGCGAATAATCAGCAGAGACCAGCAGATGTCCCACTTCAGCGATGAAGGCGTGGCGGATGCGGCTACCTTCCTCAGTGCGGATCGGGATGTTCTGTAGGTTCGGATCGTTGGATGATAGCCTCCCCGTGGAAGCAATGCATTGCGCATACGACGTGTGCACGCGACCGGTGTCGGGATTGATCTCGCCAACCAGCGCGTCGGCATAGGTGGACTTCAGCTTCTGCAACTGCCGCCAGTCGAGGATGCGCGCCGACAGCTCGATCCCCTGATCGGCCAGCGTTTGCAGCACCGATGCATCTGTGCCCCAGGCGCCGGTCTTCATGCGCTTGCCGCCCGGCAGCTTCATTTCGTCGAACAGCACCTCACCAAGCTGCTTCGCGGAACCGACGTTGAACGGATGGCCGGCGAGGCGGTGGATTTCCTTCTCGATCACGCCCATGCGCCGTTCGAAATCCACCGACATGCGGCGCAGGTCGTCGGCATCCACCTTGATACCGGCGCGCTCCATCTCGATCAGCACGGGTACCAGGCGGCGTTCCAACTGCTCGTACAGCGCGAGCGCACCGTTGAACCGCAGCCGCGGCCGCAGCGCCTGCCAAAGTCGCAGCGCTACATCTGCATCTTCCGCGGCATAGGCCGTCGCGCGCTCGATCGGCACCTGCGAGAATGGGATACGGTTCCGCCCCGTGCCGGTGACCTCATCGTAGCTGATCGGCGTGTGGCCGAGATGAAGCTGCGACAGCTCGTCCAGGCCATGACCGTGCATGCCGGCTTCCTGGGCGTACGAGATCAACATCGTATCGTCGAATGGTGCGGCGGGCGGGAAACCAGCGCGTTCCATCACCAGCATGTCGAACTTGGCATTCTGGTAGATTTTCAGCGTGTTCGGATCGGTCAGGACCGGCCGCAACGCTGCAATGGCTGCGGCGAGCGGCACCTGTTCGGCGACGCCCTCATGCCGCAGCGGCACGTAGGCCGCGCGTCCTGCCGCGACTGCGAGCGACAGCCCAATGAGCGGCGCGCGCAGCGGATCCAGGCCATCTGTCTCGGTGTCGATCGCCACGAAACCGCAGGTCGCGGTTTCCGTCAGGAAGTCCCGCAGCGCGTTTTCGCTGGTGATCGTGATGTAGGGACCAAAGCCGGAGCCGGCTTCGGCGATCGCTGGGCGTTCCGCTTCCGGCAATGGCAGCGCAGCCTGCGCGCGGCGAGGCGCCGCCTCCACCGTGGTCGAGGCAGGCCCGCCGCCTTCGCCATCAAGCCCCAGTCGTGTCGCGATGGAACGGAAGCCCTGCGCCTTCAGCCACGTGCCCAGGGTTGCCTTATCGAACGGCCGCGCGTGCATCTGATCGATCGGCAGTGGCATCGGCGTATCAGTGCGCAACGTCACCAGGTTACGCGAGATGCGGGCCTTGTCGGCATGCTCGATCAGGTTATCGCGCCGCTTCGACGGCTTCATCCCGGGTGCGGCGGCCAGCACGCTCTCCACGTCGCCATATTCGTTGATGAGCTGGGCCGCGCCCTTCGGTCCGATGCCCGGCACGCCCGGCACGTTGTCCACCGAGTCCCCGATCAGCGCCTGGACCTCGATCATCTTGTCGGGCGTGACGCCAAACTTCTCCATCACCTCGGCGGGCCCGATCGGCTTCTGCTTGATCGGATCCAGCATCTCCACGCCCGGCCGGATGAGCTGCATCAGGTCCTTGTCGGACGACACGATCGTGCCTGGCCGCCCGCGTCGTTCACCGCCTTGGCATAGGCTGCGATCAGATCGTCGGCCTCCCAGTCTTCCAGTTCGATTGCCGGCACGCCGAACGCCTCGGTCGCCTCGCGCACCAACTTGAATTGCGGGATCAGGTCGTCCGGCGGCGGCGGGCGGTGCGCCTTGTAGGCATCGTACAGCCGGTTGCGGAACGTCTGTGCGCCCGGCATCGAAGATCACCGCGATATGCGTGCCAACATGCTCGCGCAGCAGCTTGGCCAGCATGTTGGAGAAGCCGAACACTGCGTTCACCGGCGTGCCATCTGGCCGCGTCATCGGCGGCAGCGCGTGATAGGCGCGGAAGATGAAGCCCGATCCGTCGATCAGGACCAGATGGAGTGGAGGCTCGGCAGTGGCTCCGATCTCGGCGTGTCCGCAAAATGTCAACGTCTGAGGACAGGGCTGGCTCCTGTTGTGCTTGGCGGTGCGACGTTCTGTCGTGGCACTGCGATTGCCGCCGTTGCTGGGCGCCGGACGGATGATAGCGATAGGCAGCCGGGTTTCAACTGCTGGGACCTGGACGTTGCTTCCCTACCCGGCATAATCCGCGAGCTGGACGATCCGCAGGCCAGACACTGCGGAAAGCCGCCGAGCATTGGTGACGAACATTGTGCATCAGGCCTCGCTGGCCGCACTCAGTTGCAATGCATCAGGCGTCGTACGCCAGTCAGGGCACGAAGCTGTGGCCGATGTCACCAGTTCAAGCCGTCCGGCGTTGGCAGCCTCAAACACCGGCTTGATCGCCGGCAGCCAGGTCGGTGCCGCCTCGATGAGGTGAATGAAAACCGCGGTGTCCAATCCGCCTGGACCGGGGCGCAGGTCATCAATTTGATGCCTCCGCCACTCCTCCCATCGGGAGGAACTATGAAGTCAATGCCCGCCGACGTGCCCGGCGCCTTCCTTCAGCACATAGAGGCGTGAACAGTAGGGACACATGACCGAACGTCCGTCCGGGCGTTCCTCGATGTGCAGGAACACGCGTGGATGGCCGAGCGCGCCATCCCCGCCGTCGCAGGCAACCGTTGTGTCTTCGACTTCGATCGTCTCGTAAGGCGCCGGCTGGGCGGTGGCGTCCATTGGGGCCCCTCTTCGTGTCCTCTATGGCGGGAGAAGCGCCTATGATAGCGATGCCACCCATGCTTTCAACCTTGGTCCGCCGCAGGGCATGCGCCATCGGCTGCTGACGGCGCTTCTCGGTCTTGCCCTGCTGCTGGGCGGCTGCGCGGCGCATCTGATTCCGCCTGGCCCTCCGGTCGGGCCGGCGCGCGAGGCGCAGGACGCCTTCGTCATGCCGGATGGCACGCGCCTGCCGTATCGCGCCTGGCTGCCGCCAGACGGCAAGCCCTGGGCGGCGATGCTGGCCCTGCACGGCATGAACGACAGCCGCGACGCCTGGGAGTATCCGGACCCGACCTCGCGGCCGAGGGTGTCGCCGTGTTCGCGCCCTGATCAGCGAGGGTTTGGTGCGACCGAGGGGCGCGGCTATTGGCCCGGAACCGAGGCGCTGGTGGACGACGCTCGCGACATGGCCCTGCTGCTGCGCCAGTGGTATCCCCATACCAAAGTCTTCCTGATGGGCGAAAGCATGGGGGCCGCGGTGCTGATGTGCCTCGCCACGTCGCCCCATCCTCCGCCGGTGGCCGGGTATGTCCTGGTATCACCCGCCGTGTGGGGCAGGGCTGAGATGAACCTGTTCATGCGCGCCGGCCTTTGGCTGTTCGCCAACCTGATCCCCGGCTTCACGGTCACCGGGCAGATCGCGCAGGTTGTGGCGAGCGATAATCGGGAGGCGATCAAGCGCCTGTCGGAAGACCCGCTGACCATCCACGAGACGCGGTTCGACACGGTGCGCGGGCTCGTGAACTTGATGGATGCGTCGCTGGCCGCGGCACCGAAGTTCCATGGTCCGGCGCTTGTTCATGTACGGCGGCAAGGACGAGCTGATCCCAAAGCGGGCTGCCGAGGCGACTTGGCGAGCGCTGCCGCCGGGTGCGGTGCTGGCGTTTTATCCCGGGGACTACCACCTGATGCTGCGCGACCACGAGCGCGAGGCGCCGATCGATGACATACTGGCGTGGATGCAGCGGCCTAATGATCCGCTGCCTTCCGGCGCCGATCGGGCCGCCGAGGCCTGGCTGGCGAAGCACGAGTGATCGGCTTTGATCCAGAGCGGTTTCAGGCTATGAGGGTGGATAGGGACCCGTAGCTCAGTTGGATAGAGCGTCGCCCTCCGAAGGCGAAGGTCAGGCGTTCGAGTCGCCTCGGGTCCGCCAGATTTACAATGGTCGCTGTACAATCTTGCCGGTCACCTGCACGTCGCGTGGTGACCGAAGTGGGTTAGCAGCTTCCGGGAGTCCAACCCAACATCCGGCCCGTTAGGAGAGGCCCAGCAGCCGGGTCGGCCCAAGGCTAATTCCACCCAGCAGCACGAGAGAGCCAACGATGCAGTGGCCGTTGTCCAGGCACTCGGCACGAAGGCTGTTTCATTCGCAACGTTCCAGCGAGGACGCGCATCGGACCGGCAAGCTCGCGGTCTGCGCCGGGAGCTGTTTCTTTGCCGCAGCTTTCGTGACGCTCGAGGGATCGTTCTACCCTTACGTGATCCCGTTCACCATCACGATCGCGGATGCGGCAGCACCTGAGTCGACGCTGTCGTTCATGTTCTGCGGGCTGGGCTGATCGTGTTGCCGATCACAATTGCCTACACACTTGTCGTCTATTTCGTCTTCAAGCGCAACGTGGGTCGGATTCGCTTCGCACAGCGCGAAGTTCGCGAGGTAGGCGTACGTACTCACAAACCACGCTCACTGCGGGGACATTGGCATCATGTTGCTTTGAAGATTGGCGATGATCCAGACAGAGCCGGTAATGATGAGAAAGACGATCAGCATGCCAAACGCGAGTGCCAGAATGTTGTTCGTGCTGTCGGGACCACTGCCTAGATGCAGAAAGAAGACAAGGTGGACGCCGATCTGCGCGAAGGCGAGCACGATCAACCCTACAGGGATACCCGGCGCCCACAGCAAATTGGTCTGCGACACGACGAACGAGAAGATTGTCGTCAGGATCGCAAGCCCCAGCCCCACCGAGTACCGACAGGTAGCTCGCTGTGGCCTCGTGTTCTTCGACGCCCGGCGTGCGGTCGGCGAATACGTGCTCGGGACCGTCCATCAATGATAGTCTCCCATCAGATAAACCAGCGTGAAGACCCCGACCCAGACGATGTCCAGTGCGTGCCAGAACAGGCTCCAGCACAACAGCCGCCGGAGCACAGCGGGTTGCAGGCCTTTGGCAAGCACCTGGGCCACCAGATATACAAGCGCGATCAGACCGCTGGTAACGTGGATGCCGTGCGTGCCGACCAAGGTGAAGAAGGCGGACAGAAAGGCGCTCCGCGACGGCCCGGCGCCCTTCGCGACCATGCCGGCAAATTCAGTGCCCTCGATGGACAGGAACGCCGCGCCCAGCACGAACGTGAAGGCTGCGAAGATCAGGAACAGCCCGAACTGCCGGCGTTCGGCGGATAACGCACCCAGTCCGCACGTATAGCTCGATAACAGCAGACACATCGTCTCAATGAATACATTGTGCAGGTTGAACAGCTCGGCTCCGGTCGGGCCGCCCGCGGTATTGCGCGACAAGACCGCATAGGCCGCGAACAGGGCCGAGAACATGACCATGTCGCTAAGAATGAAAATCCAGAACCCATAAGCGACAACGACTCGCCTGGATGCTGGCCCACCGCCGCCGCGCCCGCGCGCGAGCCCGGCCGGGAGCTCGGTTGCAGCACCATCGATTGTTGCGAGCGTCATACGGACTGCCTCATCTCAACGAGCCCGTTCCATATACGCGACTTCGGCGGCCGAGATCTCGTGCTCACGCTCGATGCTCCAGCCCGCGATCAGGACCACGATTGCGGCGGCGATGAAACCAAGGATCGCCAGCCACCAGATCTGCCAGATCAGCGAAAAACCCATGACGACCGCAAAGAAAGCGGTGATGAAACCAGCCGGGCTGTTGCGTGGCATCTCGATCGCTTCGTAGACGGGTTCGGCAGGCGGACGCCCGGCACCCTTCATGTGCGAGAACGCATCTATCGTCTCGACAGTGGGCAGCACCGCATAATTATAGGCTGGCGGTGGCGAGGAGGTCGACCACTCGAGAGTTCGGCCGTTCCATGGGTCGCCCGTCAGGTCGAGGCGACGCTCGCGCGTGCGGATGCTGACATAGAGCTGCGCAATCTGACAGAGGATTCCGCAGAGAATGACGACAGCCCCCGCCTCCGCGACGAGCAACAGCGGCTGCCAACTCGGGTCCGGGATATGCTCCAGGCGCCGCGTCATGCCCATCAGGCCCAGCACATAGAGGGGAGTGAAGGCCATATAAAAGCCGATGAGCCAGCACCAGAAGCTGGCATGGCCCCAACGTTCATCAAGGGTGAAACCGAACGCTTTCGGGAACCAGTAGTTAATTCCCGCCAGCGCGCCGAAGACGACGCCGCCGATAATGACATTGTGAAAATGGGCAACCAGGAACACGCTGTTGTGGAGCACGAAGTCAACCGGCGGCACCGCCAGCAGCACACCGGTCAGGCCGCCGATGACAAACGTGACGATGAAGCCGATCGCAAACAGCATCGACGTCGTAAACACGATCCGGCCACGGAACATAGTGAACAGCCAGTTGAAGACCTTGACGCCGGTCGGGACTGCGATGATCGACGACATGATCCCGAAGAAAGCATTGACATCGGCGCCCGCGCCCATGGTGAAAAAGTGGTGCAACCACACCGTAAAAGAGAGAATACAAATCCCGAGCGTCGCCCAAACCATCGAGCGGTAACTGAACAACCCCTTGCCGGAAAACGTCGCGACAACCTCGGAAAAGACGCCGAACGCCGGCAGGATCAATATGTAGACCTCGGGATGGCCCCACGCCCAGAACAAGTTGACGTACATCATCTGGTTGCCGCCGGCATCATTGGTGAAGAAATGCATGCCGAGGTGACGGTCGAGCAGCAGCATCGTGAATGTGGCGGTCAGGATCGGAAAGGCGGCGACGATCAATAGGTTTGCGCTGAGTGCGGTCCAGCAGAACACCGGCATGCGGAAATAGGTCATTCCCGGAGCACGCATTTTCAGGATCGTCGTCACGAAATTCACGCCGGTCAGCAACGTGCCGATGCCTGAGATCTGCAATGACCACAGGTAGTAATCGACACCAACATCGGGTGAAAAGGCGAGCTCGGACAGCGGCGGGTAGCCCATCCAGCCAGTGCGCGCGAAATCGCCGATGACGAGCGACATGTTGATCAGCAGGGCGCCCGTTGCGGTCAGCCAAAAGCTCACCGAATTGAGCACGGGAAAGGCGACATCGCGCACACCAAGCTGCAACGGCACGGCAAAGTTCATCAGTCCGACGACAAGTGTCATCGCGACGAAGAAGATCATGATGGTGCCGTGCGCCGAGAAGATCTGGTCGTAGTGCTGCGGAGGCAAATATCCCGGCGCACTGCCAATGGCGATCGCCTGTTGTGTGCGCATCATGATCGCGTCGCTGAAGCCGCGCAGCAACATGACCAGCCCGAGCACTACGTACATGACACCAATGCGCTTATGGTCGACGCTGGTCAGCCACTCGCGCCACAGATAGGGCCACCAGCCCTTCACGGTGACGATACCGAGAATCACCAGAATGACGATGCCAACGACCGCTCCACTCAGCAGTGGCAACGGCTCATTGAACGGAATTGCCGCCCAGGTCAGCTTTCCCAGCATGTCAACCGCCTGCCTGATTCAGCGACGCGTGCGAGGCCGCGCTACCGTCCGCCTTTTGGGCGGGTCCCGCCACCGTCTGGTCGATGATGTGCTCGAACAACTTCGGTTCGACCGAGCGATATGTTGTGGGCGGCACGGCCTCGCTCGGCTTTGCCAATTCACTGTAGTGGGCCTCATCGAGGGCAGATCCGGTGCCGCGCACCTGCTCGACCCAAGGATTGAAATCTGCCGCCTGCACCGACCTTACGATGAACCGCATGTCGGAAAAGCCGTCGCCGCTGAAGTTTGCTGAAAAGCCAGGATACTCGCCTGGTTTGTCGGCGAGCAGGCTGAGATGCGTGATCATGCCGCCCATCGCATAGATCTGGCTGCCAAGCTGCGGCACGAAAAACGAATTCATGACCGTCGCCGATGTGAGCCGAAACTCGATCGGAGTTCCGGCAGGGATGACAAGCTGATTGACCGCGGCAACGCCCTGATCAGGGTAGATGAACAGCCATTTCCAATCGAGCGCCACGACATCAATATGCAGCGCATTGGTCTTCCCGGCGATCGGCGCCCGCGGATCGAGCTGATGGGAGCCAATCCAAATGACGCCGCCAAGCAAGATCACGGTCAGTGCCGGGATGGACCAGACGACGAGCTCGATACGCCCTTCGTAAAACTCGTCCGTGCCGCGTCCAGCGCGGGCGTTGGATGACCGGTACCACCAGGTGAACGCCAACGTGGCAGCGATCACCGGAATCACGACGACGAGCATGATCGCCGTCGAATTGATCAGCAGAAGTCGCTCCGCCGACGCGATCGGCCCTTGCGGATCCAGGATCCCAGTCTGTTGACATGAAGCGACAGGAATCGCGGCGCCCACCACGGCCCAGCGGAGCTGGCGCGAAAGACGGGAGCGGTGCGGCGGATCGGCTGCTCTGCTCATCGAACCGGCTTCCCTATCCGTGTTTGCAACTCGAGCTGCTGTCGTTCTTACTTATCCGTTCGGCGATGCGCAGCGCGCACCGGGGACTGTAGACGTCCAGTCTAAGCAGGATTGAACCAAATTGCTATCGCGGCAGGGGGGCGGCCAAACGCTGTGGGCAATTAAAACCTGCTGCCAACGGATCGAATGGTGCGATGCAGCGCTGATTTGCGACGAACTCCCGACCCAAACATTTCCCGGCTCTTGCGGTAGCCGCCCGCCTGGCTTCAATTGCCGTAACCGCGCCGGGAGGAAACCGCATGCAGTTCACCTTCACCAGCGAGCAGGAGGAATTCCGCTCCGTCCTGCGTCGATTCCTGGAGGAGAAGTCGCCGCCGACCGTCGTGCGCAAGCTGATGGAGACCGAGGCCGGGTGGCAGCGCGAAACCTGGCGCGAACTGAACCAGCAGCTCGGACTGACGGCGGTCCATATTCCTGAAGAGTATGGTGGTCAGGGATTTGGCTTTGTCGAGCTGGCCATCGTGCTGGAGGAAATGGGGCGCGCCCTGTTATGCGCACCTTATTTCGCTTCGACCGTGCTGGCTGCGACGGCGATCATGAATGCGGGAACCGAGGCGCAGAAACGCGAGCTGCTGCCAGCCATCGCATCGGGAGATACGATCGCAACGCTGGCTTTCACCGAGCCGAATGGGCGCTGGGATGCCGAGGGGATCGAGACCCGCGCAAGCAGCAAGTACCGACTGGACGGTGTGAAGAGCTTTGTGCTCGACGGGCATACGGCCGATCTTATCGTGGTAGTGGCAAGGGGCGACAAGGGCCTCTCATTCTTCACGGTTCCTGGCAATGCATCAGGGCTGACGCGCCGTGCGCTGAAAGTCATGGATCCGACACGCAAGCTGGCACGCCTGGAGTTCCGCGGTGTTGACGCTGAGCTGTTGGGTGAGGAGGGCGCCGGGGAGGCGCCATTCGCACGAACGATGATGCAAGCCGCGGTGTGCCTGGCAAACGAAATGGTCGGCGGCGCAGAGAAGCTGCGGGAGTTCGCCTTGGATTATGCCAATTTGCGCGTGCAGTTCGGTCGCGCCATCGCTTCGTTCCAGTCGATGAAGCACAAGCAGGCAGATATGCTGGTCGACATCGAGCTGGCGAAGTCGGCCGCCTATGTCGCGGCGCAGGCTGCCGCGGAAGACGACGCTGAACTGCCGGCGTTGGCCTCCCTGGCGAAGGCCACTGCGTCGGATGTGTATATTCAGACCGCGATACATACCATTCAGATCCACGGTGGGATCGGCTTTACGTGGGACAATGATACGCATCTCTGGTTCAAGCGGGCGAAGAGCTCCGAGGTGTTTCTCGGTGATCCGGCTTACCACCGCGAACTGATGATGTGCGCCTGGGGAGCATGAACATGGCCGAACCGACTGAAGCTTCTGTCCGCGCCGAAGTCCGTGCCTGGCTGGAAGTGAATTTCGACCCGGAGCTGGGCCTGGTCGAATGGCGCAACAAGCTGATCGATTCAGGCTGGGGCGTGCCATCCTGGCCCAAGGAATGGTTTGGCCGCGAGCTGCCGATGGCGCTCGAAATGGTGGCCGAGGAGGAGATACAGCGTATCGGCGCTGTCAGTGTGGCCAAGACCGGCATACGCCGGCTCGCCGCGGCGACGCTGTTGGTGCATGGCACTGACGATCAGAAACGCCGAATTCCTGCGCCGCAGCCTGACCGGCGAGGACACCTGGTGCCAGTTGTTCTCGCGAACCGGGCAGCGGTTCCGACCTTGCCGGTGCCATGACGCGGGCCGAGTTCAAGGGCAACCGCTGGGTGATCAACGGCCAGAAGGTGTGGACGACCAGCGCGCATCACGCCGATTGGGGCCTGCTGCTGGCGCGCACCGATCTGGGATGTGCCGAAGCACCAGGGCCTGTCGTACTTCGTCCTGGACATCCACCAGCCGGGCGTCGAGGTGCGTGCCGCTGCGGCAGATGAACGGGCACGCGAGCTTCAATCAGGTGTTCTTCACCGATGCCGAGGTGCCGCCGGAGAACCTGGTCAACGAAGTCGGCAGACGGCTGGGCGGTGGCGACGACGACGCTGATGCATGAGCGCCGGGGTGCGGACGGCATCCGCACGCCGGGGCCATGGCTCCGATCGCAAGGGCCGCATCTACGAGGAGGAGCGGGCCGAGATCGCCACGGTCATGGAGCCATACAAATGGTATCCGCAGCGGGCCGGGCGGGTGGATCTGGTGATCGAGCGCGCCAAGGCGACTGGGGCATCAACGATCCGGTGGTGCGGCAGGAGATCGCCAAGCTGCTGTCGCATGTCGAAGAGTCGGCGGAATGGACGGCGCGGCGGGCTCGGGCCGCGCAGTTGCAGGGCAAGCCGCAGGGACCGGAAGGCTCGCTCGGCAAGCTGATCGTCGAGCCACGTCGCGCGCGCCGCGGCACGTGTCCACACGCTGATCACCGGGGCGGATGCGATGCTGACCGGCGAGGACGGCGCCGATGAACGGGCTGATCGCGGAGATCCTTGTCAGCGTGCCGGCGGGGTCGATCGCCGGCGGCACCGACGAAATCCAGCGCAACATCATCTCCGAGCGGGTGCTGGGCATGCCGAAGGAGCCGCGCACCGACAATGATCGGCCGTTCCGGGATGTACCGAAGAACGTGGAGCGGGCCTAGATAGCCCCTACAACACCTCTCCCACTGCGTGGGCGAGGTGTCAGACGTCTGCCTCTCGCAGCACCCATTTGCGGAACAGCGCGAGATCGATGTTGCCGCCGCTGATCACAACGCCGACCCGCTTTCCCGCCATTCGCGGCCGTTCTTGCAATAACGCGGCAAGTGGGGCCGCACCAGCGCCCTCAACCAGGTTATGCGTATCGACCCAGTAAGTCCGCATTGCATCGGCGATTTCATCGTCCGACACCGTGACGATACGTGCGGCGCCCGCTCTGATAATGCCTAACGCATCTGGATCTGGCTGCCTCACCGCAAGCCCATCCGCGTGTGTCTCCGCACGATTGACCGCGACCACTCGTCCCTCGGCGAACGACCGCGCATACGGTGCCGCGCCCGTTGACTGAACCCCAATGATCTCAGTGTCCAGACGTAGCAGATCGCGTGTTAGGATCGCACCGCAGATGCCCGAGCCAAGTCCGATCGGCACATATAGTACAGTCTAGCTTCGGCGCGGCCCGGAACAGCTCCAGCGAATACGTCGCCACACCCTTTACCAGATCGGCGGCGAACGATGGCGCGAACTCCAGCCCTTCCGATGAGGCAAGCCGCGCCGCTTCCTCGCGCGCCATCTCGAAGTCATCGCCATGCTCGACAACCCGTGCTCCGAACGCCTTCATCGCTACGTTCTTTTCCACGCTGTTGCCATGCGGCACGACGACCGTCACTGCCACGCCATAACGCCGGCCAGCGTAAGCCAACGACTGTCCATGGTTGCCGCGCGTCGCCGAGACGACGCCGCGCACATGTGGCCGTTCTCGTCGCAGCCGCTCGACGTAGACCAGGCCGCCCCGCACCTTGAAGGCGCCGATCGGCGTGTGATTCTCGTGCTTTACCCAAACCTCTGCACCGCAGCGTTCCGCCAGCAGTGGCCACGCGTATTGCGGCGTGCCCGGGAAGCTTTCGTGCACAAGCGCCAGCGCCGCTTCGAGTTCCGGTAGTGAAAACATGAGGGATCACCAAAAGCCGAAGCGGGCCGCTGTCGGGAGGCAGGTCCCGGCAGCGGCCCGCTTCAATTTGATGCAGGTCGAATCAGGCGAGTTTGAGATTGGTGGCAGCAGCCTTGCCGCGTTCCATGGCGATGTCGTAGCTCACCTTCTGCCCATCGTTCAGCCCATTAAGCCCGGCTGCCTGCACGGCCGTGATGTGGACGAACACATCCTTGCCACCGTCCTGTGGCACGATAAAGCCATAGCCTTTCGTGGCATTGAACCATTTGACGGTTCCAACGGCCATTGTCGTCACTCCTTCCGTTGCGCGTCCCCTGCCGCGCTAGTGGGGATGGGTGAATACAACGCAGCGTGTTCAGACGAGCTTAAGGTTGGTCGCCGCGGCTTTGCCGCGCTCCATTGCCACCTCGTAGCTGACCTTTTGACCTTCATTCAGGCCGCGAAGACCAGCCGCCTGCACTGCCGTGATGTGGACGAACACGTCCTTGCCGCCCTCTTGCGGCATGATAAAGCCGAAGCCCTTGGTCGTGTTGAACCACTTGACTGTACCGATAGCCATCGTTTGTGAAACTCTCCGTCGATCGCATCGCGCAACCGCGCGCAACGCTGGGTAGACAACCGGCCCTTTGGAACGTCTTGAGGGCACCCGATCGAAGCGGAGGCGCAGCAAGCCAAGCCAAAATGCGATTGCGTTGCACAGTTGGCACAGAAAGGTCTGGCGCTGTCAATCACGGACGCACCGACTAACGTAGCTGTGCGGCGTTCGCACAGAAAGCGAGAAACGTCGAAAAACCTGGAGTGTGACGGCTTAGAATCCGGGACGCGTACCGCGCGTCATCATTGCGCGCGCAAAGTCACCGCCTGCCGCGATGGCGCGGCGACCTGCCGCAAGTTCCGGATAATAAACGTGCCAGACGTGGATCATCTCCGGCCAGATCTGCAGATCGACCGCGACATCAGCAGCACCAGCCACCTGCGCGAGACGAATCGCGTCGTCCAGCAACGTCTCTGCCGCACCCACCTGAATGAGCAGTGGCGCAAGTCCGCGTAGGTCCGCATAGATCGGCGCCGCCAGCGGCGAGCGTGGATCCGCGCCGTTCAGATAGAGCTTCGCCATATCGCGAATGCCGGCCTTCTGCACCGTAGGATCGGTGGCGGCCTTGCTTGTCATGCTTTCGCCAATCGCTTCCATATCGATCCACGGAGAGATCGGCCACCCACATGCCGGTTGCGGCAGACCTGCATCACGGATCGCGATCATCGCCGCGACGACGAGGCCACCGCCAGCCGAATCGCCGGCGATGGTGATGGCCGATGGCTGGACGCCGTTCGCCAGCAGGAAGCGGTACGCCGCCATAGTGTCATCGACTGCGGCGGGGAAGGGATGCTCCGGCGCCAGCCGATAGTCGATCGCCAGCGTGCGGGCGCGCGCCGCGCGGCCAATCTCCGCGACAAGGTGGCGATGACTGTCGAGCGATCCGATCACATAGCCGCCGCCGTGCAGGAACAGCACAACCTTCGAGGTGTCGGCGTCTGGTGTGCCCGACCACTCGGCCTTGACGCCGTTGGCGTTGACTGGCTCCACCTTCACGTCGGCTGCCAGTTTGCATTGCAGGCCCCTGGCATCGATGTCGCGCCGGCGTTGGCCGATATCGTCCGAACGCACGCGCTTCGCGATGATCTCGCGTATGGCGAGGATCTCAGGATCGCTCATGGGTTCCTCCTATTTGGGCTTGGCGCCGGCATCGATGTCCTGCTGGCGGATTTCCGCAATTGAAAGCTGATAGAAGCGAGCGAAGTCAAACACCGTGGTGTCCTCCTGATTCCAGCAGACATAACCACGACAATCCTTCGGCCGCGCCTCATAGACCGTGCAACGGCGGTTCTCGCCGAGGAACTGACAGGTCGCAAAGCCACTCTTGATCCGCTTGCTGCCTTTCCGGGTACGCTCAACGATATGGCGCTCCTCGAACTCCCGCACTGTGAGCTCCAGGAACTTGGCCAGGCGCCGGATGTCGTTGCGGCTGACCTCCACGTAACCCGCCGCGCGGCAGCAGAATGCCGGGCACTTCATGCAATCAAGCGACTCGCTGGTCATCGCCGCAGTGTGGGGGCGGAAATCTGGCGGAGCAAGGGAAAGCAGGGTGCGCCAGCGGACACTTCCAGCCCTGGATCGCGGCGAGCAGGGCAGGGTCGTCCCCCCCTTTGGGCGTACGCCAAGCGCGCGATTCGGGATTTGACCCCGGCGCAAACCGGCCTTAATCTGGTCGACACTAGCCTACCACCATTATAACGTAAGCCGTGTGAACGGCGTCACAGGGAAGGAGAAACGGCCTTGGTCAACATGAGCCGGCGTTCGGTAATTGGGGGGACATTGGGCTTGGCGGCCGCAGGGACGCTGGCGCGCCCATATATTGCCAACGCCCAAGCTAAGACAGCGGTTTGCTGGATCAATCAGGGCTTCGTCAAACAAGAAGACGACGCAATGAACAAGACCTGCCAGGACTACATGAAGGCCAGCGGCAACAAGCTGGATTACAGCATCATGCCGTTCATGGCGATGAACCAGAAGACGATCTCGGCGCTGACCAGCGGCGACGTTCCGGATCTGATCTTTGCGGATGCGCCGTCATCGATCATCCCGCAGAATGCGTGGGACGACAAAATCATAGACGTCAGCGACGTCGTGGCGCCGTATGAGTCGCAGCTATCGGATACCGCCAAATTGGGCGCCACTTTCTATAACAAGGCGACCAAGAAGCGCAGCTACTACCTATGCCCGATCAAGCAGGGTGCGACCCCTTTCCACATCTGGGGTGATCTCGTTGAGAAGGCCGGCCACAAACTCTCGGAAATTCCGGATAAGTGGGACGATCACTGGAAGTTCTTCGCGGCCATGCAGGCACCGCTGCGCGCCCAGGGCATGCGGAAGGTCTACACCTGCGGTCTGCAGATCACCACGGTCGGCCCGAACGACGGCAACAACCTGTTCGTTCACTTCCTGATCGCCAATGGCGGCGAAGGCCTCGTCACCCCCGATGGGAAGCTGCATACCGACGATCCGAAGATCCGCGAGGCGGCGATCAAGTCGGTCGAGGTGATGACCGGGCTCTACAAGCAGGGCGTGGTGCCGCCGGAGGCGTTGAGCTGGAACGACGCCGACGACAACAACGGCTTCCACGAGAAGCTGTTCGTGATGGACTTCGACGGCACGCTGTCGACCGAGCTGGCGATGATCAGCGACAAGCAGGCCTTCTATCACGACATGTACACGCTGGCGCCGAAGCTCAAGAACGACGGCACGCAGATGAAGACGCAGATCAACGCGGGCGGCGGCTTCATCCCCAAGGGGGCCAAGGGCGTCGAGGTGGCCAAGGACTTCATGAAGTACTTCATGCAGCCCAAGACCATGAACGATAACCTGAAGGGTGGGTTGGGTCGCTGGTTCCCGACCATCCATTCGATTGTGAAGACCGACCCGTGGTGGCTGAACAGCGGCGAGCCTTGCCTGAAGCCATACCTCGAGGAAGGCGTGCTGAACCCGACCCTGCCGGTCTGGGAGGGGTACACGCCGGCCTGGGGCCAGGCCAATGCCGAGCAGCTCTGGGGCCAAGCTCATGCCGACGTCATCAAGAACGGCATGAAGGTAGCGGACGCCGTTGACAAGGCGTTCAAGCGCTGCGGCGAAATATTCGCGAAGGTCACGATGTAAGAAGGCCATGACGTAATCTGACGAGGCGAACATGAGCGTCACACAGCAGACACTGACCGCCGGACGAGCCTTAAGCGTACGCCCGGCGCGCCGTGCCTGGCATGGCGGACTGATAGGGTCCGAATATGTCTGGGCGATAGCCTTCGCCCTGCCGTACATCGCCATGTTCATCGCGTTCGTTCTCTACCCGATCGCGTATGGGCTTTGGCTCGGCCACGAGCCATCGCTCTACGCCGACTTGTTCTCGGATCCCCGATACCTGACGACTGTGCTCAACACGGTGATCTACGTTGGTATCGGCGTGAACTTGAAGATGTTCCTGGCGTTCCTTCTGTCAGGCTTCTTCATGCGCAAGCGCTGGTGGATCAAGGCGCTGCTGGTACTCTACATCCTGCCTTGGGCAACCCCCGCGCTCCCCGCCTATATGTCGATCCACTGGTTCGTGGACGGCCAGTGGGGCATGCTCAACAACCTGCTCTACTACATATTCGGTATCGACGGTCCGATCTACCTGAACGATCACTGGATGGGCCTCGCCTGCAACATCGGCGCCTATATCTGGAAGAACATGCCGTTCTGGACGGTGATCCTGCTGGCTGGGCGGATGGCAATACCGCAGGAACTCTATGAGGCGGCAGCGGTCGACGGTGCCACCGGCATGCGGCGCTTCCTGCACGTGACCTATCCCCTGATGGCCAACCTGTATCTGGTGTGCATCCTGCTCGACACGGTGTTCGCCCTTGGCGACTTCAACGCGACTTACTTCGTCTCCGGTGGAGGACCAGCGATGTCCACCGAAGTGCTCGCCACACTTGGTATTCGCTATGCCTTCACTGTGGCACTGCCGAAACTGGGCGTGGCGTGCGTCATGTCCGCGTTGCCAGTCCTAATTCCGCTGGTCTTTATCCTGATGCGGAAGTTGCGGCCAGCGGAGGGTCAGCTATGAGTGTAACGACCGTCGGCCACCCCCAAAGGAGGATAGCGTCACCGCTGTTCTACCGGCTGCAACGTTGGGGAGTGGAAATCCTGTGCCTGGCACTCGGCTTCCTGCTCCTCGTCTGGACGGTCGCCCCACTCTACAACATGTTCGAGATCGCGCTCGACAGCCATGACGACATCTTCGCTGGGAATCTCTGGCCGGAGCATCCGTCGCTGCAAAGCTTCGTCGTCGTGTTCACCCAGAGCTTCTGGTACCTGGAGCATTTCTGGCACCAGTTCGGCAACAGCTTTATCGTCGGCTTGTCGGTGATGTTCCTGACCCTGCTGATCGGCTCGTTGGCCAGCTTCACGGTCGGACGCATGCGGCTGCGCAACGGCTGGATGCTGACCAACGCCGCGCTGATGACCTATGTAATTCCGGCGTCCTTCCTGGCGATTCCATTCTACCGGATCATGCAGATTTATGGACTGTCGAACCAGCTCTCGTCGGTGATCCTGGCGTTGAGCACATTCGCGACGCCGTATGCGATCTTCATCTTCTCGCAATACAGCAAGTCGATCCCGATGGAGCTGGACGAGTCAGCCCGCATCGACGGTGCCAATCCGCTGCAGATCTATTTCAAGATCTACCTGCCGCTGATGGCCCCGGCGCTGGTGGCCGTCGGCACCTATGCCTTGCTGCTGGCGTGGAACGAGTATCTGTACAACTTCCTGATGCTGTCCACACCGCAGAGCATGACCGTGGCGGTTGCGTTGGCGCAGTTCCTCAACAGCGATGAGTTGCCGTGGAACTACATGATGGCCACCGCGATCATTTATGCGCTGCCGCCGATCATCCTGTACTACGGGTTCCGCCGTTATATGGCAGCCGGCCTGACGATGGGCGGGGTGAAAGGGTAGGACGCATTCGGCGTGGGATCGGGAGTTGATCGGCCCCTTCGCGCTCAACCTCATCCTACGGTTCCGTGCCAATCATAGGATTGGTTGAGCGGCACGCGGAACTTGTCGATTCCGGTCCGTTTTGTCTGCCCGACCGCCGCCCTTGACGCCCCCCGGCCGTCTCGTCACGGTGCCCCCAAGTGGCACTCAGATCGCGGCCTAGGGCGGTCATCGGGGGACCTTGAATGAGTTGCAGTACTGTTCTCGCAACTTTCACCACCGCAGCCATGATCGCCGCCCTGCCCGCCGCCGCGGCACCCTTCAAATGCCCCCATGTCGGGGGCGACTTCACCTTCGGCCAGGAAGCCAACATCAACTCCCTGGACCAGATGACTTCCGCAACGATCTCTACGCGCAACATCGCCATGAACATGTTCGAGGCGCTGATGACGCGTGACGAGAATTTCAATCCGATCAATGATCTGGCCGCGTCAGTGACCGAGTCACCCGACCAACTGACCTACACGTTCAAGTTGCGTCAGGGCGTGCATTTTCACAACGGCAAGCCGATGACTTCCGCCGACGTCGTTGCTTCGTTCGACCGTTACGCGAAGGTGGAACTCGAGCGCAGCATGCTGGCGAACGTCGATAGATGGGACGCCCCTGACGCAGACACGTTCGTCATCCACATGAAGAAGCCACAGCCGACATTCCTGATCGCGCTCAGCTCGTTCAGCGTGCCGATCGTGATCATTCCGGCAGAGGACAAGGATGATCCACCGCAGCAATTGAAGACGATCGGAACTGGCCCCTTCCAATTGGTTCAGTCCGTGCCAGGCAGCTACGTGAAGATCAAGCGGTTCGAGGGCTACACACCGAACACGCAGTTTGAGCAGCGCACCGGGTTCGGTGGCTACAAGCAGGCATGCTTCGACACGGTGACGTTCCGCATCGTTACGGAGCCGGGCGCGCGCGTGGCGGGGTTGAAGACCGGCGAGTTGCAGGGCGTGGAGGACATTCCCGCCAAGTCGCTGCCCGAGCTGAAGGGTGACAAGAACATCACGATTTTGCCACTGAAGAACTGGTGGATTCAGATTGCCTATCCGAATACCTCAGTGCCGCCAACCGACAATCTGAACTTCCGTAAGGCGGTGCAGGCGGCACTGGACATGGACGAGATCATGGATGCCGCGTCTGACGGCAACTACACATTGAACATCGGCTTCCAGTATCCGAACCAGTCCGACTACACCGACGCCGGCAAGGACACCTACAACATCAAGAACCCGACACTCGCGAAAAAGTACTTGGCTGAGTCGGGCTACAAGGGCGAACCGGTCGTGCTGCTGACCGACAAGGACTATGCGCCGATGTACAATTCGGCGCTGGTGATGCAGCAGCAGCTTCAGGCCGTTGGCATCAATGCTCAGCTCAAGGTGGTGGATTGGCCGACCAGCGTGCAGATGGCGCTGAAGGGCGACACTGGCTGGAACTATTTCTACACCGGCTGGGGTACGCAGCCCGCGCTGGGGGCGCTCTCCACGATGAATTTCTTTGTCGAGCCGAATGCGACCTATCGTCCGAAGGGCGAGAGAGACGATCCCGAGGTACTGAAGCTGTGGCAGGACATGAACAACCTGCCCACACCGGAAGGCCGTCAGCAAGCGTTTGCCGACATGCAGAAATACGTGCTCGAGCAGGCTTACTCGCTGCCCTTTGGGTCATTCACCAAGGTGCAGGGCGTGCGGTCAAACGTCGATGGCTTCGTGCCATTCCGTATTCCGCGCATGTTCAACGTGTGGTTCACGCACTGACGGATGATTGGAGTCATCCTGCGGCGTCTGGGCAGCGCGCTGCCGATACTGCTGATCGTTAGCCTGATCACCTTCGGCATGATCCACATGATCCCCGGCGATCCGGCCGCGGCGATCGCCGGGCTGAGTGCGACGCCGGAGCAGATTGCCAGTATCCGGCATGATCTCGGCCTGGACCAGCCACTGCTGACGCAGCTTTGGCGATGGTATCTCGGGCTGCTGCACGGCGATCTCGGCCGTTCGCTGCTGCTGGGCCAACCGGTGGTCTATGCGACGATGCTGCGGTTGCCGGTGACGCTGGCGCTGTCGGCTTATGCGCTGGTGATCACGTTGGTGCTCGGACTGGTCAGCGGCATCATCGCGGCGCTGCGCCAGAACACATGGATCGACCAGGCAGCAATGGTGTTCGCGATGATCGGCATCTCGCTGCCGAATTTCTATCTCGGTCTGCTGATGATCATCTTCTTCGCGGTGGATCTGGGTTGGCTGCCAACCGGAGGCTATGTCGCGTTCACCGACAATCCGCTGGGCTGGCTGGAAACCTCCACGATGCCGGCGATCTCCTTGGCATTGCTGCTGGCGGGCTTGCTGGCGCGCATCACGCGCTCGACCATGTTGGAGGTGCTGCGCCAGGACTATATCCGTACCGCACGCGCCAAAGGGTTGCCAAAGCGCGTTGTGGTGATGAAGCACGCGCTGGCCAACGCGTTGATACCGATCACGACTGTCATCGGCATCATCGTCAGCCTGCTGATATCGGGTTCGGTGGTGACCGAGACGCTGTTCTCGATCCCTGGCATCGGCCAGTTGCTGACCCAGGCGGTGCTGAATCGAGACTATCCGATGGTCCAGGGTGGACTATTCATCACGACGGCACTGCTGGTGCTGGTGAATATCGGCGTCGATGTCTGCTACGCGCTGCTCGATCCGCGGGTGCGATACGATGGCGCTTGATGCCACCATCCTCATGGACGACGAGGTCCCGGTGCGTCACCACCACCCGGCCTGGACCGCAGCGCGCCGCCTCGTTCATCACAAACTGTTCGTCACCGGATTTGCGGTGTTCGCGGTGTTCGTGCTGGTTGCCCTGCTGGCGCCGTGGATCGCTCCGGTCGATCCGAACAAGCTGGCAATGCGGTACCGTTTCCTGCCGCCCTCGGCAGAGCATCTGTTCGGCACGGACAATTTCGGCCGCAGCCTGTGGTCAAGAGTGATCTGGGGCGCGCAATTGTCGCTGATCATCGGCGCATCGGTGGTGGCAATCAACGCGGTGTTCGGCACGATCATCGGCGCTGTGGCCGGCTATTTCCGCCCGCTCGACAACGTGCTGATGCGGATCAACGACGCGCTCATGGCGTTTCCCGCGGTGCTGCTGGCGATCGGCGTCACGTCGGTGCTTGGACCATCTGTGAACGACGTGATCATCGCGCTGGGCATTGTATACACGCCGCGCACGGCTCGTATCGTGCGGTCGTCGGTGATAGTGCTGCGCGAGATGGAGTATGTGCAGGCGGCGGTGGCGGCGGGTGCGGGACACTGGCGGATTTTGCGCAAGCACATTCTGCCGAATGCGATGGCCCCGTTGATCGTGCAGTTGAGCTTCCTGTTCGCCTACGCGGTGCTGACCGAGGCAACGCTGTCATTTCTGGGCGTGGGTGCTGTGCCGCCAACACCAACCTGGGGAAACATCATGGCGGAGGGGCGGCAGTACATGATCGACGCACCGTGGATTATCGCCATCCCTGGCGCGGCGCTGATGATCACGGTGCTGGGGCTGAATTTGTTGGGGGATGGCTTGCGCGATGTCCTGGATCCGCGGCTGAGGGTGCAGCAGTGAGAGTGGGCGGCGTGCATATCTTCCCCTTCCCCTTGCGGGAGGGGGTCAGGGGGAGGGGGCCAGGGGCACTGAGCAGCCCCCTCCCCCTGACCCCCTCCCGCAAGGGTAGGGGGAAGGCATTATCGCTGCCACCTTCGTCCCTGTGATGCCCCTTCTTTCCGTCAACAACCTGACCACCGCCTTCGCCACCGCGCGCGGCGAAATCACCGCCATCGAGGACGTATCCTTTTCCGTCGACGAAGGCGAAATCCTTGGCATCGTCGGCAAGTCAGGCTCCGGCAAAAGCGTCACCGCCCTGACCATCATGGGCCTGCTTCCCCAACCTCCGGCGCGCGTCGCCGCGGGCAGCATTCTTTACGCCGGCGAGGACCTGATAAAACTTTCCGATACCCGGCTGCAGCGCATTCGCGGCCCCGGCATCGCCATGGTCTTCCAGGAGCCGATGACCTCGCTCAACCCGGTCTTCACCATCGGCGATCAGGTCATGGAGACAATCCGAGCGCACGAGCGCCTGTCGCAGCGCGCACTCTATGCTCGTGCATTGGAGATGCTGGAGAAAGTTGGCATCCCCTCCGCCGCACGCCGCATGACCGACTATCCGCACCAGCTTTCGGGCGGCCAGCGCCAGCGTGTGATGCTGGCGATCGCGCTAGCCTGCCGCCCCCGGCTACTGATCGCCGATGAACCAACTACCGCGTTGGATGTCACGATCCAGGCGCAGATCCTCGACCTGATGATGGACCTGCGCGACGAATTTGGCATGGCCATCATAATCATCACCCACAACATGGGTGTAGTCGCCGAAACCGCTGACCGCGTCCTGGTGATGTACGCTGGCCGCATTGTCGAAGAAGCGCCAGTTGCGCGGCTATTCGATCGTCCGTTGCACCCCTATACGCGCGGGCTGTTGGAATGCGTGCCATCTCTCGACCAGGACGAGGAGCGTTTGGTGGCGATCAATGGGACACTGCCGGACCCGGCGCGCCGTCCGGCTGGTTGCCGCTTTTCGCCGCGTTGCCGCTACGCCGAACCTGCCTGCACCCGTGCATTGCCGCCGCTGGAGCCATTCGATCCCGGACACACCGCCGCCTGTATCCGTATCGCGGAGCTGCAATGATGGCCGGGGCAGGCCCCGCCATGACGCTGGAAGGCCGGGCTGGCGCCCGGACGTACACTTGACGCCACTGGTCGAAGCAGCCGGCCTGGTCAAGCACTTCCCGGTCCAGGTGGGCGGCCTGTTACGCCGCCGCAGCATGCCGCTGCGAGCCGTGGACGACGTGGCGCTGCGCGTGCAGGCCGGCGAGACACTGGGCCTTGTCGGAGAGTCCGGTTGCGGCAAGTCCACCCTCGGCCGCCTGCTCATCCGGCTGATCCCGCCCACCTCCGGCAACATCATCTTCGATGGCGCCGACATCACGCTGCTCACCCCCGGTGAACTGCGCGAGAAGCGTCGCGCCATGCAGATCATTTTCCAGGACCCGTACGGCGCGCTCAACCCGCGCATGTCAGTCGAGGACATCATCGCTGAGTCGCTCCACATTCACGGCGTTCACCACACGCGGCAGGCTGTCGGAGCCATGCTGGATCTGGTCGGCCTGCCCGCTCGCGCGCGGGAGCGCTTCCCACACGAATTCTCCGGCGGCCAGCGCCAGCGTGTCGGCATTGCCCGGGCCCTGGTGCTGCGGCCGAAGTTCGTCGTCTGCGACGAGCCGGTCTCCGCACTGGACGTTTCCGTCCAGGCACAAATCGTGAATCTGCTACAGGACCTTCAGGGCGAACTCGGGCTGACCTACCTGTTCATCGCGCACGACCTCGGCGTGGTGAAGCACATCTCGAACCGTGTCGCCGTGATGTACCTGGGCAAGATCGTCGAGGTGGCGGACAAGCACCGGCTGTATTCCAACCCGCTGCATCCCTACACCCAGGCGCTGATCTCCGCGGTTCCGGCCACCCATCCCGCCGGCCGCAGCCGCGGGCGGCGCCAGCGGCTGACGGGCGACATACCCAGCGCTCTGCACCCTCCAACCGGCTGCCGCTTCCATACGCGCTGCCCGCATGTGATACCCGTGTGCCGCGAGCAGGAACCACGTGTGACAGAACCGGCAAGTGGCCATAAAGTCGCCTGCCACCTCGTCGGCTGAGCCGGCTGAAAGAAAGTTGACGTGATTTGCTTACGTTAGCTTTCGGCCCGCCTAGATTCGCCCTCGTGTGTCAAAGATGTCCCGATCATGGAACAGACAAGGCACAAGTTCGGGAAGGCCGAGTCATGACGGATGAACTTGCTGAAATCACGGCGCTGATTGCGGACCGTGCCACTTTGTTCCGCCATGGCTTGCGTGGCTTGTTGAAGGAGCATCGGCCCGGACTGGTCCTGCGCCGAGGCAGGCACGCTGGAAGAGCTGTTTGCCTATTTGCACGCGGAAGCGGTCGATCTGCTGCTGTTCGATATCCAGTTGGGCGGCATCGCCAGCCTGCAGCGGCTACGGCAGGAATTTCCCCAACAGAGGATCGTGGTGCTGTCCGACGCGACGATCGCACGGCGATCCTGGAATGCCTGACGCGGGCGCAAACGGCTACGTGCTGAAGTCCACCTCGATGAGCCAGCTTCTGCGCGCGATGGAGATCGTGCTGCACGGTGGCGTCTTTGCCCCGGCCGCGCTGGCCAGTTCCCCGCCGCCGGCATCCAGTCGAACCACAGATCAGCCCGTTGTTGGCGCATCTCACCGACCGGCAGATCGAGGTATTCCAGT
Organism: uncultured Alphaproteobacteria bacterium; assembly: GCA_963733475.1. Classification (GTDB taxonomy): domain Bacteria; phylum Pseudomonadota; class Alphaproteobacteria; order Acetobacterales; family Acetobacteraceae; genus JAMXLO01. Next base: position 74,199 of record CAVTEC010000069.1, on the reverse strand, counting down.
TCTGGCCGAAGGTTGCTCAACCAAGACAATCGCACGGCGAATGGGACTGGCGATTGGGACGGTGAAGGTGCACTTGGCGGCGATCTATCGGGTGCTTGGCGCGCATAGCCGGATCGAGGCGTTGGCCAAGGCCCGCGGCGGTGTCGCGCTCTCCGTGGTCGAGCGCACACCGGAGATGCTGGCGGCCTAGAGTTCGTTCAATGTGATTTGCACGCTGATGGGTTGCGCTTGCAGCTCATACCAGTGGTCCATTGTGCTGACCGTTCCCCTATCGTCATGGCCGGCCTTGAGCCATGACTGTCCGGTTTTATTGTCATGTTCAGAGCAGGGCCGGTCGATGGTCGTGTGTGTGTGGAAAGAATTCGACGCAGAGAGCGCGAAGGGGCGCGAAGCTCGCGAAGGATAGCTTGGACGCGTCGCGTGGTGGCCCGCAGGGCCGGAATGGAAATCTTCCTGGCGAACTTCGCGTTGCTTCGCGCTCTCGGTGTTGAATTGTGTGATCCGTCTGGACGATCGAATGGCGGAACGGCAGCGGCGACAGGGCTCCTGGCGATCCCGTTCGGTCTCGTTGGTCGGCCCTAGGACGGCAAATTCAAACCGGACAGCCGTGGCGTTGAGCCGGCCATCAGCCGCCAACGGCACGGCCGTGCCGATGGATGCAGATGACAGGGTCAGGCCCTGCCATGACGGAAAAAGGTGGCGATAAGTCAGCACATTGGGCCGTTGGTATCGACCCATCGATTCCGGTGTGCCTGAATGCGGCCTGGTGGCCGTTCAGCCCTGTTTCAAGAATTATTGGGAAAGCAGGCGTGGCCCGATAGCGCCTGGCTGGACAGCATGGTCAGCAGCCCCGGCACCATCGTCTGGAATGTATAGTTGATCGTCACCTCCGAGATGTTCGGCGAGCCACCGGCCGGCGCGCATGCAGCATTGTTAAATCCCGCGTAAGCGTGAGGTTGTTGCTGCTCAAAGTTATGCCCCAAGCGGTCGCCACCGACTGTATATAACTGGTGGTATTGGTAAAACTGTATCCCCCGGCTGAGGCACACGAGCTGGACAGGATCCCCATGCACCGGGCGCCTTCGACCGCGGTCATTTGCAATGCCTCTCGCGTCCATAGCACCCGGCCGAATTCGATTGTACCGAACACGATGAGCATCATAGGCACCGCGAGCAGTGCGAATTCCAGCGCCGCCACCGCACGTCTCGCGCGATATAGCTCCTTGAATACACAATTCATCAGTTTGCCTGGATCGCCGCGCCGTCACTCATCGCGCCGTTGATAAAGCCATAATTGAAGAATGGGGTGTAAGTGTAGCTCATGGTGATTGTGACGAACTGGCCAGCTTGGCTGCCGTCCGTGCAGGCATGTGTGTTCGTAGTATAGGCGGTGCCCCACGACCAACTCCCCGGTGAGCCCGTCAGGCAGTAATAGCTGTTGGCATTCGTCGCCGTGCCACTGTTGGACGGTGTGCCGCCGCTGGTGACCGTTGCGGTCGGCCCATTGTTCACAACGATGGTGGCGTTCCCGTTCATGTCTGGATTACTGGTCGCTACCATTGTGGCGATGCTATCGGCGAGGGCCTGACCGTTTGATGCGTTGACGTTCGTCTTGTTCATGAGGGCGTAGTTGGTCCCCAGCGCCAGCGACTGCTCGAGCTCGCTCCATCGATAGAGCACGAAGCCGATATCGACGACGCCGGCAAACGCCATCACAAACGTCGGCGCCAGCAGGCCGAATTCCAACGCCGCCACACTGCGGCGCGTACGCAGCAGTGCAGCGATCATTGCACCAGGACCAGACTGTAGGGCAGCAGGGTGGAACCAGTGAGGCCAGAACAGGTCGATGCCACCGCAGTGCCGGCGGTAAGCGTCACCTGCTCCGCGATCACCTCGAAACAGCCACCTCCGCCGACACTTGCTCCGCCCCCCATCGTGAATGCGCCGTAGGGGAAATAGAACGCCCCCGATATGCTCGCGCCACTGGCGCCGGCCGTCAGAATAGCGCCAGCGGTATTGCTGGAACTGGTCGGCCCCATCACCGCAATATTTGTGGTGCTGCCAGAGGTTGGCGCGGTCAGGGTCACGTTGCTGTACCCGCCGGTGATGCAGAGACCGACCGACGTGCCGCCGCAGCTCACCGTTGAGTTCGCGCCGATCACGAGGGTTACACCGTTGCCCTTCAAACCAACCGAGGTGCCACCACAGCTAACCGCGCCACCTCCGCCCGCGCCGAGCGAAAGGTAACCGTAGATCGTATATACCCCCGTTCCGAGCGTCGCCCCGCCGCCCAGGGATATGCTGCCATTGATGTCGTGCGCGCTCGTTGCTGGCAAAGCCAGGCAACTGCCCCCACCGTTACCGATGCTCCCAATCGCCTGGAACTGATCGCCGCTGCCACTCGCATCGTTCAGCGTGACGGTGCTGCCACCACCCATATTGATGGCATAGCCGCCCGTGCTTGACCCTAGATAACTGGCCGCGCTCGCTCCAAGCTGATAGCTGTTGTTGGTCGAACCAGAGCCCAGAGTCATCGTCTCGCCGCCACTGTCGTATAGGCCGTTGGTGAGCACGAAGGTGCTGGGGCCCGCAAAGGTCAGGGTGCTGCCCGTGTGGCAGATGCTGTAATAGCGGCCGTCACCGCACGACCCATTATATTCACCGATATTGTAGGTTCCCGATCCATTGAATGCCGTCGTGCTCCCGCCGCCGGTATAAAGCCCATTCGCGATGCTGTACGCGCCTGCGCCGTTGAAGGTCAGCGACGCGCCACTATTTTGGACATAGCCGCTAAAGTTCCAGGTGGCAGTGGTAGTGTCGTTGAAAGTGACGGATATACCGCCGCCTAGCGTGATGTTCTTGAAATTGAACGGTCCGGCACCGGTGCATGTCACGGTATAAGTGCTGGTATAGCTGCCACTGTTCGGAGTTCCGCTGCAGCCAGACGGGTAGGTTTTCCCGGTTGGGGTCCCATCGAACGCAATCGACGCTCCAGTGGTCGGCGCGCTGAATGTTGGGTTCCCCAATAGTCCAACTGCGCTCAGGTGGCTGGCGGCCGTGGTCACCGCGCTCTTGGTTGCCAGCGGATCGGTTACCGACTTGACCAGGTAGCTGACCGCCGACGTGCCCGAGGGCGGCTTGATATTCGTCTTCTGGGTCGTGGTCAGGGCAGCCGGAGTGCTGACCACCGGTGTGGTGATCGTGGTGCCATTGGGTACGGTAACCGCCGGGGCAGTCGCTGAATCCGAGGACACTGCGCAGGCATTCGCGGTGATGGCGCCCGCGCCGCTCAAGGTCACGCCCGTGCCCCCGCTGCTCAGCGCGATGATGCAGGGAATGCCATTGGCCAGACCCTTCAACTCGACATAAGAATTTGCCGTCACCGTTACGGAGGACGTGGCACTGACCAGTTTAGTCAAACCAACATCCACAGTCAGCGTCACGGTCGCCTCGATCGCGGAATTTCCGTCGCCCGACGGCGAGGTGACCAGCGAGGCCGCCATGGCGCCGGTGGAAATGCCGTTCACCGTCGCGGCGCGGTTCGCCGCGTCGGTGATCGCCGTGGATGTGCTCAACGAATTGTAGGCAATCGCGCCCGCATAGGCGGCGGCATCCGCGATGCGCTGTGCCTTCAGCTTGGTCAGCAACGCGTCCCCATACGAGGTCGCCAGCCCGGCCATCCCGATCATCACAGGGAACAAGGTTGCGGCGAGTATCGTAACGGACCCGCGCCGGTTGCGCAGCCGAGTCAACACGTTTTGTATGGTCATGGCATAACCTCATAAAGCACATTGCCGGAGCGTCGATCTTCGCTGAGCTTGTGCAGCCAGGGTGGGACGTGGCCTTGGTTGAGCCGATCCAGCAGCGTATTCCTGGGCAGATCGGTTACCAGTGTGGATCGAGCCGGCGAGGGACAGAACAGGACGAGCGAAGCGCCCGTGGCACTTACAGCCGCGGGGACGATGTCGGACGGTGCGCTGCGCCAGGCGGCGCGCAACCGCATGAATGCCGCAACGTTGCGATGGTACAGCGAACCGACGGTCAGAACGTGCGTACGATACAGCAGTTCCGGCGAGTAGTTCGGATTTGTCAGCACGGTTTGCCCGGCATGATCGGCCAGCAAGGCAGCGGCATCATCCAGCGAACAACTCGGCGCGGCGCCGCCGGTCGAGGCTCGTGCCGACGAGAGTGAAAGACCGCATGGCAGTAGCAGAAATACAGCCATGAGGCTGACGCGGACCATCGCCTGAGTGGCGTCCGACCAATCGGACAGATACGCGCTGCACCGCGCGATCAATATCGGCAGCATCGCCGCGCCGAGGGCCGCCGAATAAGCCGAGAACCGCACATGCATCGCACCGAGCACCACAAGAACGCAGGCGCACACTGCGGCATATCCAAGCAATGGCGATCGCCGCGCCACTGCAAGCCACGCGAGCGAAATCGCGGCAAGTGTGCCGGTCAGCAGGTACTCCGCAGCTTCAACAACGCCCTGGACTGGCATCATCTCAACGATGTTGTCCAGCATGGCATGCGTGTCATGGGCGGACATCAGGCCGTCCGGTCCGCGCACCACGGCTGGGAAGCAGGCAAGCCATGCAGCGATGCACAGTACCGGAACGGCTATGCCAGCTAGCACGCGCGTCCGTCCAGCGCGTTCGAACAACATCGCAGTGCAGCCGATGCAGACGATCGCGATCGCCAGCCCGACGTACACGATAGAAACTCGGTCGATCTCGACCGAGCCATAGCCCGCGTAGGGCGGATCCGCGACAAAGGCGACGATCACCACGATCGCGAAAGCGGCCGCCGTCTCCGCAATCATGGGCGCCAGGCCCGAACGTGGCGTGAGCAGCCACGCCAGCCATAATCCGCCGAAGCCGATCAGCGTGAACGGCATCGATTCCGGCGACAGCCAGATGCCGATCGCGGCCCATACGCCCATCGCCAATCCGTCGCCGCCACGTGCCAGCCCCAGCGCACCGCGCAACGCGTATCCACAGACCATCACCGCGACCACCAGCAGCAGCACGTGATGATGCACCACGCCCGCCAGCCCATATGACGCGATCGCTGCGGATAATGACGCGGCAACCGGCGTCAGCCAAAGCCAGCGTCGTTCGGTGAGTGGCGCGACCGCCCAGGCGAGCGCAATACCAAGAGCGCCCATGCACAGTGGCCCGAACACCACAGCGGCGGCATGCAGCGCGCCGTGCGTGTCCATGACCAAGCGAAATGGAGCGGCCAGCAGCAACAGCAGCGTGTCGATCAGGTGCGACCAGTGCAGCAAAGTGCCCCCGCCGGAGCCATCGCGCGCGACAACATAGGCAATGTCATCGTGACGCAGACCCTCCTGCAACCGCACAAGCCGCATGTAGCTGTCGGGATTGATCAGGCCGCCAGCCAGCACGCCAGGCAGCACCTTCAGACTCTCGCCCAAGGTGATCGCCGTCGGCAGCAGGGCGTACAACAGCACCTCTCTCACGCTGAGGCGCACACGTACGTCAATGGGTTCGCGGTTCAGCGTCATTGGGCAGCATCAAGCCATGAATTGCTCTGTTTTCCGATCCGTCTGGTTGCCTAGGCCAAAGGGATTAGACGGCTAATCCCGACGGACTGGTCTTGTGGCGGAATTTACCAGCGCATTGGTTTCAACGAAATTCCAGCCAACGGACCCGAAGGAATAAATCCAATGCTCGTTCTGCGCGTAGGTAATGCGATCTTCTGCCGTGGTGGCAATCAACAGTTCCTCCAGACACACGGCATCAGAAGCGAGCAGGCCGCCTCTGGGCGCGAGGCGCTCGAATTCCTGCGGCTCTATGACTATGACCTGGTGCTGATGGACCTGCATCTGCCGGATGTTCCGGCCTACGAAGTTGTGCGGATGATGCGCGCTGCGGCACTGAAGACTCCGGTCGTGATCATGTCCGACAGCGCGACCGTGCAGGCCAAGGTGAAGGCGCTGGACCAGGGCGCGGACGATTTCCTGATCACGCCGTGCGATGCCGAAGAGGTCCTGGCCCGGATCCGTGCCGTCGTCCGCCGCAGCCAAGGTCACACGAACTCAACACTGACGCTCGGACCGGTCGAGTTGCTGCTGGATCGCCGCGATGTGCGCGTGCACGGCCAATCCCTGCACCTGTCGCGGCGTGAATATGCCGTTCTTGAGCTGCTGTTCCTCAAGCAGGGCGTGATCCTCAACAAGGGCGCCTTCCTGACGCATCTCTACTGCGGCATGGACGAACCGGAGATGAAGACGATCGACGTGATCATCTGCCGGCTGCGCAAGAAGCTGGGGGTCGCCGGCGTCCCGACGCTGATCGATACGGTGTGGGGTTGCGGCTACATCCTGCGTGATCCGTCACTGGATCGGCAGGACGATACCCGCGTGATGGCCCGCACGCCGGGCGAGCCGGTCGCCGAGCCGGATTGGCTGGCGCGCGCCGCCGCCGCCGTCGCCGCCTGAAACTGTGAATGCCCAGGCTGACGCCAAGCCTGTTCTGTCTGCTGGTGTTGAGCTGTCCGGCCCATGCACAAATTGTTGCTGGGCCGGATTCTTCTTGTGAACAGGCAGGCCGCGACGCCGAACGTGAATATGCCCTGCCCGTTGGCTTGCTGGGTGCCATCGGCAGGGTAGAAAGCGGCAAATGGGACCCAACGCTGGGTCGCGTGGTTCCCACACCCTGGGCGATAGATGCCAGCGGCCAGCCATTTCTTTCCAACGACAAGACCGGTGCACTTCAACAAGTCCGCACGCTGCAGGACAGTGGCGTCAGCAACATCGACGTAGGTTGTTTTCAGATCAATCTTCGCAGCCATCCGACCGCTTTCAACACCCTCGATCAGGCATTCGATCCGGCTGCAAACGCGCAGTACGCGGCGCGATTCCTGGCATCGCTGCATGCAAGGTTGGGAACTTGGCAGGACGCTGTCGCGGCTTATCATTCCGCGACACCAGAGCGCGGTGTCCCATATCAACAGGCTGTATATTCCAACTGGTCGGCGTCGGAGGGCTGGCAGCAGGCATTCGCCACTGCGCCAACAGTTGCGCCTAAGGCCGCGGAACCGGTCACGGTCTTTTCGATCGATGGCGCTGTGATCCGTGTGTGGACACCAAGCGCGCCAGGCGCCGCGGCAGCCGTTGCACTAGCCGGTGGCGCATCGTCGCCATTGCCTCACATCGTAACCCCGGGCGGTTAGTGCTTCGCTGGCACTTCTCCTCCCGTCATTCCTGCGCTCGCGGGAATGACGATGGAGCTGGCGCGTCAGCCGTGTGAGTCAAGCACTACAGCAATTTCGACGTGACTCGAAACTTGATGGGTTTCGCTTGTCGCTCAATCCATCCCACGAATGACGTGGCACCGTAGGATGCGGTTGAGCGCAGCGAAACCCATCGATTCTGGTGTGCCTGAATGTGCTCTGGCGCCGACACCCCTCTGCAACCAGCAACCTGCGATCTTGTCCGGTGCACAAGACGCAGGTCGTGGCGGAATGAACGTCCAGGATTTGATTTGGCTCCTGATTGCTCTCATCGGAGCGGTCGATTATTTGCTGTTCGCTTCTCTGGGCATGTCAATTACCTTCGAGCGGGGCGCTATCGTCCTGCTTTTGGGATTGTTGTGCCTGACGGCTCTGTGCGATCGATACCTGCCGTCAGTTGGACGCCTGGCCCGCGCATTCGCACAACTTCTGGCTTTTGCCGAGGTCGGTGGTTGGTTGACCTATGGGGCTATGGCCGCTTCGCCATTCCCGCTGGCCGACCATATGCTCAGTCACGCTGACGCGGCGCTGGGCTTTCAATGGATCGTATGGTTCGACTGGGTCCAGGCACATCCCCTGCTGCACAAAATATTGTCGATATCCTACGGCAGTATCCCGTATCAGCTCGTCGCATTACTCTTTTTCGCTTGCTACGCCGACACCGAGCGCGTCGATGAGCTCATCATAGCCGCAATTCTTTCTGGTGCCGTGGTCACCGTCGGTGTGGTGTTCTTCCCGGCGATCGGTGCATGGACACAGAATGGCATCGGCAAGGTAGAGCCGTGGCGCCAGGACATCCTAGCCTTGAAGGATCATACGATGCTGACGGTTTACCATACTCAGGGCATCGTCTCTTTTCCTTCGTTCCATACGGTCTGCGCTGTCCTTCTTGCCAACATGGTGCGCGGCCGCAAACTGTTCATCCCGATCCTGTTGCTCAACGTGACAATGATCGCGTCGGTAATGTCCGAGGGGGCTCACTATGGCGTCGACATGCTCAGCGGCCTTGCTGTCGCCGGGATGACGATCGCGGCCAGCCGGTGGCTGATCGCGAACTGCGAGTCCCTGACCGTGGCCAGCTTGCCGGCCTGGGTGGCGGATCTGCCGCCGCGGCTCTCGCCTCGATCAGCGTTAATTGGAAATCCACCAAATCGGCGTAAAATAGTGCGGGGTGAAACCGTTTTATAACTCCCTCCATGGTTTACTCCCAATCGCAGGCTTCCGGTGCATGTCAGTGCAAATCAGCACACAGGTTTCGGAACGCAGCAACCTGTCCATAGTAAGAAGGGAGCCCCCACATGTTCGAGTACATCAAGACCTGGATCGAGCTGAAGACCGACCGTCGCGCCGTGACTGCCCTGGAATACGCCCTGATCGCCGGCGTCATCGTCGCCACCATTTTGGTTGGCTTCCAGGTAATGGCCAACGACATGTCCGCCAAGTTCAGCAACATCGGCGCCGCGCTCTAAGCCGACTGACTACAGCCGACTTCCGACTAGCCCAGCGCGGCGGCAGGACCTGCCGCCGCGCTGCTCGCTTGTCCGGACCCGATTCATTCCTGGTATGAGACGATAATCACGGTGTCCACCATGTCATCGCTTCTCGAGACCAGCCTTCTGTTCGCCAGCATCGGCATCATGATGGCCGCCGCTCTCCACGATGTTGCTGCGCGTACAGTTCCCAACTGGATGGCCGCAGCCCTTGCTCTGCTCGGGCTTGCGCTGCAGGCGCTCAACGGCCATCTGATTGCTGGCCTGATTGCTGGCTTGGTTGTGTTCGTCGTTTCCGCTTTCTGCTGGCGCCGAGGCTGGATGGGCGGCGGAGACGTAAAGCTGCTTGGTGCAGCCGCAATCATCGTGCCTGCCGGCCACGTCGTCCAATTTATCGTTGCAGTCACGCTGACCGGAGCGGTGCTCGCCATACTCTATCTGCTCGCACGCCGTGTTATCTCCGCGCCTGCGACAAAACGTCCTGCTCATCTTATCGCTCGCGCCATCCGCGCCGAACGCTGGCGCATCAATCGTGGCGGCCCGCTGCCCTACGCGCTCGCTATCGCTGCCGGTTTCATCATTGTCACTCTTTAGGCGGAGCATCTGATGGTCCTACGCATCGTCTTCTTCGCCCTGATGGCTCTGGGCCTCGTAGGCTTCGGAACTGTCGCGTGGATCTCCACTCGCCCACCGCCGCCTCCGCCGACGGCTGCCGCACCGCCGCCTCCAACAAAGGTCGCCGTACTGGCCGCGGCGCATCCAATCCGCGCGGGAAGTCTGCTGAAGCCCGAGGATTTCGCAGCCAAGGAGATCCCGCAGACCGAACGCCTCCCCGACATGAGTGTGGACAGTCAGGAAACGCGGCGGTCCTTGTCGGGCGCGATGGTGCGACGCAGTCTTCCCGCCGGCGAGCCGATCCGTATGGCCGACGTGATCCGCCCGAGTGATCATGGCTTCCTTGCCGCGGCACTCGACGCGGGCATGCGCGCAGTCACCGTGGGCGTTGATGCGACCAGCGGGGCCACCGGGCTCATCTCGCCAGGCGATCGGGTCGATCTGATTTTGACCCAGACGATCCAGGAACCGTCACTGCCACTGGGCCGCCGTGTCGTGGCCGAGACCGTGCTGTCCGATGTGCGTGTCATCGCGATCGACCAGCAGCTCGTCCAGGGTGCCGAGACCAACAATAATGACTCGCAGGCCCGCACCGTCACGGTCGAAGTGTCCGAGGACCAGGCTGAACGCGTGTCTGTCGCGACACGCCTGGGCAAGCTGTCATTAGCGATCCGTTCCGCGGGCTCGGCTTCTGCCTCTGGCAAACCCGCTGCTCCACCAAAAACCACCTGGGCGGAGGATGTTTCCCCTGCGCTCGGCGCGGAACCGCCAGCGCCGCCGTCACCAAACACTATTCACGTCTATCAAGGGTCCGCGGATGCAAAGGAGTTCAAGTTCTGATGAAGATCCTGCGCAATATCGCTATTGCGGCCGCGCTTATTGGCGTGCCCGCGAGTTCGTCGGCACAGATCCACGCCGCAGCAGTGGTCGCTGCGGTCAATCCCTCTGACCATTCGCCGATCATCCTGGAAGCGGGTACCGGCCGCGTCCTGGATCTGCGTGCACCAGCGTCGAACGTTTTCGTAGCTGATCCAAAGGTCGCGGAGGTCCGGCCAGCCAGTGCGGCCAGCTTGTTCGTGTTCGGCGTTGCCGCAGGCCACACCACTGTCGCCGCGCTCGATACCAACGGCCACACGATCGTCCAGGACCATGTAACGGTCCAACCATCCGCGTTCGGCGCGGTGCAGGCGCAAACAATGATCGCCCGCCTCGTGCCAGGCAGCCGTGTGAAAGTAGAGGCACAGCAGAAAAGCCTGATCCTGAGCGGTGCGGTCGGCAGCGCGGCGGATGCCGCACAGGCAGTCGCCATCGCAAAAGGCTATGTCGGTGACAACCAAACGGTCGAGAACGAGATTACCATTACTTCACCGATCCAGGTCACGCTGCGTGTGCGTGTCGCAGAAATATCGCGCGAAGTGGTGCAGAATCTCGGCGTCAATTGGCAGCAGCTTTCGACCATTGGCCGTATTGGGCTCCTGCCAGCCCTGACCTTGAATGCCAATAACGCGCAGATCTCCTGCACCAGCAGTGGCGCCTCCAGTGGTGGCATCACTCTGTGTCCGGGTGCCAACTTCAACGGTGTGATCGACGCTTTGGCGCAGGACAACCTCGCACGCATCCTCGCCGAACCCAACCTGACAGTGATGAGTGGCCAGCCGGCGAGCTTTCTCGTTGGTGGTCAGTTCCCCATCCCGGTCGCGCAGCAGAACAACGCCATCAGCGTCGAGTACAAGAACTTTGGCGTGTCCTTGTCATTCGTACCGACGGTCTTTGCCGATGGCCGTATCAACCTGCATGTCGCACCCGAAGTCAGCAAACTGAGCAACCTGAATGGCATCACGGTGGCAGCAGGCAGCAGTACTCTTGTCGTGCCTTCGTTGGTTGTCAGCCGAGCCGAGACCACGGTTGAACTGGGCAGTGGACAGAGCTTCGCCATCGCCGGTCTGTTGGAAACCGACCACACGCAAGGTCATAGTGGTGTTCCCATCGCTGGCGATGTACCGGTGCTTGGCGCGCTCTTCCGCGACAACTCGTTCGACAACAAGGAAACCGAACTCGTCATCGTGGTTACGCCATTCGTCGTGCGTCCGGTGAATGACGCATCCGCGCTGCACTTGCCGACCGACGGCTATACGTTGCCGCGTCCAGCCGATCGGCTGTTGTTCATGCACCAGGTTGGCCAGGGGCAGCCTGAGGTCCCTGTGCACATTCCCGGCGCTGCCGGATTCGTCGTGCAATAACTGGGGAACCCCGCATGCATCTTTTCACAATCGTTCGCGTCGCGCTGATTGGCGGCACCTTTGGGCTGGCTGCGTGCCAGCAGATAGACCCGTACACACGAAGCGACACATGGCAACCGACGGGGTCGGTCCAGGGCAATCTCGCGGCGATGGTCGCCAATCCGTATGACTTGATCCACGGACGCGGTTTGCCCACCGAGGATACCAAGGAACCCTCGCTCGCCATCACTAAAGTATGGACAGATCAGCCGAAGGGCCTCCTCGATCCAGGCAGCAGCGCTGGCTCTGGCAGTAGTGGATCCGGCAGCGGGTCAGGCAGCGGCAGCGGTTCGGGTGGCTCCGGTGGCTCCGGTGGCGGCAGCGGTTCCGGTGGCAGCGGCTCTGGTTCGGGGGGAAGCTGACATGCCGGATGATGGTGGTCACAAACTCCAAACTATAGGAAACGATGCGATTGGCGATGGGTCGTCCGCGCGCCATGACCGTCCCGCACTCACCGCGTTCATCGCCGATGCACGCTCTGAGGAGGCATTGCGCGACGGTCTGATCGACTTCGTCACCGAGGAATTGGATGTTCGCCGCGGTGGCGTGCGCACTGCCATCGCCACAATGCAGAAGCAGTCGACGCCGCGCGTTCTCATAGTCGACGTCAGCGGCGAGGATCAGCCGCTTACCGCGCTCGGCGATCTGTCGCATGTCGTCGAGCCGGATGTCTGTGTGCTGGTGGTCGGCGAGACCAACAATGCCGACTTCTATCGCGAAGTGACCCGCGGTCTTGGCGCGGCCGACTACCTGCCGAAGCCGCTGACCCGTGACAAGGTTTCCCGGCATTTCGGCGCTTTCGTCCTTGGCCAGGCGCCCTCATCGGAAGGCGTGCTGGGGGGCCGCGCCATTGCGATCACCGGTGTACGCGGTGGCGTCGGCTCGACCACGATCGCGGTCAACCTGTCGTGGCACTTCGGCGTCTGGATGCGCCGTCACACTGTACTGTTGGATCCGGACCTGCATCTCGGCATGGCCGCGTTCCTGCTGAATATACAGCCTGGACCTGGGTTGCGTATGGCCCTGGAGGCGCCGGAACGCATCGACGCGTTGCTGGCTGAGCGCGCGGCGCAACCGGCAGCCGATCGACTGCACGTGCTCGCGGGCGAGGAGAAGGTGGCACTACAGCCAAGCCATGCACCAGGCTCGGCCGGCCGCTTGCTGGAAGCGCTGCGGCGTAGATACAATTTCATCGTCGCGGATGTGCCGTTCGCGCCGGTACCAGTCTATCGTGACCTGCTCGATCTGGTGGATCAGCGCGTCCTGGTGATGGAGCCGACCCTGGCCGCGGTGCGCGACACATTGCGCCTGTTGGCTTTGCCGGCCGGTCACGGGCAATCACAGCGCGCAGTCGTGGTGCTCAACCGCGTCGGCGTGCCGGGTGGCCTGACGCGGCGCCAGGTGGAAGACGCACTCAAGATGAAGGTGGACGTGGCGATCCCTGACCTGCCACGTCAGGTCGGCACCGCCGCAACCCTCGGCGAACCGGCGATGGCCAACAGCAGCGGCTTTCGCGCCGGCATCCTGGAACTGACGCGCCAGGTTGGTGGCCAGCGACTGCTTGACTCCGCGTCGGATGCCGCCGCGGCCGCTGCCGTCGCAAATGCCAAGAAGTCACGCTTCAAGTGGAGCCTGCGGGGCTCTCGTAAATGAATCCAACGTTCACACCGAGTTTTGGCCGCCGGGCCTCTGGCCAGGCGGCGACTACCGAATTGCCGCCACGGCCGGCACCGACGGTCAAACCAGTTCCAGTACCGGTGCCCGATTTGAACCCCCTCAATGCGGCGGCGCCAGGGCTTTCCCCGGAAGCGATCGCCGAGCTTCGTGCCGTTTGTCTTGCGCGTCTGGAGCCTTCGGCCGTCGCTTCAATGCCGCACGAACGGCTCACCACGGACGTCGAACGGCTGATTTCGGAGATCGCCACCGAGCGGCGCATTCAGGTCAACGGCCGCGAACAGCGTGCACTTGCCGGCGAGTTGGTGAACGACATCATCGGCCTCGGACCGCTGGAAACCCTGCTCGAGGATGCCAGCATCAGCGACATCATGGTCAACGGCCCCGAAAAGACCTTCGTCGAACGGGGTGGCAAGGTATCACTCGCAAACATCCGTTTCCGCGACACAGTACATCTGCAGAATATCTGTCAGCGTATCGCCGCCGCGGTTGGCCGGCGCGTCGATGAGTCGAGCCCGATGGTTGATGCTCGCCTGAAGGATGGCTCGCGCGTCAACATCGTGTTCCCGCCGCTCGCGTTGGATGGACCTTATCTCTCGATCCGCAAGTTCGGCCGCAAAGGTATCGATTTCGCCAGGCTCGTGGAATACAAGGCGCTGACCCTGCCGGTCGCGCGCGTCTTGGAGATCGCCTCGCAGGCAAGGTTGAATACGATCATCTCCGGCGGCACCGGCTCCGGCAAGACAACGCTGATGAATGCGATGTCGCGCCTGATCGATCCGGGCGAACGTGTCGTCACGATCGAGGACGCCGCCGAATTGCAATTGCAGCAGCCGCACGTGGTTCGCCTCGAAACGCGGCCTGCATCGCTGGAAGGCCGAGGTGAAATCACCCAGCGTGACCTGGTGCGCAACGCCCTGCGTATGCGGCCCGATCGCGTGATCATCGGCGAGGTGCGGTCCGGCGAAGCGTTCGACATGCTTCAGGCAATGAACACGGGCCACGACGGCTCGATGTCCACCATCCACGCCAACACCACGCGCGACGCACTGATCCGCATCGAGAACATGGTGCAGATGGGCAATATGGGCCTGCCCTCAAAGGCCATTCGTCAGCAGATCGTCGGCGCCGTCGACCTCATAGTGCAGGTCGAGCGCCAGCGTGATGGTGGCCGCCGCGTTACGCAGGTCACCGAGGTCTGCGGCATGGAAGGTGAAATCATCACCATGAACGACATCTTCCAGTTCGAAATTCTCGGCGAAGGCCCGGACAGCAGACTGTTCGGACACTACAAGGTCAGCAAGGTGCCACCGTCATTCGCGCGACGGCTCTCCTACTTTGGCCTCGAGCGCCAGTGGAAAGCCGCGCTGGAAGACGCCGAGGTTCCCTGATGCACGGCTTGCAATGGTTCCTGATGATCCTGTCCTGCGTATCGCTGGCAGGACTGGGTCTCAGTGGATTCCTCGTTTCACGTGCGCAGAATTACCGGCAGAAGCGCGACGCCCGGCTCGCGATGGTGGTCACGCCGCATGTGCGCGTGCAAAGGGCGGAGATATCTGCCTTCACACGCCCAACCAAGCCGCGTGATCAATCTGTTGTCGGCATGTCCGCCTTGATCTTTGGCTTTGATGCCACTGTCCCCGATCGCTACCCGCTCCGCTGGTGGATTGTGGTCGGAATCACATTCGGGCTGGCGATGGCGGCGCGGCAGCTTGTTGCCGACCTTGCCGGCATCCTGTCCTGGCTCTCGGTGCCAATCGCATGGATCACCATGAGCCGTATGTTCTTCGGCTGGTTTGATCGGCGTCAGAGGGAGCAATTGCTGGCGCAATTCCCGGATGCACTGGCGATGATCGTTCGCTCGGTTCGCGTCGGTATCCCCGTGCAGGAGGCGGTCCGCACGGTCGCACGTGAATCGCCGCACCCGACCGGTCCGGAGTTCAGCCGGTTGGTCAACGAGGTCTCGGTTGGCGTCACGATGGAAGACGCCATGAATCAGATGGCCCGCCGCTCCGGCCTGCCCGAATATCGCTTCTTCGCCACAGCGCTGTCGTTGCAGAACGCAACAGGCGGCGCGCTGAGTGAGACCCTCGAGAACCTTGCGGACGTGATCCGCAAACGCGCCGGCTTGAAGGCGAAGGGTCATGCGATGAGCTCGGAGGCAAAGGCAACGGCCGCCGTTCTCGCTGCGCTGCCCGTGATTCTCGGGCTTATACTGTGGGCACTTAACCCAGGCTATATCGGCCTCCTGTTCACCGACCCAACGGGACGCAACCTGTTCGGTGCCGCCGTGGTGTCTTTGCTCATCGGTCTCGGGACCATTCGCACCATCATCAAAAAAAGCCTGCCGACATGAACAACACTCTGCTCCTGAGCGCTGGCGGCTTCTTCATGTTCCTGCTGTTTGGCTCCGGCATGATGATGATGCGGCAGTCGAGGCAGCACGAGCGCTATGCCCAACGCGTCAGGCTGATCCACGGCCAGGCTACGCCGTCGGGCTTCAAGGGGCAGGCCGAACGCGAGGCCATCAAGGTCGCGTCGATGCGCGCCATCGCCGGTCTCGGTCAGCTCATCCTGCGCAGCGGTGTGCTGTCGGCGAGTACCGCGGACTGAACTTGAGCACACATTGGCCGCCTCCGGCCTGCACGGCGCCAACGGTCTTGCGGCCTATATCGGTGGCAAGCTCCTGCTGATGTGCGGTCTGCCGGCGGTCGCCTGGCTGACGCTGCATAACGCCCACTGGCTACCGGAGATGATGACCACACTGGCGCCGCCAGCCTCTGGTGTGCTCGGTCTGATGGCTCCGGACTGGATACTTGGACAGCGGCGCAAGAGGTACCAGGGCCGCCTCGATGCTGGCTTGCCTGACGCGCTCGACATGATGGTGATCTGTGCCCAGGCTGGCCTTGGCCTTGGCCCCGGTATCGTGCGGGTCGCCACCGAGCTGCAGAATGCCCACTGGGAAGTGGCGCGGGAACTGGCGCAGACCGCCAACGAGTTGCAGATGGTCTCCGACAGCCGAGTCGCCCTGCTGAACCTTGGCACCCGGACGGGAATCGACGGCTACAAGCGGCTGGGCACCACGCTGATCCAGACGATGCAGTACGGCACGCCATTGACGGACGCACTCCGCACCCTTTCGGCCGAGCTCCGCCAGGACGAGCTGGTCAAATTCGAGGCGCGGGCGGCCCGTCTGCCGGTCATGCTGACCTTGCCCACGATACTTTTTATCCTTCCGTGCGTTTTCCTCATTGCAGGCGGCCCCGCCATCATTCAGATCATGCGGGCGTTTTAACGGATTCGGTGATCGATTCGGTGATTCGGGGCGCTGCCCTGGGCTTGTTGCTACTGCTCGGTGCCTGCTCCCGCGGAGCCAACGGGGTAGGTTCGGGCCCACCCGGTATTGATGTCGCCGATGCCGCGATGAAGGGTGGGTCGCCAGAGATCGCGTTGCAAATCTCCACCAATATCCTGGCGCAGTACCCGGGCAACATGGATGCCCTGCTCACCAAGGGCGAGGCCTTGAGCGCGCTGGGCCGCAACGACGAGGCGATGGCAACGTTCAGTGCGGTGCTGGCAATCGACCACTCGTCAGTTGGGGCCAATATCGGGCTGGGGCGGCTTCGGCTGGGTACCGACCCTGTGGCCGCGGAGCAACTCTTTCTCCAGGCGATCAGTCGTGAGCCACGCAACGACGTGGCGCTCAACGATCTGGGGATCGCGCGCGATTTGCAGGGGCGGCACACCGATGCGCAGACGGCGTATCGCGAGGCGCTCGGCATCAATCCGGAGATGGCCGCCGCAGAAGTTAACCTGGCTCTGTCGTTGGCCATGAGCGGGCACTCGCGCGACGCCGTGCAGTTGTTGCAACCGCTGGCGAACAGGCCGAATGCGACGGAGCAGATGCGGCACGACTTCGCCGCGGTATTGACGATGAGTGGCGATCGTCCGGGGGCCGAGACGATCCTGAGCAAGGATCTGCCGCCTGACCAGGTGCAGCAAGCATTGGCTGCTTTTGCCTCGGCGCCGCCCAATGTGGCGGCCACGATGCTGAACCCGGCGCAAGCGCCGCCTCCATCCCCCCCGACCGCGGTATCAGCGGCTCCTGCCACATCGGCTGCACCGGCACCGGCACCGGCTCCATCCAATCCGGCTCCGCCCCTGCCGGAAACTGCAGCAGTGACGCCGCCGCCGCCGCCGCCATCGCCATCTCCCCCACCCGCGGTATCGGCGGCTCCTGCCACATCCGCCTCACCGGTTCCGGCGCAAACCCCAGCAGTGGCGACGCCACCGGCGCCGCCTCCCACTGATACCAGCGAGGCGAGCAACTCCGGCCCCGTCCAGGTGCAGCTCGCCGGACCGGTAGCCTCAAAGGGCGCGGCAGAAACCAAATGGGAGCGTTTGGCGAAAGAGATGCCCAACCAACTCAGCGGCCGTCAGCCGATCATGGCGGAGGAGCAAGAACACGGTCACACCGTTTGGCGCGTGTGTACCGGCGGGTTCTCGGATTCGAGCGAGGCAAATGCCCTGTGCGAGCAGGTCCGCAGCACCGGTACGTCGTGCAAACTAATTCAGTAGCGCGGGCGAGAGCATTTTCAACGTAACTGAAAAGCTGACGGGTTTCGCTTGTCGCTCGACCCATCCTACGAACGCCGTAATGCCAACGGCCCAAGGCGCCGGTCGGTCGCTATAATGCCGTGGCATGCGGTCGAGCGCAGCGAAACCAATCGACTCTCGGTGTTTGCCTGAACGCGCACTAACCCGCCGCGGCGGTGACGTCCGTTAGCGGCACAGCCCGCGCCGCTTGACGCCGCCGCGCGCGCGACTGAGGCAACATGATCCGACCGTCGCTGACGAATTCGGCGTAGCCCTCCTGCGCCAGTGCCGCGCTGATCTTGCGCTTCGCGCTGGCCTCCAGTTGGCAGACCCGCTCGCGTGTCACGCCGAACCGTTTGGCCAGTGTCTCCAGATGGGCAACTTCCTCGGTGTCACCCATGCAGCGGGCCAGAAATACCTCACGTTCGCGTTCGCCAAGGATTTCCTGCACCAGGGCCATGATCCGCTTCCGCGCCTTTGCATGGTCGAGGCGCAAGATCACGTCTTCTTCGGGGGTCGCACTATCGGCAGCGATCGTGTCTTCGAGACTGCGCGTCGTGCCTGCTTGAGTGACTTGCGCATGCAGACTGACCGCACCACCGCTGATCAACCGCATGCTGCAGGCGACCTCGTCGGCGGCCATGCCAATGCGGCGCCCGATCCGTTCACACAGCTCAGCCTCGGTCGCTTCGACCTGCTCCCGCTGGCAGCTTCGACGGGCATCGGCGAATAAACGCCCGGCCATCTGGGTGAGCTGTCTGTGTGCTGTCGTGGCTGGCAACCGCACCGGGGCTGCGTTGCGACGGATGTAGTCCTGAATGTGCCAGCGGATCCATGCGATCGCGTAGTTGGCGAGGCGACCCTCGAAGCGCTCCGTATCATACCGGGCGATCGCCGCATGCAGACCCAGATGCCCCGCGCCGATCAGGTCAGCCAGTTCGATATTCGCTTGCCGATAGCGGCTGGCGATGGCGATCACCAGCTTGCTGTGACTTTCCCACAGATCCGTCAGTGCAGCCTGGCGCTCACGCTCATCGGTGGAGGTCTGGCAGACTCGCAGAAGCTGGCGCTCACGTTCGGCTGTGAGGTTTGACCAGTTCAATTGCGCTCGAATGGCCAAATCCAGCCATCCGTTTGTGCCAGCCGCCATTAGCCCCTTCCCGTCAGATCAGACCCTCGTCTCCCGGTCGTATTGCGATGCCGAAGCGGCGCCCAAGGATCGGTCCATTACGGTCTCCGGATTGCGGGCGTCGTTGGCAGTTTCTGCCAGATTAACGTGGCCCTGTGGTTATAACGGAGGTGTTATGGCCTCAGCAAGTTCCTTAAGTGTTAAAAGAGCGTTGATTTAGCAGGAAGAATCCACCGATTCTTGGTCCCGGAGGCGGCAGTCATGCATAGAATGGCGCATAAGTCGGTAACTTCTATTAACCATTTATTAACGATTGTCGCAGGGCTTGTGGCAAGGGCAGGGGTGGCGCCACAATCCCCAGTCTAATGCGCATACTCATCATGGGTGGCGGCGTGGTCGGCGTGACCACGGCGTATCAATTGCTCAAGGACGGACATGAGGTCGTGCTGCTGGAGCGGCAGGACACGGTCGCCCGTGAGACGAGCTGGGGCAACGCCGGCATGATCGCCCCTGGCCATTCGTTTGTCTGGTCATCGCCCAGGGCGCCGTGGATCCTGTTGAAGTCGCTGATCCTGAAGGATCAGGCGTTACGGTTCCGATTCTCCATGGATCCACGCCTGTATACATGGTCGCTGAAGTTCCTGGCCGAATGCACCGAGGCAAAGGCTCGCCGCAATACGCTGCGCAAGCATCGGCTCGCGATGTACTCGCAGCGTGTCTTGCATGAGACGTTGGCGGCGGAGGCGCTGGACTACGACCGCAATGCGCGCGGCATCCTGTATTTTTATCGTGACGCCGCGGCGCTGGAGGCTGGTGTCGCCCACATGCAGATCCTGGCCGATGACGGTCAGGAGATCCAGGTCCTGGATCGAGCCCAGGTGCTGGAACTGGAGCCCGCTCTGGCGAGCGCGGCTGATGAGATTGCCGGTGGGATCTACTGCCCGACCGACGAGACCGGCGACTCCCACAAGTTCACCCGAGGTCTAGCGGACCGTTGCATTGCCATGGGCGCCGAACTGCACATGAGCACGTCCATCACGGGCATCGAAATCGCAGGAGATGCCATCGCCGCGGTGCTCGCCAACGGCAAGGCCTTTCAGGCGGATGCGTACGTGATGGCTCTGGGCAGTCACAGTCCCATTATGGCGCGCCGCATCGGCGTCGATCTGCCGATCTATCCGATCAAGGGCTATTCTCTGACCATTCCCATTGGCAATCATCAGGCGCCCCCAACGCTTGCTACGCTGGACGAAACCAACCTCGTTGCCATTTCCCGGTTCGGCGACCGCGTGCGTGTGACCGCGACGGCAGAATTCGCCGGCTATGACACCAGCCGCAAGCCAGCCGACTTCGCTTTCATGAAGTCCGTGGCGCAGGATCTCTATCCGGATGGCGCCGACTATCATCGCGCCGAGATGTGGGCCGGATTGCGACCGATGACTCCGGACAATCTGCCTGTGCTTGGGCGCAGCAAGTACCGCAACCTATGGTTCAATACTGGCCATGGGCATATCGGCTGGACTATGTCACATGGCAGCGCACGCATCATCGCTGACATGATGAGTGGGCACCCACCAGCGATCCCACTTGACTAGGGAGGCATGAATGGACATCGAACCGAGCTTTACCGATCTGGGCACGCTTCCCTGCACATTGGATGCGGGCATCGCGTCACGAGCCGCGATCGGACTGCTCGTGCTCGCTTCTGACCAGACGATGGAGCATGAATTCCGCCAGCTTGTCCGCCTGTCCGGAGTGGCAGTCTACGCTGCACGGCTATTCAATGATAATGACATCACGCCGGACACATTGCGGGCAATGCGCGACCGCATTGCACCGGCAACCGAGCTGATTCTCCCCTCGATGCACCTGGATGTGGTGGCATTCGGATGCACCTCCGCCAGCATGGCTTTGGGCGAGGAGGAAATATTCCGCCAGATACATCGCGCGCGGCCCGGCGTTGCCTGCACGACCCCGGTCACCGCGGCGTTTGCCGCATTCAAGGCGCTCGGCGCGCGGCGTATCGGAGTGCTGACGCCCTATGCGCCAGAGGTGAATGCAGTGGTGCGGGCGTATCTCAATGCGCATGGCGCTGAGGTGGCGGCTTTCGCGACCTTCGACAAACGCGATGATCGAGATGCCGCGCGCATTTCAACTGAGTCCATCGCGGCAGGGATCGCGGCATTGGCACGCAGGACAACCCTGGATGCGGTGTTTGTGTCGTGCACCAGCCTGCGACTCGCGGAATATGTGGTGGGGATCGAGGCGGAGGTGGGCATCCCTGTCACATCAAGCGACCATGCCTTGGCTTGGCATTGTCTCCGATTGGCCGGAGTGAATGACGACGTGCCGGGTTTGGGAAAACTATTCAGTCGCTAATGAACAGCGCCAGCTGATGATGGGACCCGATGGGTTTCGCAGCGCTCAGCCCATCCTACGGTGCCCCGCCATTGTAACAAGTAGGATGGGTTGAGCGCCGCGAAACCCATCACAGGTCTCGTACAGCTACCCCTTCACACCACCCACCGTCAGTCCAGCCACCATGTATCGGCGCAGGCCGAAATAGATCGCGATCGGCGGCAAGGAATAGATGATGGCAATGGCCATCATGTAGTTCCAAGGTGCCTCGTCGCTATCCCAGAACTGGTCAAGCGCCACCGCAACCGTCGTGTTTTTCGTCGATGAAAGCAGCAGGAATTGATAGATGTATTCGTTCCAGGCCAGCAGGAGCGCGTAAACGCCAACCGCGACCAGCGCTGGCGCCATCAATGGCATGTAGATGCGCCAGTAGATCTGCCACGGCGAAGCCCCATCCACCTTCGCTGATTCGTCCAGCTCCATCGGGATCAGTTTCCCGTATTGATGTAGGATCAGAATGGCATAAGGCGTGGCGAATGCGACCATCGCCGCGATCACTGACCAGAGACTGTCGCCGAGCCCATACTGGTGCATGATATGGACAAAGGGAATGACCAGAAATGTCGATGGCAGGACGTACGTCAGGAGCGCGAAGTCGGTGACGATCCAGCCGCGGCGCAATCGCATGCGGCCAAGTGAGAAAGCGGCGAGCGAACCGAGCAGGACGGTCAACAGCATTGTCGCGACGCCCATATACATGCTGTTGGCGAAGCGCTGCCAGAAGTGCTCGAGCAGCCAATAATCCTCATTCCAGACTGAGAGGAAGCTGCTGAAGTCCGGATGAGGCGGCCAGATGCTGCCGGTGAATTCGTCGGCGTCGGAATCAAGCGCGATCAGCACCATGTTGTAGACAGGCAGCAGCGTCCAGATCAGCAGACCGACACCCAGCACGATCGACGCCACTTTGGTCAGCAGACGCCGCTGACGGGCACGTTGCCGGAGCGGCATCTGCGCAGTGGTCAGTGCGATGCTCATAGCTGCACTCCAATCGCGCGGACCCGCCGCATCAGCAGGATGACCAATGGGATCATCAGCGGCAGTACCGACATCATCGCCGCGACGCCAAGGTTTGGATAGCCGAAATTGAACGCCTCATTGAAGCCGTAGGTGGCTAAAACGTCAGTCAGGCGGTCAGGTGCACCGCTGGTGACAAAGAACACCGTGTTGAAGTCGCCCAGGGTCCAGACCGTCGCGAGCAGGGTCGCGATAAGATACACGTTCCCCAGCAATGGGAACGTGACGTGGATCAGCCGTTTGTATCCGCTGGCACCATCGATATCGGCGGCATCGTAGATGTCCTGCGGGATCGCCATGCGGGCGCCGACAAAGATCAGGGTCCAGAATGGCATCCACTTCCAGATATACGAAACGATATTCGCGCCTCTGGCGCTCCACTCGTTGACCAGGAACAGCGGGCCGTCTTCTCCGGTGACTGCCCGGAACAGGCTGTCGAGCAGCCCCCATTGCGTGACGAGCATGAGGTGGATCGCCGTGAAGACGATCATCGAGGGCAATGCCCAGGGGATCAGGAAGATGGCGAGCAGCGAGCGAACCCACCAGCTTTGGTTCATGAAGTATCCGGAGAGGAGGAAGGCCAGGAACATCGCCACGTTCACGCCGATCGCGACAAACGTCAGCGTGTTGATCGCTGCGGTGAGGTAGAGCGGGTCACCGAACAGCAGGCCATAAAGCATCGGGTCACGGCCCATCCATAGGCCATATACGATCGGATAGACGACGAAGGCCGCAAACACCGCGACATAGGGCACGACGAACGCAATGGCCCAGGTAGTCTCGGAGCCTTGAAAATTGAAGCGCCGCGGCGGCCGGCGCGAACGGCTCTCCGTGATCGGCCGGCCAAACGCCAGTGTTTGCTGCGTGCTGCTCATGGTCGCCTCCTCAGCACCACGCCAACTCGCTCTCCCTCTTGCCGGCGGGGTGAGTCTGACGCGAGAGTCGCGTGGCGCTGATCTCTCCCAGACAAGGTAACGAGCAGCCTAGCAGGTTGTGGCGCTCACCAACAAGCAACCGGGTGACAGATGAACATCCTGTCATCTGCTGCGACCAACATGGCGATCAGAACGTGACCCGGATTCCACCGAAGCCACCGATTGGCGCCGCGGGGCTGTAGCTGCGCGGATTGGTCGCGCCCGGCGCCTGCACGATCGGCACGGAGCTGGTCGGCGAGAAGGTGCCAAACGTGTAGTAGCGCGCGTTGGTGATATTCTCGGCCCAGGCGAAGAGCTGGACATGGTCGGTAAGCTGGTACGACGTGTTGAGATCCAGCGTGAAATAGCCAGGCAGTGGCGGCGTGAGGTTGGCCTCGTCGCCGAACAGATAGGCAGCTGGTGACGCGCGATTGCCGTGGCACCCACCGTCCATTTGTCGGTGAGCCTTATAGTGAGGCACCCAGCTTGACCTGGTTGGCGGGGATGCCCGGCAGCCGATCACCAGGATTTATCGCGATGTTGCCGCTGGCGTCGGCGGCAGGATTGCTGCCGGAGGCCTCGACGAAGCCATTGAGGTAGGTCGCGTTGATGTAGGAGTACGCGAAATAGGCAAGCCAGCGATCGGTCTTGAGCTGAACCGACGCATCGATCCCCTGGCGGCGCGTCTGGCCGATATTGGCGAAGTAGGCCCGCCCCTGCGTAACGCTGTTGATGAACGCGATGTCATTGTCGAGCGTGCTGCGGAACAGGCCAAGGCTGTAGCTGAGTTTGGCACCATCGAATGGCGTGACTGTGCCGCGGATGCCGGCTTCCACGGTGTGCGCGACGACCTGCTGAAGGTTGGGGTCGCCGACGAAGAAGTTGGCCAGGCTGCACGAGTTCTCGGGGCCGGCGCAGGAAAGTTCGGCGGGCGTGGGCGCGCGATTGGCCACGGAATAACCGGCATACGCGGTGAGCCACGACGCGAACTGATAAGTGACGCCGGCAGCGGGATTGAAGTGGGTGTAGCTGTGGTTGCCGGTCAGGTCGCCGCCGTTCAGGTCGTTGAGGTCGACCAGGGCAGCGTTGAAGCGGCCGGACAGAGTCAGCGCGAGACGTGGCGTGATATTCAGCGTGTCGGTGAGATATGCTCCATAGCTCGCATTGGAGATCGCGACGCGCACCGGCGAGTTGGTGCCGGGCTCGTCGATCACCACGCCTGGGCCGATAAACTCGCGGCTGATCGGCGTCAGCCCGCCGATGAACGAGATGGCGCCGAACAGCGTTTGCGCACCATCGAAGCTCAGACCAGCGACAACCTGGTTCTTCAGGCCAAATACGTCATTGCTATTGGTCACCTGTGCAGAGATGCCATAGGCATTGGTGTTGGTGGTCTGGTCGTCGAGCTCGGAGTATGGGCCGCCGTTGAGGAAATCCGGAATGAAAGCGCCGCCCAGCGTTGTGCTGTATCCTGCGTCCGAGCACAGCAGGCCAGACCCATCGTTGCACGGCGTGTCGTTCGGCGCGTTGCCGTTGACGACGCGCTGAAGGAAGTAGCGATAATACGCGACCGCCTGCACCGACGTCGTGTCCGACAGATCCACGCTGCCGTTCAGGCTGATTGCGCCATAGGTGTTGCTGATCTGATTCGGCGCGGTGAATTGGGCGCTGGGATCGACAGCCAGCAGCTCGACTGGCGACGTGCCAGGACCGTTCAGCACGCTGTGCGCGCCGGTCATGTTCAGATGCAGTTCGGCGCTGTCGCTACGCCAACCGATATCGCCGTAGAGGTTCTGAATGTTGGATGATTGCAGATCGCGCCAACCACCCTGGTGCAGCACATTGGCGGCGACATAGGTCGACGTGTTGCCGACGCGCTTGCCGTACTGGAACTCGCCCTGCACCTGCCCGAAGGAACCGCCCGAAAGGTCGGCTTCCAGGCCCTGCCAGGTGAATCCATTCTTGAGCTGCACATTGACCGAGCCGCCAAGCGCATTCAGACCGAACACGGGATTGGAACCCTCAAGATTGATCTGATCGATGGCGATGTCAGGGATCAGGTCCCAGTCCACCGTGTCACCAAATGGCTGATTGAACCGCACGCCGTTGACGTAGACCGCCAGCCCTTGGGGCGTGCCTTGCAGCGGTGAGGCGGCATAGCCGTGATACAGAAACGTGGGCTGGAACTGGTTGCCGGAAGCGGAATCCACCGTCACGCCACCCACCTGCTGCTGGAGGGCGCGCGTCAGGTCCGGCGTGCCCTGGCGCGCAATATCCGAGCTGTTGAGTACGTTGGTGGCCGCGGGGACAGTGTTGCGATCGATGCCGGTGCCGAGCAGGGGCGACGAGCCGATGATCTCGACCTCGGGTAACGCTGTAGACGCTGCATTCTGCGCCTGCACCGTCGGGGCACCAACCAGCAGGATGGCGGCGGCCAGCCGGATGCGCACGCGGTGCCTCCCTTTGCGGTGCTTGCGTTCCTCGCATTAGGCCGCGCATCCAGCGACACGGCTATGGCAGAACTTCCCGATTTTCGCGAGAATGCTTCCCGAAATCACCGCCTGGCCGGCAATCGGCGGATATCCCAGGGAGGGCGAACGGATCATGCCGCTACGCTTGCGCTTGATAGCCTTGGTCGGGGTGGTGCTGCTCCTCAGCGTGGCAGGTGGCGGCGCGCTGGTTGCGTGGCGAGCCGCGCACTCGGTCCAGACCGAACTGCGCGCCGCGCTCGACGTTGGCGCGCAGACGGTGCGCAATGGCTTCGCAGAGATGGCGGAGACGGATGGGCCGGCGAAGGAACTGCGACGGCTGGTCGCGACGTTCGATGGCAACCGGCATGTGCGCGCCTCGCTGGTGGATACGCTGGGCAATACGACTGCCGTCTCGAACTTGTTTCCGCCAACGCAACAGGTTCCCGGCTGGTTCGTGCGGCTGATCATGAGCCAGCCTCCGGAGATCCGCCTGCCGGTGCCAACGGATGTCGGTGGTGGCGGCTCTATCGTTCTGCACGCCGTACCGATCAATGAGATTGGCGAGGTCTGGGCGCAGTCACGCGACGCCATGCTTGTGCTGGGTGGCTTTGCCACAGTGAGCGCCTTGCTGATTTCGCTTGCCGTTGGCCGGGCGCTGCGGCCGCTTGCGACGCTTTCGATTGCTTTCGAGCATGTTGGCCAAGGCGAGTATCATGGGGTGTTGCCGGCGAAAGGGCCGCCGGAGGTGATGCGCGTGGTGGCCGGCTTCAACCGGATGACGCAGCAACTCGCCACGGTCGATGCACAGAATCATCGGCTGAACGAACGGCTGCTGACGTTGCAGGCCGAGGAGCGCGCCGAGCTCGCACGCGATCTGCACGATGAAGTGGGGCCGCTGCTGTTCGCCGTGGAGATGACCGCCGCCACGATCGAGCGGTTACCGGTCGGCCATGAAGCGGAGATCGCGACGCATGCGCGGTCGATCCACGAAGCGGTGGCGCGGATGCAGCGGCACGTGCGGGTGATCCTCGGGCGGTTGCGGCCGATCCAGACGATTGGATTACAGGCCGCGATCGAACGGCTCGCGACGTTCTGGCGGAGCCGGCGACCGGAGATCGGGTTCGACATTGCTGTTGCGGTCGAGGAAGATCGTATTGGCAGTGAGCTGCGCGAGACGATCTATCGAGTGGTGCAGGAAGCAATGAGCAACGCGATCCGGCACGGCAGCCCGACGCGCGTTACCGTCGTGGTGGAGCATGAACCCCACGACGACGGGGTTCGCGTCGATGTGACAGATGACGGTGTAGGTATGACGGCGAGTGCGACGGTCGGGCGTGGGAGTGCGCGGCTTGGCCTTGTCGGAATGCGCGAACGGGTGATGGCGATGGCCGGATCGCTGACCATCACACCTGGCCGTGATGGCAAGGGATTATCGGTCGTGGTTCGGCTGCCGTGCGAAGCGGCACTCACAGAGCAGGCGGATGTACGGGAATGAAGATCCTTCTGGTGGATGATCACGTCGTTGTCCGCAGCGGGTTACGGAACCTGTTGGCGGCAGGCCGTGACGCGCAGATTATCGAGGCATCCAATGGCCGTGAGGCATTGCAGCGGCTTCGCCAGGAGCGCCCTGATCTCGTCCTGCTCGACCTGAACCTGCCAGGCATCGGCGGCCTGGAGCTGTTGCGCCGTATGCTGATCGAAGACACATCCGTACGTATACTTGTTCTGAGCATGCACGCCGAGCCGCTCTATGTAAGCCGCGCGATGGAACTCGGTGCCCGCGGCTACCTAAGCAAGAATTGTTCCGCCGATGAGTTGTTGATAGCGATTCGCCGCATAGCGGAAGGCGGTCGCTACATCGAGAATGTGATTGCACAGGAATTGGCGCTCCAGCACGTCTCCACCGGACAGGGCTTGCAAGAACTGACCGAGCGGGACATCGAGATCATGCGATTGCTGGCCGAGGGGCAATCTCTGGCGGAAATCGCCGATGCACTCGGTATTGGCTACAAGACGGTCGCCAACGCGTGCAGCACCATCAAGACGAAGCTAGGAGTTGCGAGGACCAATGATCTGGTCCGGCTGGCGATGACGCTCGGCGTGGCCTGAGCTATCCAGTACCCGCAGACGGAAGAGCGTGAGTCGCTTTGGCCCCCTGTCATTGCGAGGAGCGCAGCGACGAAGCAATCTCGATCAAGATCGCTATTTCGCCGAGATTGCTTCGTCGCTGCGCTTCTCGCAATGACAATGCTCCCACGCATCGTCATTAAGCGATCCCGGCTACGAGTGCGTTTTCAACGTGAACGGGGTGCTGATGGGTTTCGCTTGCAGCTCGACCCATCGATTCCAGTCGGTCTGAACGCGCTCTAGTTCAATCCAGCATAGTGCCGCGTCGGCGGGATCTTTCCATCCGCATCGAGCATATCGGTTGGTCGGCGAACAACGCCACCATTGCATAGCGGCACGCCGAGAAACGGCGCGGGATCAATAGCGTGGCCATCCATCAGCATCTCGAAATAGACGTGCATGCCGTAGGTCACGCCACTTTGGCCAACGACACCCAGCTTCTCTCCCGACGTCAACACACGCTGACCTTCGGCAATTGCCGGCGCCACCATTCCGAAATGGCTGTAGACGCCGATGAATCCATTATGCTGCACGAGCATCTCCAACCCGCCCGGCCCTTTCCGTTGCACACGGATCAGCGTTCCCGGCGCGACCGCCCGGATCGGCGCACCCGCTGGCGCAGGCATATCGACCCCGTAATGATATGTTCCGGCCAGCGGATGGTTCGGCAGCACTCGAGGTCCGAACGGCGAGGAAATACACCCCGAACTCACCGGCGGCGCCAATGTCTCCGGCCGCGTCGTCGACTTTGCAAGCCCAACGCACGGCACCAACAACATCAATGCAAGCCAATAGCGGAACGGCATAGCAGACCATCAGCCACGAGGTTGCCGTAGCGTCCAGTCAGATCGCCGTGTTTACACACACGAGACGGTGCGCTCACGCGGAAACGAGGTAGCGTCGCAATACATCCATGTCGGGGTCGCAACCAAGCCCTGGCCCGTCGGGCACCTTCACTTTCCCATCCTTCGCCACGACCCGATCCCCCAACGGGCTGGCCTCCAGATCGAGGAACAAGCGTTCGAAGGGAGCGTCCGGCGCGATCGTTGCATTGACATGCAAGGATGCGAGAAAGCCCGACCCGAAATATGCGTTATGCGGCACCACGCGCACGCCATGCACCTTCGCAAGCGCGGCAATTTCCAGCATGGCAGACGGCCCGCCGATCTTGATCACGCTCGGTTGCGCCACATCGACCGCTCCGGCTTCGAACTGCGCGTGGAAGTCGTGCAGCCCCGCCGCATTCTCTCCGGCGGCGATCGGCACGCCGCCTTCCCGGCGCACGCGCGCGAGACCCTTGTGATCGCCTGGCGGAGAGACCGGTTCCTCCAGCCAGGTCAGATCGAATTCGCGCATCCGGCGCGCCATTTCAACCGCTTCCCAGACTGTCCACGGACAGTTGGTATCGACCATCAGCCGCGCCTCTGGCCCAATCGCCTGTCGCGCGGCGCGCACCTCCGGCACGGTGATTTCATGCAGCTTGATGTCGCGATAGCCACGGCCGATCGCGCGCTCGCAGGCCGCCGCGACCATCGGGGCGGCGCCGTAGCGCAGCAGGCTTGCATAGGAGGTGAGGTGCGTCACCGGCGTGGCACCGAATAGCCGCCACAGCGGTTGTCCGGCTGCCTTGCCGGCAATGTCCCACAGCGCGATGTCCAAAGCGGAAAGCGCGAACACGTGCGAGCCGTTGCGTCCGAAGCCATGCAGCGCTTTCGACAGGCGAGTGCGTAGCCCGCTGATGTCGCGTGCATCCTGGCCGATCACGAGCTGGGCGAGTTGCGTGTCCATCACGGTCTTGGTTGCGGCCGCGGAGGCGTGGCCGAAGCCTTCGCCCCAGCCCTCGAGGCCCTGATCGGTGATGACACGCAACCACACCGTGTTCATCGTCTGCCAATTGAGCCCGCCCACCGTCGCTGGCTTGCCGCCCATATCGAACGGGATGCGAGTCCAGTAGGTCTCGATGGCCTTGATCTTCATGCGCAATGCACTCCCGGCTTTGTCGGAGGCACTTTGCCGATACGGCTGGATCGCACAAGATAGGGAGCAGGAGAGGGTTCCTGTCTCTATGCGATCTTTCTATCACTATGCCATAACAACCCTTTGGCTGATCTGGGGCCTGTACTGGCTTGCCGCTTCTTTCAGCGCGAAGACCACAAGGCGACGGGAATCCGTTGCGTCTCGCCTTTCTCATGTGCTCCCACTCATGTTGGCCGCCGTGCTCCTCAGCTCTTCAAGGGTTGCCGAACCCTATCTCACCGCAACGTTGCTGCCCCACACCATCCTTACATTCTGGCTCGGCTTCGTTTTCGTCGCCTTCGGCGTTGCCTTCTCAATTGCAGCGCGCGTTTGGCTTGGCGGCAATTGGAGTGGGATCGTCACGTTGAAGGAGAACCACGAACTGATCCGCAACGGGCCTTATCGCCTGGTGCGTCACCCGATCTACACTGGCATCCTGCTCGCCATCTTGGGCACGGCGATTGCGCAAGGTGAATGGCGCAGCCTGATCGCTCTGGCGCTGATAACGGTTGCCTTCCTGCGTAAGATCAGCATCGAGGAAGCCTTCCTCATTCAGGCATTCGGCAATTCGTATGAGCGATATCGATCGGAAGTGCCTGCCCTGGTCCCCTTCGTGCGCCAAGGCTGACAGCGA
Source organism: uncultured Alphaproteobacteria bacterium (assembly GCA_963733475.1). Taxonomy (GTDB): domain Bacteria; phylum Pseudomonadota; class Alphaproteobacteria; order Acetobacterales; family Acetobacteraceae; genus JAMXLO01. Next base: position 43,562 of record CAVTEC010000069.1, on the reverse strand, counting down.
TTTCCTCTCCAAGCGAACCTGCACTACACTTCATCGTCGTAATCGTGGGGAGGTCGGGCGATGCTGAGCATCGAACCCAATGGCGCGATCCTTGGGGCGACGGTGAAAGGCATTGATGCAAAGCGTATCACCGATCGCGAATTTGCCCAGGTTCTCGTTGCCCTCGGCACCTATGGCGTGTTGCGGTTTCCTGACCAACAGCTTGATCTGGGCGATCTGCGTGCCTTTTCCGAGCGATTTGGCGAGATCCAGGGCCCCAGTTCCGCTCCGGAAGCAGCGAAGGAGAACTTTGCCCATGTCGGCACACTCTCCAATCTGAAGCAGAACGGCAAATACGTTGGCCTGCCGGATGCCGGGCAGGACTGGCACACCGACATGTCGTATCGCGACGTGATGGGCTTCGTGAATGTCCTCTATGGCATCCGAATTCCGCGCCGCAACGGCGTCCCGCTCGGCGGTACTGAGTTCGCGAATATGCATGCGGTGTACGAAGCACTTCCATCTGAAATCAAAACGCGCTTCGCCATCGCCACGGCCACCCACGACTTCGAGAAATTCTGGGAGAACATGCGCCGCAACCACAGCAGCGAGCGTCCTCCGATGACCGAGCTGCAACGCAAGCAGCGTCCTTCGGTGGTGCACCCACTATTCCTCGCCCATCCGATCACCGGCCGCAAAGTTCTCTATGCCAATCCCGGCTATACGGTGTGCATCAATGACATCCCGCAGGCCGAAAGCGACGAGTTGCTGGATTACCTGTTCACTTTCCAGTTGGAGCCCCGGTTCCGCCACACGCACACCTGGGCCGAGAATGACCTTCTGGTTTGGGATCATCTCGGCACCATTCATCGCGCGATCGCCGACTACGGTCCGGATGAGATCAGGCTCATGCAGCGCTGTCAGGTGATGGCGACAAAAGTGTTCGATCCAGACTTCCTACGACCCGTCCACGAACTCATGGTGGCATGACATGCGCTACATCCGCTTTTCAACTCAAGGCCGAACCTCCTACGCGATCCTGGAAAGTTCCACGGTGCACGAGATCAGTGGCGAGCCTTGGGGCAGTCACGAACGCACCGGCAAGACTTATGTCCTGAATGACGTCACGCTCGAAGTCCCGGTGATCCCGCGCACGTTCTACGCTGCGGGCATCAACTACGCGGCGCATATCCGAGAGATGGCCGCCAAGCGTGGCGTCGAGCCAGTCTTCCCCGAAAAAGCCGATATCGGCTATCGCGCCAACAACGCGTTGATTGCCCATGGCCAGGATGTGGTGATCCCGAAGGATGCCACGGAAAAGGTCAACTACGAGGGCGAGCTCGTCGTCATCATCGGCAAGCAGGTCAAGCATCTGTCCAAGGCCGACGCCATGTCCTGTGTGTTCGGCTACACTATTGGCAACGACGTGAGCGAGCGCACCTGGCAGCGCGGCGATAGAACATTCTGGCGCGGCAAGAACGCAGATACGTTCAAGCCAATGGGTCCGTGGATCGATACCGACGTCGACATCGACAAGATGGACACGATCGTGCGTGTCAATGGCAAGGAAGACCTACGGTTCAAGACCAACGACATGATCTTCGACATTCCCACCTACATCGAGGCGATGACCCGCTATCTGACCCTTTATCCTGGCGACGTGATCTGGATGGGCACCGACGGCACCTCGCCCGACCTCAAGAGTGGCGATGTGGTCGAAGTAGAACTCGCCGGCCTTGGCATCCTGCGCAACCGCTTCGTTCGCGAACAATAGTCCCCTCTCCCGCGAAGCGGGGGAGGGTTAGGGAGGGGGTGTTTCACCAATGCTGACCACCCTCGTCGCCCTTCTCGCTGCCGCGACCATTGCCGTACCACTGACCCGCCGCGCCGGCTTCGGCAGCGTTCTCGGCTATCTGCTTGCCGGCATCGTCATCGGCCCTGCTGGCCTGCGCCTGATCACCGGCGTCGATCAGATCGCCTCGATCGCCAGCCTCGGCGTAGTGATGCTGCTGTTCCTCATCGGCCTCGAGGTTCGCCCGCAACGTCTTTGGGTCATGCGCCGCGCCGTGTTCGGTCTTGGCACGGCGCAGGTCGTGATCACCGGTGCCGCGCTCGTGGCGCTGGTGCATCTCATCGGTATGGACTGGCCAGGCGCCATCGTCATCGGCGCCGGCCTCGCCATGTCATCCACCGCCATCGTCCTGCCAATGCTGGCCGAGCGCGACCTGCTCACCACGCCCGCAGGTCGCGACGTGTTCGCCGTGCTGCTGTTCCAGGATCTCGCGTTCATCCCATTGGTCGCGGTGGTCCCGCTGCTCGCGAGCAACAGCGTTCCCGATCACGTTCCCTGGCACGATGTTGCGCGCGCCGCGGTGGTCGTCGCGATCATTCTCGTCGGCGGTCGCTTTCTCATGCGCCCGCTGTTCCGTGCCATCGGCGGCACCAAAACCCCGGAGGTGTTCACCGCCGTCTCCTTGCTCATCGTCGCTGGCACTGCGCTGCTCGCCACGCAAGCCAATCTGTCGCCCTCGCTCGGTGCGTTCATGGCCGGCGTGCTGCTTTCGGAATCTGAGTACCGCCACGAATTACAGGCGGACATCGAACCCTTCGAAGGCCTGCTGCTCGGCTTCTTCTTCATCTCCGTTGGCATGTCAGCCGACGTATCCCTGGCGCGAGCGCAGCCGCTGCTGCTGGCCGAAGCAACGGCCCTGCTGCTACTCGTAAAGGCAGTCATCGCCTTCATCCTGGCGCGGATTGCGCGCAAGGGCACCATCAACGCGATTCGCTTCGCCCTCGCGCTGCCGCAGGCCAGCGAATTCAGTTTCGTGCTGTTTTCAGCCGCGGTCGCCGCGCATGCGCTAGGTCAAAGCGAGGCTTCGCTTGCGACGCTGACGACAGCGGCCTCGATGCTTGCGACGCCAATCCTGTTCGCCGGCTCCGAAGCATTGTTGAGCAAACGCCGAACACCGGAACCCATATATGACAGGATCGATGCCGCAAGCTCACCAGTCATCATCTGCGGTTTTGGTCGCGTTGGTCAGATCGTCGGGCGCGTGTTGCGCATGCACGGCATCAACTTCACGGCCTTGGAGCGGGACGCCGGTCAGGTGGAGGTGGTCCGCCGCTTCGGCCAAAAAGTGTATTTCGGTGACCCGACACGTCCCGACCTGCTGCGCGCCGCCGGAGCCGAACAGGCCAAGCTGATCGTTGTTGCGCTGGACGATCCGCAGGCGGTACTGCGCATCGTCGACGTCGTCAAAAGCGACTTTCCCAACCTCGCGATCCTGGCGCGTGCGCGCAATCGTTGGTTTACCCATCTGCTCATGGATCGCGATGTCGATGGCTTGGTCCGCGACACCTACTTCTCCAGCCTGGAATTGTCGCGTATGGCGTTGACCACACTTGGTATCGATCCCGCTGCCGCCGAGCGTGCCGTCACGCTGTTCCGCGAGAACGACGAGAAGACCCTGGTGGAAACCCACGCCTTCTATCGTGATGAGAAGCAGTTGATCCAAAGCCAGCAGCAAGCGGCCGACGAACTGGCCAGCCTGTTCGAAGCGGACAAGGCCGAGCCAACCTGAGCCTAGGCTGAGGCGCCGCCTGTCTCAGGCATCGCGAGCCACAGCACCAGCGTTCCGACCAGTCCGACCAATGCCAATCCGCAGAACGCCGCCGGCAGACTGATGCTATCGGCCACCCAGCCTCCCAACGTGGTGCTCAGCGCCGCGCCGACGTACATCGCCAGACCGAGCAGGCCCATGCACAGATTGAAGTGCGACGTGCCGCGCGTGAGGTCGGCTGCGAGCAGCGGCAGCATCACGCCAAATACTGCGGCACTAACCCCGCTGATCGACTGCCCAGCGACGAGCAGCCACGGCCCTGGCAGTACCGCCAGCAGCACACCGCGTACCGGCAGCGATGCCCATCCCACCAGCATCAGCGGTCGACGTCCGATCCGCGCCGCGGCGCGGCCCACCCACGGCGAAAACAGCGCGACCACTCCCTGCGGCACCAAGATACAGGCCGCGATGATCATGTTGGCATAGTTGCCCGCGCGCATCGTTACCTCCGCGCCGGCCAGTGGCAGCATCGCTGCATTCGACAAATGGAACAAAGCAATGCACACGCCGAACACCAGCAGCCGCCGATCGGAAAACAACTTTCGCAGTCCAGGCAAGTCCAGCGTGCGCGTCGTCGTTTGTCGTCGCGCGTAAGGCCCCCGCCCGATCCCTGCCAGTGCCACCAAGGCAGGCACGCATAACGCCGCAGTGAGCACGAACACTGCACGGCTCGATAGCCATGCGCCGGTCGCGCCCATCACCGCCGCCGCCAGTCCATTACCCAGCGATGCGAACCGTGCATTGCGTCCTAATCGTTCGCCAAACTCCGAATGCCCCACGAGGTGCAGGCTGATCGCCGCAATCGCCGGAGTCAGAACGCAGCTTGCAAACGCGTGCAGAATTTGCGCGACGATCACCGGCAACTGCGTCGGCCGCATCGCAAGCAACAAGGCCGCGATGATCACGCCAATCAGTGCACCGCTGGCTGCCGCTCGTTTGTTGCGCGCCGCATCCACCAGTGCTCCTGCAGGAATTTGTGCGATCAGTGCCACGACCGTGCCGACAGTGAGAGCGAACCCTATCTGCACCTGCGTCCATTTGTGTGTGGTCAGGTACACCGCGACGAACGGGCCAAATCCGGTCTGCACGTCGGCGATAAAGAAGTTCAGCAGATCGAGTGCTCGCGGACCGCGCGCCGGAAGGGTGCCGTCGCGTGGCATGCGTCAGTTCGATGACGATGCTGGAGCTACCACAACGGGCGCGGGCTTTGCCGGATCCTTGAATTCCGGGGCTGCCTTTATCTGATCCTGAGAGAGGTCCAGCGTGATTGGCTGTTTCGTGTTCGCCGGTGCAAAGTGGAGGGCGCTCCATTGGATGGCGATTTTCCTGCTGCCCACGCCCATGAAGCCGCCGAAATCAATCACCGCGGCCTGGGGTTCGCCATCGTTGCCGACGAGCACATCGACCAGCCGGCCGATATTCTTGCCATCCGGGTCTGACACGGTGTGGCCAAGGATTGCCAATGCCTGCTCCGGTGGCACGCGTTGCACGTTGCTGGGCGGCGCAGGTGCCGCCGCTACCAGCAGCAACGCGACGACCGCCGTGAATGTTCCCCCTTGCGTTGCCGGCATGGACAAGAATTCGGAACGGCGCCCGGCGCGATCAAGCTATAGGGGCTGTTCACGTTCAGGTGCGAGCGTTCGCAAAAAAGAAAGGCGTGTGCTCGAGGAGCGAGCACACGCCAGTAAGTATGGGGGTTTGTAGTCGCAGGCGCATGATTCAACCATTCCGCCATCATGGCAAATCACCAGAGCGTGCGCCACAAAACCGTTACCAGACCCCAAGAAGATCGGTGCTGATTTGTGCAGCGGTTCGGTACGGACGCGTACTATGATGTGAAATCGTATCAACCCTGAGCTGAGGAGGGGGATCCGGCCACCGCCCGGCGTTCCGCCCTTATCGAGGCCAGTGCGATGCCCGCAGCAATAAGCGATATCCCAACAGCGTGATACGCGTAGAACCGTTCTCCCAGGAACAGCACGGCCAGGACCGAGCCGAATATCGGCATCAGGTGCCACGACTGGCCGGCGCGCGCTGCGCCGATCAGCTCGATGCCGCGGTTGAAGAACAGATAGGCAATGAACGACGGGAACACCGCGATGTAGCCCATCGCCAGGAGTGCCGGCAGGCTGCCTTCCACCCGGCCTCCCTCCGCAAATTCCCATAGATAGAACGGCAGGATCATCATTGAGCCGACGCCCATTGTCGCAACCAGGAAGCTCATTGGATGCGTGGCAGGGCGCACGCGGAACATGGCGGCATAGATGCCGTAGATCACCATTGCGACCAGGATCCAGACATCACCCACATTCAGCGACAGATGCAGCAGAGATTCCAAGGAGCCGTGTGCCGCAATCACCGCCACGCCCACTAGTGACAGCATCACGGCGAGGACCTGACGCGGAGAGGGCCGCTCGCCGAACAGCACAAACGCCCAAATGATGATGATCAGTGGCCCGGCCGATTGCAGCAGCAGCACATTCAGTGCCGTGGTCGATGTCAGGCCAATATACGACATGGTGTTGTAGGTCGCGATGCCGGTCGCCGACAGCACCAGCATGGTTGGCCAACGGCGCAGCAACAGCGGCAAATCCCGCTTCAGGTACGGCCACGCAAAACCCACGGCCACCAGGAACGCGCCAAACCAGCGCCAGAACGCCAAGGTGATCGGTGGCACCATGCCGACGACACCGCGCCCGAGCACGATGTTGGCTGCCCAGAACAGGTTGGCGAGGATCAACAGTGTCCAGGCGGAATTCCAGAAACGGCGCATGCGGTGATCAGTATGCGCCGGCCCAGCCGTCGCGTCGCGGATCGGACCCCGCCATGCGGACGCCATGCTCCGCAATACGGATTGCCTGAACGCTGCATGGCCCTTCCAGTGAGCCTACGCGGTTGAGCCGATGTCCGAGCCGCTGCAACCCGTTCAGTACATCCGGACCAAATTCGGGCTCGATAGTCAGTCGCCCGTCGCCCTCATGGGGCCAATTGGCTCCCTGGCCCTGCTGGCTGGACGTCCACCGCGGCGCTTCCAATGCGGTCTGCGGGTCCGCTCCGAGATCCATCATGGAAGTAAGCACCTGCAAGTTGACCTGCACCTGATTGTCCGCGCCTGGCGTACCCTCCACGGCCCACAGCCGATCATCCTTGAATACCATTGGCGCGTTCATCGTGTGGCGCACGCGCTTGCCAGGTGCCAAGCGGTTGGCATGTCCAAGCCTCAGGTGCCAGTACGCCATGCGGTTGTTCAAAAGCACGCCGGTGTCGCCAGCGGTAACGCCAGATCCAAATCCAGAATTCAGGCTCTGAATTCCAGAAACGGCATTGCCGGCAGCATCCACGACGCAGAAATACGTCGTGTCGCCAGCCATTTCCGGCTCCGCCAGCGTTCGATCGCTCGCATGCGCCATATCGATTGATGCTGCACATTCATCGGCATACGCATCGGACAGCAGCAGATCCAGCGGCACTTCGCCGAAACGCGGGTCGGTGCCGTAGCGCTCGCGATCCAGAAACGCGCGCTTCTTGGCCTCTACCAGCACATGAATCCGCCGCACCGGATCGAGTGCGGCGATATCGAACCTCTCCACGATCTTCAACATCTGCAGCATGGTGAAGCCGGTGGAATTCGGCGGCGTCTGGGTAACGCGAAAACCGCGATAGCTGATGCCAATGGGGTCCTGCACCTGCGGTTTGCATTCCGCCAGGTCGCGCTCGTCTACCAGCACGCCTGCTTGGCGCATGCCTGCCGCAAGGCGCTTGGCGAGCTTGCCGCGATAGAATGTCGCGGCACCGTCCTGCGCGATTTCCTCCAGCGTGCGGGCCAGATCGGGCTGGCGGATCAGCGATCCTAACGCACCGCGCAGGAATACCGCTCCCGAGCGTTGGTCTGCCGCCAGATAGGTCCGGGCGTCCTCAGCGAAGTGCTGATAGTGGTGAGTAACAGCGAACCCCTCGCGAGCATGTTCGATGGCTGGGCCAAACATTTGCCGCCAAGGCAATCGTCCGTGTGCGGCGTGCATTGCACCAAGACCGCCGAGCAAGCCTGGTGTCGAAACGCTCAACGGCCCACGCACTGCGATGCCCTTCGCCTGGAAACGCTCGGGTGTCGCTGCGAACGGCGCGCTTCCCGTCGCATTGTAGCAACGCGAGATCCCGTCCTTCGCAGTGTAAATCTGGTAGAAGCCATCGCCACCAAGCCCCGACATCCCTGGTTCCACCACACCCAGCGTCAGCGCAATTGCTACCGACGCATCCGCTGCACTGCCGCCCGCACGCAGCGTATCCAATCCCGCCTGCGCAGCCAGTGGATGATTGGCACCAACAGCGCCATTTCGCCCCATGATCAGGACGCGCCTGTTACGAGTTGGCAGGTACATACGTCGCCTCCAAAATTCCCTCGCCGCCCTTGGGGGCGGAGCATGCCCTCGGGCCTGACCCGGGGGAGGGTAGGGTGAGGTGGGGAATCCTTACAAGTGCTCGCGAAAGAACTCCGCAACCGCGCGATAAATTCTCCGCCGATCATCCGGTCGGATGAACCCATGCCCGGCATAATCGAAGGTCTCGTAGACGACCTTCTTCTGTCTCTCTCGTAGCGCCGTTACGTATTGCTCGCTCTCGCCCATCGGCACCCGAGGATCACGCGAACCATGCGCGATCAGCACCGGCACCCGAATGCTGTCCACCTGGTGGATCGGCGAGATCCGTGTGAACAGTTTAGCGTCATCGCCATATTCAGCCGTCCTGTGGTTGCGCCGCCAGGGGCCGGTGGTCGCCAGCAACGTCGAGAAATCCGCTATCCCGTAGTAATTCACCGCGGCACGCCACAACTCGGGGTGCTCGGTGATTGCCGACATGACCATGAAGCCCCCATACGACTGCCCCATGATCCCAATCCGCTCGGCGTCGATTGCCGGATGGGCGGCAAGCCACGCGCGTCCATGTGCGAGATCGGTCACGCTATCCAGCCGTTTCTCGACATCATCGCTTTCCGTGTAGCTACGACCGTAGCCATTGCTGCCGCGAACATTCGGCATCAGCACAGCGAATCCCTGCGACAGCAGCATCTGGATATCCGGCCGAAAATTCGGCCTCGTCTGTCCGACCGGCCCGCCATGCACCCAGATGATCGCCGGATAAGGTGGTTTCGCATTCATCGGCAAAGCCAGCCACCCGGGAATGCGGGTTCCGTCGAAACTGCGCCACTCCACCAGTTCGAGATCGACGAACTGGCTTGGCTCCGGCAGCCACACTGCGCGCACTACCCCATCGCGCCACAGCCATAATCCTGGTGGCTCGGTTGGCGCCGACGCACCGAACACAAGCGTCGCGCTGTCAGAAGACCATGTCAGATCGCTGACCACCCCGCGCGGCAGTCCCGAGACAATTGGCCGCTCTCCCCCAAGCGGACCAACACGCAGCACCCCATACCCGCGGTCGTTCTCTATCGTCGCCAGCGTGTTGCCGTCTGGCGACAGCGACCATGCCTCCACGTCGCGGCCATCAGCCGAATACACAACCGTATATCCGACACTGATCCGGCATAGCCTCATGAACTCGCTGTCCAGGTCGGTCAGCGCGAGCAGAGTTTCGCCATCGCTCGACCACCGCACGCTCTGCCAATTCGCCGGCGGCGCCGCCTCTCTGACCTCGCTGCTTGCCAGATCGAGCACCAGCAACGACATGTCGCCATAACAGCGGTCGTGCAGCAGCGCGAGCTTCGTGCCGTCAGGCCGAAACCCCGACACCGATACCAGGTTGCTGCCTTGATAGACGCACTGCCTCACACCGGTTGCGACATCCTGCACATAGACGTCGAAATGCGTTTCGTCCTGCTCGTTCGCGGCGTAGGCGATCTTCGTCCCGTCCGGCGACCACGCGCCGAAATCGTGGATCACCGCTGCGTTGGCGGTGAGTGCACGCGGTTCACCTCCAGGCTCCAGCAGCCACAGTTGCTGCCGCTCGTCGCCGCCCCGATCGATGCCATAGATCAGCCGATCATCCACCGGAGAGCGTCGCAGCATGGCGACCTTCTCGTCATGGAAGGTCAGTTGCCGCTCCTCGCCTGTCGCCAGATTGAGCGCCCAAACCTGCGGCAGACCCGAACCCCGCAAATGGAAGAGCGTTGTCCCATCGCGTGAAAAGCCTGGCGATGTGGCGGCGCCGATGGTGACGAAGTGTTCGGGGTCGTGCGGCATGGCGGGGTTGGAAACCTTAGCGGGATGGGGTTTGCTTCGGCAATGCGGCGGGTTGTACTGGCCAATGAGACCGATTGGGAGGGCTGGCGCAAGGCCACGCGCTCGCTGGTTCTCGCCGGCACGGAGCCCGGCCAGGTGAGCTGGGCCATGCGGTCACACGACGAAGATGGCGATCCACTGCAGGAGGGCACCGGCAGCTTCGGCGTCTCCCGTTCGCTCGTGTCACTTACCTCGATTGCCATCCAGGCGCGGGACCCGGTGCGTTTCGATCTGCTCTATCGGCTGGTGTGGAGTGCCAATGCTGGCGAGACCGACGAAGACGCGATGCGCCGCGCTCAGCGCCTTGCCCTTGCTGTGCGAGCCGAGGCGCATCGCATGCGCACCCACGTCCGCTTCCTGCCGGTCGATGATTGCTTTGTCGGCTGGTACGAGCAGGTGCACTTTGTTCTGGAGGCCAACGCGCAACTGATCGCGCGGCGTTTTCCTCATCTTTCGTTCACCATAGTGACGCCGGATGGCGTGGCATACTGGGACACCAAGGACCTGCGTTTCTCCGCTGGCCCCACAGTTGCCGACGATGATGCGCTGCGACGTTGGTGGCACTCGCACCAAGCCGAACTCCTGCGCGACGGACGTGTCGGCACGGCAATTCCGGAAGCCGAGGACCTTGACGAATCTCCACGTCCACCCGATCGGCCAGCGCTCGGTCCCGTTGTGCTGCCAGTGCACGCCGATCCGCCATTGCAGGAGGCAATGCACGAAGCGTCGGACTGCCGTCGCTGTCATCTGTATGAGCCGGCAACGCAGACGGTGTTCGGCGAGGGGCCGGCTCACGCCAAGGTGCTGTTCATCGGCGAGCAGCCCGGCGATCAGGAAGACGTCATTGGTCGCCCATTCGTCGGTCCAGCCGGCCAGATCATGGACCGCGCGATGGAGGAGGCTGGCATCGATCGGCGGACCATCTACATCACCAATGCCGTCAAGCACTTCAAATTTACCCCCCGCGGCAAGCGCCGCATCCACCAGACGCCGGAAGCGCCGGAGATCCAGGCCTGCCGGTTCTGGCTCGACGTCGAACTGGTGAGATTGCAGCCGAAGCTGGTGGTTGCGATGGGCGGCACCGCGGCAAGAGCGCTTCTCGGCCGCGCGGTCACCATCACCCGCGAGCGTGGCCGGCCAATTGAGATGCCAGACGGTCAGACCGCCTTTGTTACGGTCCACCCGTCCTTCCTGTTGCGCGTGCCCGATGAAGACGCGAAGGCGCGGGATACCGCGCCTTCGTTGCCGATCTCAGGAAGGTCGTCGAACTGGTTGGCTAGGCCGCCACTGGCGAGGATGCAGGCACACCTTCGGGATCCAGCCGATATCCGCCGCCCTCGGTGACCAGCAGCCGTGCATTCGTCGGATCGGGCTCGATCTTCTGCCGCAGGCGGTAGATGTGCGTCTCCAACGTGTGCGTCGTGACTGCGGCGTTGTAGCCCCACACCTCGTTCAACAACACCTGTCGGGCCACCGCTCGCGTCCCAGCGCGATACAGGAACTTCAGGATCGCCGCTTCCTTCTCCGTCAGGCGAATACGACGGTTCTTGCCCGGATCCTGCAGCAGCTTGGCCGACGGCCGGAACGTGTACGGCCCGATAGTGAACACCGCATCCTCGCTGTTCTCGAAGATACGAAGTTGTGCCCGCAGCCGGGCGAGCAGTTCGTTCAGCCGGAAGGGCTTGGCCATGTAATCGTTCGCCCCAGAGTCCAGGCCGCGCACCACGTCCGTCTCCGCATCGGAGCCAGTGAGCATGATGATCGGCATCTTCTGGCCCTGCTTGCGCAGCCGGGTACAGAGGTCGCGGCCGTCGCCATCCGGCAACCCGACATCGAGAATGACCGCATCGAACCGGGCGTCCCTGCCGCTCAGCATGGTCTCCGCCTCCGCGATGGAGCCGGCACCAACAGCCGTGAATTCTCCGTCGTGGGCGAGCTGATCGGCCAAGGTCTCGCGCAGCACAGTATCGTCATCGACAATCAGGATCGGTCGTTCCGCCGACATATCTGCATCCTCTCACTCTGTCGGGCGCATCGCGCCCCTTGTGTCGCGCGCTTAAAGCTACGCAAACGCGGTTCTCACCGCGATGCGCGGCTCCCCAACATCACGGCCAACACCCGCATCCAATCCTGCCACCGCGATTCGGGCCGCCGCAAGGTGACTCACATTTCTGTGAGGCAAGCCAAGACATTATATCCGCTCCGCCATATAGTCCGTATCGCGATCTCACGCATCTGTCCGTGTGAGCTCAGTCTGTCGTCGGGAAGGCAGGTTAACGTGAATCTTGACCAAATTGAGCCGTTATTGTTCCAATTTCGTGTACGGTGATGAAGCACGTCCTCCGAGCAGAGCAGATAGGGATGCCCGAGATCGCCGCCCCCACCCCTGCCATCCTGCGTCTCCGAAACATACACCGCGCCGCATCTGACTTGCGTCGCGGCACGCCTGTGCTGTTGACCGGTGACACGGATCTTGTCCTGCTCGCGGCCGAGACAGCCGGTCCTCGCGGCTTGGCTGAGCTTGCAGAGCTGGCGGCGGAACCTTCCGTCCTGCTCCTCGCGCCGCGGCGCGCCGCAGCCGTGCTGCATCAGCCGGTTGAGGCCGGCGCCTCCGTGGTTGCACTTCGCTTGTCCAGGGACCTGCTGGTGCCAGAACCTCTGCGGGGACTGGCCGATCCCACCGTCGCAGAGTTGCTCCCTTCGCAGCCTGAGCCAGCGTCAGTTCCCGACATGGCCCAACAGGCGTTGATCCTGGCCAAACTGGGTCGTTTGCTGCCGGCCGTCCTGGCGGCGCCGGCTCGCCCCGGCGTCAAGGCTGATTTGGCACGATTGGGTCTTATCGCGGTGCCCGCCGAAGATGTGAGTGGCTATCCCGCAGTGGCGGCCGCGGAACTGCGACAGGTCGCCGCAGCGCCCGTCCCGTTGGCGGGGGCCGAAGACGCCCGCGTCATCATCTTCCGCACAGAAGGCTCCGCGATCGAGCATCTGGCGATCGTAGTCGGCCATCCGGAGGTGGCCGAGGCGCCACTGGTGCGTATTCATTCCGAGTGCTTCACCGGCGATCTGCTGGGCAGCCTGCGATGCGACTGCGGTGCGCAGCTTCGCGGCGCCATCGCTCGGATTGCCGAAGAGGGCGCCGGTGTCCTGCTATATCTCGCGCAGGAAGGGCGGAATATCGGACTGGTCAATAAGTTGCGAGCCTACACATTGCAGGACCGTGGCCTGGACACTCTGGATGCCAATCGGGCGCTGGGCTGGGAAGCGGACGAGCGCAACTTCCTGATCGCCGCCACCATGTTGCAGTCCATCGGAGTGCATCGGCTCCGGCTGCTGACCAACAATCCAGACAAAATCGCCGCTTTGGCGGCGTGTGGGATGCAGGTGGTCGGCCGCGAAGCGCATCAGTTCGCCCCCAACGGCGTAAACGATCACTACCTCGCCACCAAGGCGGAGCGCTTCGGCCACCTTCTGGACTGATGCAGGCCATCGTACATCCCGACGGCCGGCTTGTGCTGCGCGGCCTCGTGTTCCGTGCCGCACTTGGGCGTGGCGGCGTGCGATGCGACAAGCAGGAAGGAGACGGTGCAACCCCGGCCGGCGTCTTGCCCTTGCGACGCGTGCTCTATCGAGCCGATCGGGTCCGGTCTCCCGAATGCGCAGTGCCGGTTGAGCCAACCGCGCCGAACGACGGATGGTGCGACGACCCAGCCGAGCGTGACTATAACCGCATGATCCGGCTGCCACACGATGGGCACTACGAGGAACTCTGGCGGCAGGACTCCGTCTACGACATCATCGGTGTGCTGGGCTGGAACGACGCGCCGGTACAACGCGGGCGCGGGTCGGCAATTTTCCTGCACGTAGCGCGTTCGGATTACAGCCCAACCGATGGATGCATCGCGCTCGTCCTGAGTGATCTGCGCCAGGTACTGGCTGCCGGACTGACCGAGATAATGGTGCTACCCTAACATTCCCCTCTCCCGCGCAGCGGGGGAGGGAAGGGTGGGGGTCTATCCGCGCCCCCGATTCATCCCCTTAACTTCCAGAGCCGCCAAATACGCAGCCCACCGCGTGTCATAATCGCGCCCCAGCTCCCGCAGATATTCCCAGGAATAGATGCCCGTGTCATGCCGATCATCGAAGACCAGCCGAACTGCATAATTGCCAACCGGCTCAACGCCGGCGATCGTCACGTGTCGCTTCCCGGGGACGATCTGCTTCTGATTCGGCCCATGACCTTGTACCTCCGCGCTAGGACTCTCGACGCGCAGATACTCCGCCGGCAGCGCGTAACTGGCCCCGTCCTCGAACGCGACATGCAGCACACGCTCCGCCTTGTTCAGACGGATTTCCGTCGGCGCGACCATCACTCCTCCAGCTTGCGGGCTTCCTCCGGCAGCATGATGGGGATGCCGTCGCGCACCGGATAGGCCAGTCCCGCCTTTCGGCTGATCAGCTCGCTGGCTTCGCGATCATACTCCAGCGGCCCCTTCGTCAATGGGCACACCAGGATTTCCAGCAACCGCGGATCGAGCGGCGGCTGCGGTTTCATTTCCGCCGGTTCGTCCATAGCGCCTCTCCCTTAGCTCACGCTGCGTCCGCCTGGCGCATCTGGCGCGAGCGCTGCCATTTGCAGCAAAGCAAGCAGCGTGGCAGCCCGTTCGGCCTGGCTCGATGCCTCGAGCAGCGCCTCCCGCTCCGCCGGCTCGAACGGGCACACCGTCGCCAGCGTAATCACCAGCATATCGTCGTCGAGTTTCTCGATGACGTCCCAATTCGCGTTGAACCCGCGGCTGCTGAAGAAGCCGCGCAGCGCGGCCAACAGCGCCTTGCGTTCCACGCCAATCGGCTGCGGCGTCAGATCAAGATCACTGCGGTAGGCTGAGAAATCGGCCCGCACGCGCCGATAACCGCGACGCATTTCGAGTTCTTCGATGACCCTGAAGCGCGCCAGCCCCGTCAGCGTGATCAGGTAATGGCCTTCCTCTGTTTCGCTGAATGACGACAACCGGCCCAGGCAGCCCACGCGATAAATCCCCGGGCCTCGCTCGGTCTCTGGAGCGTTCGGATCCGGCTGGACCATGCCGAACATCCGTCCTTGACCCAGCGCGTCCTCTGTCATCGCAACGTAACGCGGTTCGAAGATGCGCAGTGGCAGCTTCCCGCGCGGCAGCAGGAGCGCGCCAGGCAGCGGAAACACCGGGAACTCGCCCGGCAGGTCCTCCACCCTGGGGTGGAACGCTGGCATCCCGGCCTAGCTGAACAACACTGCGGACAACTTTCGCCGCGCCGCTGTCGTGGCCGGATCGTCGAACCCCCAGGCCTCAAAGAACTTCAGCAATTGCAGCCTGGCCGCCTCGTCATTCCACGCCCGATTGCGCCGGACAATCTCCAGCAGCGCATCCGCCGCCTGCTCCCGCTCGTCCATCGCGTTCAACGCAGTGGCCAAATCATAACGCGCCTGCAAATCGCTGGAATCCGCGGCCAGGCGGGCTTGCAGGCTTTGCAACTGCCCCTTCGCCTGGCGCCCCTCTTCGGCCAAAGCCAATGCGCTGCGCGCTCCCGCGATCTCCGCGTGGTCAGCGATCTTCTCCGGCACCTGGTCGAGCGCCTGCCGCGCCTGATCCTCTTGCCCCAGCGCCATCAGCGCGCGGATCAGTCCGCCCCAGGCATCGGCGTTCTCCGGTTCCTGGTGCAGCAACTCGCTAAACAGCTCGCCGGCGTGCTGCGCGTCGCCTTGCTCCATCGCGGCCTTTGCTTCGGCCAACAGGTCCGCCGCCGGCATCGAGCCGCCGGCCAGTTTCAGCAATCCCTCGACGAACCGCTTCACCTCCGACTCGGGCACCGCGCCCTGGAACAGATCGGCGATCTGCCCCTGCCAAAACGCCGCGACGGTTGGCACCGACTGCATCGGCAATCCGAGCTGTGCAAGTTGCTGGACCAACGCCCGGTTCTGATCGATGTCGATCTTCACCATCTTCACCCGGCCACCGGCCGAGCGCACCACTTTTTCCAGCATCGGCGTGAGCTGCTTGCACGGCCCGCACCAGGTGGCCCAAAAATCAACCAGGACCGGGAGGGTGCGAGATGCCTCCACTACCTCCTTCATGAAGGTCTTCTGGTCGCCATCCACGATCATGGCGGCGCCGTCGCCGCCCGCCGCGGATGCGTTCTGACCAATGATCAAGTCGTCCATGCTTTCCTGGCCTTCGAATTTTTCGCAGCATTAGATGTTGCGCCGGTGGCGCCTGACAAGCGCGAGCGGCGGTAGAACGGACCATGCCGCCGCGGGCGGCTGGCGTCCAGAGCCTGGGGGCGGCGAGGGAAGCTGCTACCTTGCAATCGGGGGGGAAGCCGCCTAGAAAACGCGCCCTGGCCGGAGCGCGGGCGTAGCTCAGGGGTAGAGCACAACCTTGCCAAGGTTGGGGTCGAGGGTTCGAATCCCTTCGCCCGCTCCAGACGCCCGGCAACCAAACTTTCTCCGTAGCAAAGCCCAACTGGCGGAAGCATTTCGCAGGGGGCTTGGGGTTTGGGCCATTTACTCTAGCTGACCTCGTTGTCCTGGCGGAAAGTCGGTATCCCCTTCGACTCCTTCCTGCCTCGATAAGCTATAGCGAAGCCGTCGATCGATGCCGCTAATCTCATACCGCGAACTGGCGTTGCCGTCAGCTTCGCGCCCATTGCGGTCATATCGCGACTTCGCTGGCCGGACCTGACGCACACGGATGATGCACCAGCTCCATCGTCATTCCCGCGAACGCGGGAACCCACGGCCACTGACACGGACCGCGCCCTGGGTTCCTGTTTTCGCAGGAATGACGGAAGGATGTCGTGTCAACAAAATCATCCGATTGCGTCTGATACCAATGCTCACTGACCGCGACACATTCGCTCTAACCCGAAGTTCCCCCCAACGTCCCTGCCAACAGGCTGAGGAGCCTCGTGTTTTTGGCATTGTCCTGCCTACGTGTCGTGTTTGAGGCCGAGTAGTTGAAAGGCTCGCTGGTGCACGGCGGTTGGTCTGGAGAGGACAGTAACCGGCAATGCATCGCGAAAGCGGACGGTATTGCGGGTGAGGTTTGCGAGATCGGCGAGCAGTGTTGCGAAGCTGTGAACGGGTTGGCCATCGGCACTTCGCTTGGTGGCGGCCTTGGCGCGCGCGGCCGGCGAGACGCGCGCGGCGGCGACGGGTGAGGTGCGCTGGAGTGCAGCCGCCTGCTTGTCGTGATCGGCGAACAGCATGGGCGCCAGCGCCTGCTGCATGTGCCAGGTGACGTAGTAGGCGAGCATGCAAAGCAGTACATGGCCACGCACGCGCCGCGCGCGGCGATGATGGATCGGGCGGATATCGAGATCGGTGGTCTTGAGGCTGCGGAAGGCACGCTCGACCTGGCTCAGGCCCTTATAGGCGAGCACGACCTGCTCGGTGGGGAAGACCTTGGCTGGCAGGTTGGTGCGGACGACGTAGAACCCGTCGAGTGCGGCCTCAGCAGCGATGGCGTCCTGCTTGCGTGACCATGACAGGGAGGTGTCGCTGATCACCACATCGAAGGTAATTGCTCACCTGGGTGATAGCCTGACATGTCGATGCGTCGTGGGTGCTTCTGCGGCTGTGCGATGAAGGTTGACGCGGTCACGGGCGGTTCGATTCAAGCTCTGTGTGACGCAAGGCATCGACCTTAGCACGCTGAGCCACGCGGAGAAGGATGCACTCATCCTGTCGCTGTTCGCTCGGTTGGAAGCAGCGCTGGCGCGCATCGATGAACTTGAGAAGCGGCTGGCCAGATTTGAACGTCCCACCAAGACGCCGGACAACTCCTCGCTGCCGCCATCGAAGGGGCAGAAGCCCGATCGTCCGATGGGCGACAAGCCGCCGCGCAAGAGCCGCCCCGGGTTCGGGCGGACGCTGCACCCGAACCCGGATCGTGTGTTCGAGGCCAGGCTGACCACCTGTCCGAGGTGCCAGGCGGCATTCCCGGAGGCCTGCCAAACCCCGCAGCAGGTCTACGAACGCATTGAACTACCGCCGATCCGGCCGGACGTGACGCAGGTGCGCCTGTTCGGCGGTCGCTGCGCCTGTTGTGGTGAGCGCGTGGTCGCGACTGCCCCAGCCGGGCTGGAACCCGGTTCGCCATTCGGTCAGTCGATCGCTGCCTTGGTGGTCTACTTGCACTACGCGCACGCGATCGGCATGGAACGGTTGGCCACGCTGATGGACGAGATCTTTTCGCTCACCCTCAGCGAGGGGGCGATCAGCAACATGCTGGCCCGCGCGCGCGAACCACTGCTGGTGGCAGCGGCAACCATCCGCGCCACGGTGCTCGCCAGTCCGGTGGTGTGTTCTGATGAGACTTCCGCGCGGGTGAGCGGCAAGAACTGGTGGGAATGGGTGTTCATCGGCAGCCTGGCCGTGCTGCACGTGATCCGTCCCAGCCGTGGCAAGGCCGTGGTTCAGGCCCTGTTCGGCGAGATCAGGCCGATGGTCTGGGTGTCCGACATGCTTGGCAGCCAACGCGGCCACGCTGCCGAATGGCAGGTGTGTCTGGCGCATCTGCTGCGCGATGCAACCTACGCCATCGAATGTGGCGACACCGCCTTCAGTGCCGCGTTCAAGCGACTGCTGCTGCGCGCGATCGCCATCGGGCGACGCCGCGACGAACTGAAGGACAGCACGCTGAGGCACTATCTTGCCGACCTGGATCGCCGGCTCAACCGCATCATGGCAGCTGTTCCGATCGGCGAGCCAGGACGCAAGCTGCGCAAGCGCATCGCCGCCAACAGGGCGCACCTGTTCGTCTTCATCACCAATCGAGATGTGCCGTATACCAACAACATCTCCGAGCGGCATCTTCGTCCCAGTGTGATCTTCCGCAAGGTGACCAACGGCTTCCGCTGCGAGTGGGGTGCCGAAACCTATGCCGCCTTCCGATCCCTCGTCAGCACCGCAAAGGCCAACAGCGCTTCAGTGCTTGATGTGCTGCGCTTCGTGCTGACCACAAAAATCCCCGAGACGCTATCCGCCAGACCGGGGTGAGCAATTACCATCGAAGTGCTTGGCCATCTTATGCTTGTTGAGCACGGCGCCGACGGCGATGCCGATCCTGGCCGCGCCGCGCAACGGGCGGCGCTTGTGTTGCAGCCTGGCGGCCACGGCAGCGAGCAGACGCTCGGTCGCCTCCAGTAGCTCTTGGCGCTTGCGGCTACGCCTGGCGGCTAGGTCGGGATTGCGGCAGACGACGAGGCGTTCGCCGGGGTTGAGCCGCGAAGCGGATCGACCGTCGGCGGTGATCTCGGCCATGTCGCGTTGGTCGAACAGGGAGAGCTGCAACGGACCGCCATCGGCAGCGAGCTCGCGGATAGAGGGCGCGCGCAGCGCAGTGATCCAGTCCAGGCCAGCAGGTTTGACATCGGCTTCAAGCCGCGCGTCGGTGATCATGCCACGATCGCCGACCAGCACGACGCGGCTGAGGTTGAAGCGTGTTCGCAGCTTGGTGATCTGGGCCGCGAGCGTCATCGGGTCCGCGGTGTTTCCGTCAAACACCTCGACCGCGATCGGGCATCCCTGCTCGTTGCAGAGCAGGCCATAGACAATCTGCGGACGATCGGGCCGGTGGTCACGGCTGTAGCCACGCTGCGCAAGTTCGCAATGCTCGCCTTCGAGATAGCTCGAGCTGACATCGTAGAGCACCAGCACGCCGTCCTTGAGATGACGGCGGGCGAGTGCCTGTTCGATCTCCGGCTGGGCGGCCTGCAGCCGATCCAGTGCCTCGTAGAGTTCGTCGGCATCGACTTCACCGAGACCGAGCAAGGCGCCGAGCGCGTGCGATGCGGTGGCGTCGCTGAGCTGGCGCGCGGTGGCGAGCTTGGCGGCCGGTTCGACCACGCGGGCGACAATCATGGCTGTGGTCAGCTTGGCCAGACGGTCGGGACGTCTGGGCAGGATCTGCTCAAGGCCAATCCGCCGCAGTGTGCCGAGCGCGGCCGCGACATGGCCATACGCCAAGGCACGCTCGATCTCGAAGCGCTGGGCCGCCGCGGGCTGCATCGGCTCGTCGGCGAGCACCCTTCGCAGGGCATGGATCTTCGCTTCAGGCCATCTGGACAGATTGGCCAGCGTGCGACTCTTCACCTTGCCTTGCTCGCGATAGCTCTCGCGCAGCAGCACGGCGGGCGGGGAGTTCCGGTTGGCGATGGTCGTGATGTACACGCGGGCATCGAACTCATGAACCGCCCGCGTCGCGCAAGAACTATTCTACATGCCTACGAATTTTCCCAAAATCGGCGGCCAGCTGCCGCTTTTGGGAAATTCAGAGGTAAGTTCGGTCTAACCGTCATGGCCGGCCTCCGAGCCGGCCATCAGCCTCAGCGGCACAAAGGTGCCGATGTACGCGGATGGCCGGGTCAAGATGCTATGGGGGTGGACGGTCGCAGCAGCATGTATCCTTGCGGTTGTCCAAACCTCATAAGGAACGATGCGATGCCAAAGCAATCGACTGCGACCGCCTTTGATCACGATAGCACGCTGGTGCTGGCCCTGGAATTGAGTGGCAAGGGCTGGGAAGTTGGAGCGGTGGTGCCTGGTGTGACGCGCCGGCCGCGTCGCAGTCTGGCGGCGCGCGACATGGCGGGGTTGCTGCAGCAGATTGAGCGATGGAAGGCGGAAGCCGGGCGGGCTGGCCGAACCGTGCGCCGGATCGTGCTGACCTACGAAGCAGGCCGTGACGGGTTCTGGATCGCGCGATACCTGCGGGCGCACGACATCGAGGTGCAGATCATGCACCCTGCCAGTATCCCGGTGGAGCGACGGGGGCGGCGCGCCAAGACCGACCGGATTGACCTCGACATGCTGCTGCGGACGCTGCTGGCCTGGTTGCGGGGTGAGCCACGCGTGTGCTCGATGGTGCGCATCCCGAGCGAAACCGAGGAGGACATGCGCCGCCTGGAGCGGGAACGCGAGCGGCTGGTGAGCGAGCGGATCGCATTGGAGAACCGCATTGAGAACCTGTTGTGCCTGCAAGGGATCACCGGCTTCAAGCCACGTCTGAAGAAGGCCGCGGAACAGCTCGATGAATTGCGCAGCTTCGCCGGCGCTCCACTGCCGCCACGGCTGCTGGAAGAGCTGAAGCGGCTGATGACGCGTCATCGCCTGTTGAGTGAGCAACTCAGGGACATAGAGACGGCCCGCGAACAGACGGCGATGGCGGTGGAACCGGACCACGCGGTGGAGCAGATCCAGATGCTGGCACGCCTGGTGGGGCTTGGCCTTGCGACAGCGACGGGGCTGACGCGGGAGGTGTTCTGCCGCTCGTTCGCCGATCGCCGCGCGATTGCCGGATTTGTCGGGCTCACCGGCACACCGTTCAACAGCGGCGGCAGTGAACGCGAGCAGGGGATCAGTAAGAACGGCAATCCACGGGTGCGCCGTATCCTGTTGCAGTTGGCGTGGCGCTGGCTGCGCTTTCAGCCGGACAGCGCATTGAGTTGCTGGTTCGTCGAGCGCACCGGCGGCGCCAAGGGACGCATCCGCAAGATCATGGTGGTTGCACTCGCCCGCAAGCTGCTGGTGGCGCTGTGGCGCTACGTCGAGTGCGGCGAAGTGCCGCCCGGTGCGCGCCTCGTGGCCGCATGAGGGCCGACGGTGACAGCCATGGATGTGGACAGGCAGAAGATTGAACCCAGACCGAGCAGCAGGCAGACGGTGATCGGCACCTGACACCTGACAACCATCTGGGTGGGCGGTGCACCGTGCCGGGCTATGGCTGCAACATGCCGCCGTCAAGATTGGTCCCGCCCTCCAGACCCCTCCGGCCCCGCGAATGGGGCAACATGGTACGGAACAACGAGTTCCACCGGATACGAGCTTGCAGGCCGACAGGTCTGACCCAAGGGGTCGCCCAGGATGGTGAACGCAGCGACGAATGTGACAAACACTCAGATCAGGAAAGGAAACGCCATCACACATATGCCGCTTGACAAGAAAGCCCCCATACGAGCCCGGCCATGACGACAGGGCGACAGATAAGTCAGGGTCAGTGAGCTTTGGTATGAGCACTAATCGCTACAGCGCTGAACTCATCGCATTCCCTGGATGGGGCACTTGATAAAGTCGCCTGCCACACGCGGCAACAGCTCGGACACTGTTGCTGGTGAACGCACTGAACGGCTACGTCGACGCCGACCAGGCGAAGTGCTTATGTACGGTGTTCACACGCCGGCAGGCGTTTCTCGCAGCTCCGCTGTCCAGGCAGGATCGTCGAACACGCTGGTCGGCCAAGGCAGAGCGTAATGTTCCCGCAGCGTCGTTCCAGTATATTCGGTGCGAAACAATCCGCGGCGCTGCAGCAGCGGGATCACCCCGTTGCAAAACGCATCCAGTTGCGCAGGCAGTATCGGAGGCATGATATTGAAACCGTCCGCCGCGCCGGCAGTGGACCAGTCTTCGATCAGATCGGCGATCTGCTCCGGGGTGCCTGCCGTCACATAATGCCCCCGTGCGCCAGCCAGATAGCCCAGAAGTTGTCGCAATGTGGGTCGGTCCCGCCGGACCAGGTTGACAATGACCTCGGTGCGACTTCGCGCTGCCTCGACCGTTTCCGGGTTGGGAAAGTCCTCCGGCACAAGCGGACGATCGAGCGGCAAATGCGAGAAGTCGTGGCCGCCAAACCTGCCAGCTAGCCGCTTCCGTCCAACCTCTGGGTCGGTCAGCTCGTTGACCTCCCGCACCAGGCGCTGCGCCTCGGCCTCGGTCGCAGCAATCATTGGGCTCAGCCCCGGCAGGATGAGGACATGCTCGGGCGCCCGCCCGTCAGCCGCCGCAAGCCGCTTCAGATCCGCATAGAATTCCTGCGCCGTCTCCTTCGCCATATGAGCCGTGAACACCGCATCGGCATGTCGCGCGGCAAAGCGACGACCGGTGTCGGACGAACCTGCCTGCACCAAGACCGGCCGGCCCTGCGGACACCGCGGCATGTTCAGCGGTCCCGCGACGGTGAAGATGTCGCCCTGATGGTTGATCGGCCGAATGCGCTCGCGTCGCGCATAGTTGCCGCTGCCCCGGTCGTCGAGAACCGCGTCCGCGCCCCAGCTATCCCAAAGTTCGGTCACCACAGCCATGAATTCGTCGCCACGGGTATAGCGATCGGCGTGGCTCACCGCTCCGGCGCCACCATAATTCTCGGCCGCGGTGGCAAGCCAGGAAGTCACAATGTTCCAGGCTGCCCGGCCATTGCTGATGTGATCAATGGAGGCGAACTGGCGTGCGAGATTGAAAGGCTCGGTGTAGGTCGTTGACGCGGTGGCGATTAATCCAACGCGGCTGGTCGCCGCGGCGAGGGCTGCCAGTACCGTGATCGGTTCGAGCCAAGTCCGCGGCGCCTGGGCCACATCGCCACCGAGTGCCAATTGGTCCGCAAGAAAGATGGAATCGAATAGTGCCGCCTCGGCTCGCTGCGCCAGATCCACATAGTACCGGATATCGGTCAACGGCAGCGGTGACGAAGCAGGATGACGCCACGCCGCTTCGTGATGACCACGGCCATGGATGAACAGATTCAGGTGCAATTGCCGTGGCATGGTCCTGTGTTCAGCCCTCAACATCTTGACGGTGACCCGATGAAGCGATCCAGATCGAACAGGTAATCCCCCGCGACGAACGATCGACGCGACACAACGGCGCCCACCTGGTCCGCTGCCGCCGTCGCCAAGGATCGTCGTGGCCCAGCGAACGTTGATCCAGACAGCTTGTCAACACGGAGCCCGCCGAGCTTGAGGCGTTGATATGCCTCGGCTTTGTTGAACCCGACCGACCACGCGAGCGTGCCTTGCGAATCCCGTTGGCGGTTCCCAGCGAACCGGTCGGAGGCGCGACTGGACTTGGCCCTCGTGCGGCTCGATCGGCTGATGACCTTATCCGGCAATCCTGCGGAACGTGACCGGAATCGATGGGTTTCCAGTCACGTTGAAAACGCTCTGGCAAATGGGCGCGAGATAGTGCCACTGCTCAGCCATGGCAGATCCGTCAGACCCCTGAGCCACCAGTGACACTGGCCTGAACACGGCTAAATTGCGCACACGCATAGTATTGGGGGCACGCAATGATGCCAAATGAGGAATGGGGCCTGGTCGGAAAGGCGGCGATCGTTACGGGTGGCGGTGCGGCAGGAGATGGCATCGGCAATGGTCGGGCAGCCGCCATCTTGCTGGCTCGCGCTGGAGCGCATGTCCTGGTCGTTGACCGTGATCTCACGCTGGCAGAGCGTACTGTGGCGATGATTGCCGCTGAACGCGGCAGCGCTGTCGCTGCTTCTTACGACGTGACCAGTTCCGAACAGTGCGCCGCCATGGTCGAGGACGCGCTGTCCCGCTGGGGACGGCTCGACTGCCTCGATAACAATGTGGGCATCGGCAGCAGGGGAACCGTGGTCGAAGAGACCGAGGAGAACTGGGCGCGCGTGATGCACGTGAACGTGGACACGATGTTCCTCGCGTGCAAGCACGCCATCCCCGCAATGATCCGCACTGCCGGAGGCGGAGCGATCGTCAATGTCTCTTCGATTTCCGCGCTGCGACCGCGCGGCCTCACCGCTTATACAGTCTCCAAGGGCGCAGTGATTGCGCTGACCAAGGCGATCGCGGTCGATCACGGCGCGGACGGCATTCGTGCGAACTGTGTTGCCCCTGGACCGGTTTACACACCCATGGTCTATGCCCGCGGCATGACTGAAAATGCGCGCGAGACCCGCCGTCAGGCTTCCGTGCTCAGGCGCGAGGGTACCGGCTGGGATATCGGTGGCGCCGTGCGCTTCCTGCTGTCAGACCAGGCCCGTTACATCACCGGCCAGGTCCTGGTCGTGGACGGTGGCGCCACGCTTGTCGGCCCAAGCCGGGCATCGCAGTAAGCAAGACCGCGGGAAACAAACTCGCGCCGCACGACCCAGAAGGCGCGTCAGCCGGCTCGACCTTCGCGTGCCTGTTGGGCTGCGAGCGATAATGATGTCGCTGGCTGAGCCATCAGGCGTTTGAGATCGATCGGTTCGCCCGTGTCTTCGCAATAGCCGTATGTACCATCCTCAAGCTTTGCAAGCGCTCGCTCCGTTTGCCGCATCAGCCGCTGGATCCGTTCGCGGTTTCGCAGTGCAAATTCTCGCTCCGAGGCTGTACTCGCCTGGTCAGTCTGGTCGCCCTCCTTGGCGATATCCTGAGCCTCCGGCGGCGGGATCGCTTCGAGCTCCCGTCGCAGGTCCGCCCGCGACTGTTCCAACCGCCGGCGAAAATATTCGACCTGCTTCGGGTTCATGAATTCCTCGTCTGCCGAGGGTTGGTACCCGGGCGGAAGTTCAGCGACCATTCCATTGACCTCTGCATCAGAGTCGACCACCCATGGATCATGCGGGCATTGCGCCGCAATAGCCAACCGGTGTGTCGCCCTGCCGTCATGGCCGGCTCGGCGGCTGGCCATGACGGTTAAAGCGAATGGATCGCGGTCATTGAGTGGTGGTATTGGTAACGCAAGCGCGTTGGCGAGCCATGATCGATCCGGTCGGCGAGCTTTTTGCTGCGTGATCGCAACCGGTCCGGCGGAACCTGTTCTCGTTGGCAGGTGCTTGTTACGATGCACAGTCCAGATTGGGAGGGAAGTTACAGTGCAGAAGATTGAGATCGGTGACATCACCATCGACGCCGTGATTGAACGCGAAGGACCCTGGCGGCGACCACAGGATTTCTTTCCGGCCTACGATGAGGCCACCTTCAACCAGCATCTGCCGGTGATGGAACCGGAGGTGTTCGATCCCGTCTCAGGGAAGATGTGCATCACGTACCAGACGTTCGTCGTTCGCACGCCGCACCACACCATCCTCGTCGATACCTGCACAGGGGAAGATAAAGGGCATCCGCCACCATTCGATTTCCCTGGCAAGGAGCGCTGGCGGAATGAACTGTTTGCTCTCGGCGTCAGCTACGAGAAGATTGATTACGTGTTCTGCACGCATCTCCATATCGACCACACAGGCTGGAATACGACCCTGCGCGACGGACGTTGGGTGCCCACGTTCCCGAATGCGAAGTACGTGTTCCACAAAAGGGAATACGCGGCCTGGGAAGCGGAGCACGCACGGGGTGCCAATCCTCCAGGCACGGTGTTCCGTGATAACTGCCTGCCGATCGTGGAAGCCGGGCAGGCTCTGCTCGTCGATGACGACTACGCTTTGGATGACACCATCACCTTGACGCCGACGCCGGGTCACTCGCCCTGCCATTGCTGCGTCAATATCTTCTCGCGTGGCCTGCGGGCGGTGGTGACGGGTGACATGATGCACCACGCGATCCAGTGCCGTGAGCTCGATTGGTCTCCGGGGGTCGACTGGGATCCGAAGGAGGCAGCAGTGTCACGCCGACGCTTCTTATCGTCCGTCGCCGATACCGATACGCTGCTGTTGCCGATCCATTTCCCGTCGCCGACAGCGGGTTTGGTGACAGCGGATGGTGACCGGTTCCATTACCGGTTCAAGCGGGAGTAACGATCCGACGCCGCCAACCAGAACGACCGCGGTGCCTACAGTCACCCGGCACGCCCTGAGCTAAGCAATCGATGCGATCGGCCGCGCCACGCGCGAGGGCCGAGGGATGGCGTGCACGATGCGGCCTGCCTTGGCGACCGTGACGCAGCGATTGGCCGCCAGCAGGTAGCTAAGATCGGTGGGATGCGCGATGTCCAAAATAGCGAGGTCCGCGACCTTGCCCACCTCCAAGCTGCCATGACTGGCCGCAATGCCCAGGGCGCGTGCACCGTTCATCGTGAAACCTGCCAGCGCTTCTTCCGGCAGGACGCGGAACAAGGTGCATGCGAGGTTCATGATCATCGGCGGCGAATTGGTTGGCGAGCTGCTCGGGTTGCTGTTGGTGGCGAGCGCCATTGGCACACCGTACCGCCTGAACAGTTCGATCGGCGGCCGCGCCGTTTCGCGCAAAGTATAGTTGGCGCCTGGCAGGAGGCCCGCGATCGTGCCTGCCTTGGCCATGGCTGCTACCGTTGCCTCCGAGGCGTACTCCAGGTGGTCAGCAGTCAAAGCGTTAAAGCGCGCCGCCGTAGCTCCCGCGGAATAGTCGGTATACTGATCGGCGTGCAGGCGTACCGGCAGACCGAACGATTGTGCCTTGGTGAACAGGCGGCCAATCTGATCGTGGCTGAACCCGATGCTGTCGCAGAAACCATCCACTGCATCGACAATTCCTTCGGCAACGGCGGCCGGCAAAACGGTTCCTGCCAGGAAATCGATATAGTCGTCAGCGCGTCCGGCATATTCCGGACCTATCCCATGGGCGCCAAGAAATGTGGATACGACCGTGACTGGTAGCGCCCGTCCCAGCTCGCGCGACAGCCGCATTTGACGCAGCTCCGTCGCGAGGTCGAGGCCGAAGCCAGATTTGCTCTCCACCACTGTGACGCCGTGCGCCTGCAATTCCAGGATCCGCCGCGCCGCGGCCTGGAACAACGTATCGTCGCTGGCCTCACGCGTCGCTCGCACCACGCCGGGCACCCCGCCACCGGAGCCGTAGATTTCGTCCCGGCCACCGCCGCGCAGCCGCATCTCGAAATCGCGCCTGCTGTCGCCGCCATAGATCACGTGAGTGTGGCAGTCGATGAGTCCGGGCGTGATCCAAGCGCCGGCGGTATCATGGACCTTGCGTGCGAGCGTGCCGACCTCGCCCGGCAGATCCATCATGGCGCCAACGAAGGCGATCCTGCCATCGCGCACGGCGATCGCACCTTCCGCCAGCGCGCCATAGGGTTCGGACCCTGCCATGGTCGCAAGGTTGGCGTTGATCCAAAGTGCGTCCCACATCTTCTCACACTTCCACCTGGTCAGTCAGCGCTGCAATTGTCGCCGCCTTGGAGCGGCAGGGAAGGGCATCCTACTTCACTCCGTCGCTCGTTCATCCTCAGTGACACAGGGTGTCCGATGCTTCGGGGTTGGGTCATTGACTCTACAAGCTTTTTCCACCCCAGAGATCGTCGATGAGCGGCACATCACCCAAGCGGCTGACGATAGTGGTCAACGAGAGCCAGTCGGTCTCGGGTCTGCTGCTCGCTCCTGACCATCCCAGGGCTTGCATCGTCCTGGCCCATGGCGCCGGGGCCGGCATGACGCATCCTTTCATGGAAGCCATTGCCGTCGGCCTGTGCGATCGCGGCATCGCCACTCTGCGATACCAGTTCCCTTACATGGAGAAAGGTGGCCGTCGGCCGGATCCGCCGTCGGTCGCGCAGGCCGCAGTTCGAGCCGCTGTTGCCGCGCCGCGGACACTCCTCCCTTCGCTGCCGCTGTTCGCCGGCGGTAAGTCGTTTGGCGGACGGATGACCTCTCAGGCTCAGGCAAGTACTCCCCTCCCTGGTGTCCTCGGTCTCGTCTTCCTGGGCTTTCCCCTGCATCCGGCAGGCAAACCTTCCGTCGCGCGCGCAGAGCACCTGCACCGCGTACGCGTCCCGTTGCTGTTCGTGCAAGGAACGCGCGACACACTCGCGGACGCTTCTCTCATTCGGCAGGTTACCAGAGAGCTAGACGCGCAAGCGTCGCTGAGCATCATCCCAGATGCGGACCACTCTTTCCATGTGCCCGCGCGAACCGGCCGGACTGACGAGGCAGTGAGGACCGAGTTCCTCAACACGCTGGCGGCGTGGATGGATCGGATCGTCCTCCACCAACCAACCCCAGCTCCGCATCAATGAAATCCCCGCGCTTCGATGCTGCCGGCGCAATCAGCCGTCATCGGCATCGCCGCACTTAATTCTTGTCGGCCGGCGAAAGAGCCTGATCGCAACCGGACTCATTTGCAGTGCTGCGCCTGCACGACGAATTTCCTCCAAGAGTGGGTGGCGTGTCAGCCGAAGCCCGAACAGCCAGCCGATACCAGACAGCGCTAGTGCGCACGCTCCCATGCCGATCGACATATGTTCCGGCCAGCCGTCGTAGATCCCGATGGCGATCGGGCCCGCCGCACTCGCCAATCCACATCCAGCGCTCTTCTTTATGGCGGTGCCAAGGGATAACCAAGAGAAACGCAGAAATCGGCGTACAAGGAACAAGGAAATCATGCCGTTGAGCGGAACGATCAATAACATGCTGAGGGCGGCCATCTGAAGGCCCTTGGTCGCGGCGACGGACAAAAGAATAATTGAAAAGGTCGCCTGACCTGCCAGGATAGGAGGAATGAAACGGATTGCCCCTACAGCGACAAGCACTGGATAGTGTAACACCAGTGGGAACGAGAACAGCAGCGATATCCCCAGGATCTCCACGATTGGGACCGCGTTATGCCAATGTGGCCCCAGCAATACGGCGACGATCGGATCTGCCAGCGCGACAAGCAAAATAAGCGATGGCCACTGAACGGCAGATATAAGCTCGATGGCCCGCAGATATTCGCTCCGAATGTCCTGGCCCTCATGCACCTTTCGGGAGAATGTGGGCAGAGCAACCGCCCGAACGCCGGCGAGAATGACACGTTCTGGGAACAGGCATAGCAGCGCTGCTCGTTGGCCGAGTCCCATTGCCGCGGTCCCGAGGAGGCGGCCGAGAATGAGATAAGGCAGCGAGTCTGCAACCTGTGTTATCGTCGCGGCGGCGCCGTCGCTTACGCCAAAGGCAACGATCTGGCGCCAATCGCGCAAGCTTGGTCGGAAGATGGACCAATCTCGCCAATGCGCGTGATATGCGACTACAGCAGCGAATGTCGAAGCCACGTTGGCCCACGCGAAGCTCAGGTTGCCGAATCCCAACCGCGCCAACGCTATACTTGTGATTGCATTGATCGACGCCATTGCGACCAACACGAATGCGATTACACCAAACGTCATATTCCGGCTCATTAATGCCCAGATCGGGTATACGAACGGACCGGTCAGATAACCCAGTGCGGCCACTTTCAAATATTCCGCAAGAGCCGGTACCTGCAGAAGCACCGTAAATCGACCCGCTGTCAGGTCCTATGAGCGTGGCAAGCGACACCGTGATAACCAAACTCAAGGTGAAGCTTGTTCGGACGGTATGCGGCTGCAAGTTCCGATGCTGGATCAGATAGGTGCTGCCACTCAAGGACCGGATGGCCTCGGCAATCCCAAAGATCGCCGTGCCGATGGCCGCAGTACCGAAATCACCCGGAGTCACCAGCCTTGCCATTACCATCGTATTGGCCAGGTTGATGCCCATCACCACATACTGGCCCAGACTTGCCCACACAAAGGCACGTCTCACCGCCACAGCTACCACTCTCCAGCTTCTCGACGAAGCTTACCCGACGACATATTGGTCGCGCACCAGAAGCGTGGCTCCATGGAGCATGCATGGAAGGTGATGCCATCTCGACTTCAGGATCTTGGCTGCTTCATGTTGGATCCGATTATTCTGGCGGACGGATGGATGGCCCTGCTACAAAATCCAGAAGATAATTACCACGCCGGCCGTCCAGGCCGCACGCAAGGATTCCATGCCAGTGCACTATGCGTTTCCATTCCAAAAAGCCGGGCAGGCTTCGCATGCCAAATCCGTTTGAGTACGAGACCGGACGATTTTTGATAGTTGCGAATTGCAAACGCCAATATTTTCTTTGGTCGGCATGCCGCGACGGACATGAGGGTTGGGTTGCGGTGGGACCGAGCCGTACGCGCCGACAGTGCTCGGATTGACGCCACATCGACTAATTTACCCTTTCCCATCAATCACGATCCCGTGATATGAGACAAGTCTTGGAAATTGAGGCAATGATTCCATTTGCCGACGGAGCATCGCTTTGGCAGATTGCGTCGGTTACAAACCGGCATTAATCGATGCACGCTCTTACCTCTGGACAACATGGGATATGGTTCTCTCAGGCGCTAAATCCCGAGGGGGCACACTACAATGTAGCCCAGTATACCGAGCTTCGTGGCGCGGTCGATCCCGATAGGTTTGCCGAGGCAATCAGGCGAACCATCCAAGAAGTCCCCGCATTACGGTCTGTCTTTGTAAATGCTCCGGATGGTCCAAAACAACGCTTCGTCTCAAAAATGATCTTGGACCTGCCATTCATCGATTTGACCTCCGCAGAGGATCCACATTACGCCGCCATCGAGTGGATGAAAATTGACAAAGATAAAGTATTCGACTTGGAACGTGGTCCGCCTTTTCGCTACGCGTTATTCAAAGTCGCCGCACGCACCTTCTATTGGTATGAAGTCAACCATCACATCATCAATGATGCATTAGGCGCGTCGCTGGTTGATCGCCGCGTGGCCGCTCACTATGGACAACTCGTCAGCGGAGAAACGTCCGAAACCGAGGACTTGCTGTCCTGCGTCGCACGATTGGCGGAGGATGAAGCCTATATGGTTTCGGGCCGGTATGAGCGCGATCAGCACTACTGGCGCGGACAGCTTACCAACCGGCCTCCCGCCGTTACGCTATCCGGCCATTCTCCCGGCCGGACAGGAGCAGTAGTCGAAGCCCAGGGCTGCATTCCCAAATCGGCCGTTGAGGCTTTGAAGAGCCTGGGCGGCGCAAATAACACCAGCCTCGCGACAGCGGTCATCGCAGTGACGGCTGCATATCTGTCCAGAATGACCGGCGCCTCTGATCTGATCGTAGGGATGCCGGTGAGTGGCCGTATCAATCCGAAGCTTCGGCGTGTTGTGGGATTGTTGTCCAATGTCGTCCCGCTACGACTTGCCATTGAGCGTGCGGCTTCGTCGACAGAATTGCTGATCCGTACAGGACGACAGATACGCAGCGCTCTTCGCCATCAGCGCTACGAATTCGGTGCGTTTCGCAGCGGCCTTGGTCTACTGCCGACCGGCACCACGTTGCATGGCACGACGATAAACTTCATCCCGATGGATGAGGACTTCGACTTCGCGGGAATACCAATCCGCAAACATTACCTCGGAAACCGTCGGGTTGAGGATCTCATCATCGAGTTCCACGCTCGTCAGGATACCGATATTCCCGTCAAATTCATCGGCAATGCCCAACACTATGATGCCGACGCGTTGAACGGGCATCGGGAACGCTTCCTTCGTTTCATCCAGTCGGTCGTCTCTTACCCCGATCGAGCGATCGGTGAGCACATCATGCTCCTGCCGGAGGAGCGGCGTGTATTGCTGCGTGAGTGGGGCTGCGGGGGCGAAGGGGTTGCGGCGTCGGTGCTCCCGGCGCTGTTCGAAGCGCAGGTTTCACGCACCCCGGATGCGGCGGCGATCGAATGCGGCGAGCAGCGACTGAGCTATGCCCAGGTGAACCGGCATGCAAACCGTCTCGCGCATCGGCTGATCCGCGAGGGGATCGGGCCGGAAAGCCTGGTCGGGCTGTGTATCGAGCGCTCGCCGGAGATGGTCATCGCGCTGCTGGCTGTGCTGAAGGCGGGTGGCGCCTACCTGCCGCTCGATCCGCGTTATCCAGGAGCGCGGCTGGAATTCATGTTCGCCGATGCACGGCCCGCGATGCTGCTGGTGGGCGAAGGGATGGAAGCACGGCTGCCGCCCTCGGCCATTCCACAGCTTTGTGTTGATACGGCCAGCCTTGACGGCGTCGATGCAGCCAATCCGAGCGATGCCGACCGAAGCGGCCGGCTGAGCGTCAATCACCCAGCCTATGTGGTCTATACCTCCGGATCCACCGGACAGCCGAAGGGCGTGGTGGTGACCCATGCCGGTATCGCCAACCTGGCAGCCGCGCATGCCGAACGGCTGGCAGTGACGGCGCACTCGCGTGTGCTGCAGTTCGCCTCGCTGAACTTCGACGCCTCGCTGTGGGAGGTGGTGATGGCGCTGGTCCACGGCGCCGCCCTGGTCATCCCGCCTCAGGACGCGCTGAGCGGCCCACCCCTGCGCGCGCTGCTGGCCGAGCAGCGCATCAGTCATGCCACGCTGCCGCCGAGCGTGCTGGCAACCATCGACCCTGGCGGCGACCTGTGGCTCGAAACGCTGGTGGTCGCCGGTGAGGCCTGCCCCGAGGCGCTGGCGGCCCGCTGGTCTGGCCAATGCCGCATGGTCAACGCCTACGGGCCAAGTGAGTGCACCGTGTGCGCAACCATGAGCGCGCCGCTCGATGGCAGCTCGGTCTCGATCGGCACACCCATCACCGGGATGCGGGTCTATGTACTGGATGCCACGCTGGAGCCTGTGCCTGTCGGCGTGATCGGCGAACTTTATATCGCCGGCGATGGCTTGGCACGCGGCTATCTGAACCGGCCCGGTCTCAGCGCCGAACGCTTCGTCGCCGATCCCCATGGCCCGCACGGCAGCCGGATGTATCGCAGCGGCGACCTTGCACGCTGGCGGCCCGATGGCAGCCTCGACTTCATGGGACGCGCCGATCAACAGGTGAAAATCCGCGGCTTCCGCATCGAACCCGGCGAGATTGAAGCCGTGCTCTGCGCCCACAATGACGTCGCGCAGGCCGCCGTGGTCACCCGCGACGACCGCCCAGGCGGCCCTTATCTGGCCGCCTATGTGGTGCCCCGCTCCGGCACCTCGATCGAGCCCGCGCTGCTGCGTCAGCGCCTCGCCGAACACCTGCCCGACTACATGGTCCCTTCCACCTTCACCGCCATCGACGACCTGCCGCGCACTCCAAACGGCAAACTCGACCGCGCCGCACTGCCAAGGCCCGACAGCGAGCAGGACAATCAGGGCGACGAATCCAAGTCGCCGGCGGAGACACCCACCGAGCAGCTACTCGCCGGCATCTGGTGCGGCATTCTAAGAACGAAGAATGTCGCCCGTCACAGCGACTTCTTTGCACTGGGCGGTAACTCGCTGACAGCGATCCAGGTCGCAGCGCAAATACGGATCGCTCTCGGCCTCGAGCTTCCCCTGAAACTGTTGTTTGACTTCCGCACCTTGGCGACACTCGCGTCGCAGATCGACGCGGCGCTACAGAAACAGCGACATACGCCTCGTCTGCCATTGATCACGACTGCTTCGATCGATGGTCCGGCACCGCTCTCTTATTCGCAAGAGCGCATGTGGCTCATCCAGTCACTCGATCCGCAGAACACGGCATACAACATGGCGGTCGCTCTTTGGCTTAGAGGACCGTTGGACATCGCAGCGCTGTCCTCGGCGATAGATGAACTGCATGCTCGACATGACATCCTTCGGTCCACGATCCGCATCGTCGACGATCAGCCGCGGCAATTTGTTGAACCTTTGACCGGGTCGGCACTTACCATCATGGATCTGCGCGGCAAAAGCGCGGAGGCTGCAGACATCGTCGCAATGGCCGAGGATGCGGCTCGACAGCCGTTTGATCTATCGCAAGGACCTGTCGCGCGCCTGCTTTTGCTTCGGACGGACTGTGACCAGCACCTCTTCCTGATCGCCATGCATCATATCGCCGGAGATCAGTGGTCGCTCGGATTGTTCGGCCGTGAACTTGCCTATCTCTACAATGGTTATCGGCGAGGGGTCCTGCCGCATCTTGAACCACTGCCGATCACCTACTGCGATTACGCAATATGGCAACGCTCGGCGACCGTTGATGCGGAACTGGAACGCCAACTCGACTTCTGGCGCGAGGAGCTCGCTGACCTGCCGCCACTGGAACTGCCGACAGATCATCCGCGTCCACGACTGCGGAGCTTGCGGGGGTCGTTCTGCATAGCGCCACTTCCTGTCCCGCTGATCCGAGGCCTTGAGGCGCTCAGCCATCGCGCCGGCGGCACATTGTTCATGTCGATGTTTGGCGCGTTTGCAATACTTCTCTACCGCATCACGGGTCAGACGGACATTCCGATCGGTGTTCCGGTAGCGAACCGGATGCAAAGCGCGACCGAAGGTCTGATTGGAACATTCGTCAACACCTTGGTCTTGCGTGCCTCTCTCTCCGGCAATCCTGAATTTCATGAGTTGCTGCGTCGGATGCGCAAGACGTCGCTCGACGCGTTCGCTCACCCGGATGTTTCCTTCGACAAGCTGGTCAAGGAGCTCGGTCAACGTCATGACAACAGCCGGGCGCCGCTGATTCATGTACTATTCAACCTGGCGAATGCTCCATCACATGGCATCGAGTTCGATGGGCTCGAATTGGAACCAGTACTGATTGATCGTGGTGGCGCCCAGTTCGAAATCAGTATGTCTGTCGAGAGCCAGATCACGCGCACAATCAGCATCGAATACAATACCGACCTGTTTGATCATTCGACGATCAAGCGCCTGTTGGGACAGTATCTCACCCTGCTGGAGGGCATTGTCGCCGCCCCGGAAACGCCAATTGCAGCGCTCCCCCTGCTGCCTGCCGATCAGTTGGCAGTGCTGCGGGAATGGAACGCGACAGTCGTGGATCGCGCTGCCGACGAGGTATTTTCGCGGGCCTTCGAGAGACGGGTGGCTCAATGTCCCGAGGCGACCGCGATCTCATTCGAAGGTAGCACGATAACCTATGGGGATCTGAACGCTTGGTCCAACATCATTGCCCGTAAGCTTCGCGACCTTGGCGTGCGTCCGGGCGAATTGGTGGGATTATGCGTTGATCGATCAATGCTGATGATCGCCGCACTGATTGGCGTCCATAAATCGGGCGGCGGCTATGTTCCGCTGGACACCGATTTTCCGCCAGAGCGATTGGCCTACATGCTAGCCGATAGCGGTGCCAAGGTGTTGCTGACGGCTGGCGACCCACCACCAGGGCTCGAGGTACCGGCGGCGGTGACCGTCCTCGACTTGGCGGCGGAACAATCGCCATTCGACGAGACGTCGACTGGCAACCTGGACACATGCGCCGCTTCGACGGACACCGCCTATCTCATCTACACGTCGGGTTCGACCGGATTGCCGAAAGGTGTTGTGGTGCCGCATGGCGCGCTCACAAATTTGCTTTGCTCCATGGAGCAACGGCCTGGTCTCGTCTCATCGGATATCGTGGCAGCCGTTACGACTATTTCGTTCGACATCGCTGCACTTGAACTCTACTTGCCCCTGCTCGTTGGCGCCCGGATCGAACTGGCTACACGAAAGACGGCGAGCGACGGTGAAGCGCTCTCCGGGCTCCTCCGCGCAAGTAGGGCGAACGTCATGCAAGCCACACCAGCGACTTGGCGCATGCTGCTGCAGACCGGATGGCTTGGACCAAAAGGCTTCCGTGCCCTTTGCGGCGGCGAGAAGCTGCCAAATGACCTGGCCGATTCCATTCTCGAACGCGTAACAGAGCTCTGGAACCTTTACGGCCCGACTGAAACCACTGTGTGGTCGACCGTTGATCAGGTCAGCCCTGATGACCCCGAGATCAGTATCGGACGCCCGATTGACAACACGCAGGTCCATATCATCGATGCACTCGGACAATTGGTGCCGGTCGGTGTCGCGGGTGAAATTTGCATTGGCGGCGGAGGGGTAGCGACCGCGTATCATCGACGCCCCGAGATGACGGCGGAGCGCTTCATTCCAGATCGCTTCGGGGGAACTGGAAGTGGCCGTCTGTACAGAACCGGCGATCTCGGACGTTGGGGGGCGAATGGCAAACTTTATCATCTCCACCGAATGGACCATCAGCTCAAGATCCGCGGGTATCGGATTGAACCTGGAGAGATCGAAGCAGTTATCGGCAGCTTGCCCGCCGTGCGACAGGCAATAGTCGTCGCCAAGGAGCTACAGCCAGGCGATCAGCGACTGACCGCTTATGTGGTTTATGAGGATGGCGAGGAGCTGACGGCCAGCGAAGTTCGACGCCATCTGCGTAGGCGCCTTCCAGAATACATGATCCCCTCCATGGTCGTCGCCCTCGACTCAGTTCCGCTGACGTCCAACGGCAAAATTGCTCGCGCGGCCCTGCCTGATCCCTACCAAAATGTCACGCGCTTTGTCGCCGAGCCTCCAGAAACCCCTTCAGAACTGCTGGTGGCTGAGATATGGCGGTCCATCCTTAAGCTGGACAAGGTTCAGGCGAGCGATAATTTCTATGAGCTCGGTGGACATTCACTGCTGTCGTTGAAGGTGGCACAAGAAGTCGAGAAGCAGACCGGATATCGGATGGACGCTCGGCTGCTGTTTTTCCAGACCCTGAGCCAGATCGCAACTCTGATAGACGCGCGGCCAAAGGTTCCAGGCGGTGTTCTTCGATGAACCCTTTCTACTTCGGAAGCGCAACCAGGCGCATCTTCGGACTGTATGAGCCGGCAAGATCCTCTGGATCTGTACTACGGGGTGCGGTTTTCTGTTACCCCTGGGGACATGAATACCTGTGCGCCCACCGAGCAATACGACAGCTCGCCACCAGACTCACCAATGTGGGATTCCATACTTTGCGGTTCGATTACTTCGGGACCGGCGATTCTGACGGCAGCACGACAGACACCGATCTGGAGGGATGGGAGGTACGACGCGGCGCTCGCTGTAGATGAAATCCGGGAGATTGTCGGGCAAGCGAAAATAACCCTGGTAGGACTCCGGCTGGGCGCTGTCATAGCCGCACGTTTGGCGGCGAAACGCAGTGATATCATCGACGCGCTCGTGCTCTGGGATCCCGTTATTTCCGGCGGCGAATACTTGCAACAAATTGGTGCCGCGGCGGGCCAGAATTCGATGCCGGTGGACGCAGATGGCAACATCGAGATCTACGGAGTACCCCTGACCGAGACAATGATCCGCGATATAGCCTCCATCCATCCAGAGTGCTTTGTCCCCGATTCCGTTGAGCGCGCTCTCATCCTGATAACAGAGCGACTGCCCTCACACGAATGGTTTGCCCGGTCGGGTTCGCG
Organism: uncultured Alphaproteobacteria bacterium; assembly: GCA_963733475.1. GTDB lineage: Bacteria > Pseudomonadota > Alphaproteobacteria > Acetobacterales > Acetobacteraceae > JAMXLO01. Next base: position 5,998 of record CAVTEC010000069.1, on the reverse strand, counting down.
TGCAGAGAAGATTTCGATCGAATTTATGTCAGATGTCCGTCCGTGGCTCGAGGATACATCGAACACCGGCCAGTTGCCTGTCGGAGTTCTGCAGCGGATCGTCGATTGGCTGGCATGATCCACAGATTTGTCGATAGGCCAGTCCTTCTGGGAGCGCACCGCTCGCTGGTTGGCATCGAGACGAGGCCGGCCACGCCCGTGCCGCAGCCAAAGCCAACGCTGGTGATTCTGAATACGGGAATCATTCATCGGGTCGGACATCACCGGATGTTTGTCTCCATCTCGCGGCGTCTGGCACAGGAGGGTTACGCTAGCCTGCGTTTCGATTTCTCCGGCATCGGTGACAGCACACCCAGAACTGATGCGATCTCTCCGACCGACTCTGCCTCGGCGGACATCAAGGAGGTCGTGGATTGGCTGGATAGAGAACGTGGCGCAAGGGAAATCATCCTCGTCGGATTGTGCTCGGGAGCAGACCACGCGATGGCTTACGCCTCAACGGACCGGCGTGTCCTGGGGTTGATTCTCATGGACCCCACCGTTCCGGCGACAGCCCGATATTACGTTCATTACGTTGCGCAGCGCCTTATCAGGCTGAACAACTGGATCAGTGTCCTTACCGGGAGAAGCCGGCTGCTGAGGATTATAGCGGAACGAGTATGGTGGACGGTGTCGTCATCGGCTCGTACGGGTCAAGGGATCTCCAGCAATTTGCAACATCGTGCATGGCTGGAGAAGGTTCACGCCGATTGCATGCGCCTTTCGACCCAGATGCTGGTTGTCTTTAGCGGGGATTCGGTGCGACAAACATATCGTGAGCAACTGATCGAGGCTTTTCCTAACGTCTCGTTCCAGAATCGACTTCGCGTGGAGCATTTCAAGGGAAGCGATCACACGTTCAGCATCGCCAACGACAGGATCAGATTGTTCCAGACTATAGTTTCGTGGTTGAAATCCATGGACGCAGGTCCCGAGCCGGCAGTCTCGTCCGACTCCCTCCGCCTGGAGATACCCGCACAGCCCGCAGTCCATAGGGTACAGTATTCGGTGCTTTCGCTAGTGCTCAGACGCAATAAGATGATTCGTTGACACGACCTCCTTCCGTCATTCCTGTGCAGGCAGAAACCCCGGGTGAGGTCCGTTTCATCGGCCCTGGGTTTCCGCGTTCGCGGGAATGACGATGGAGCTGGTGCATCATACGTGTGCGTCGGAGCACTTGTGCTGGATGGCAATGGCGCGGGTGACTGATGGCAGGAATAATCAGATGCTGCGATAGCATCGATGAAGTATCTCGTGGGCTAGGACGAACATCTGTGCCAGATGCTCTGGACCCTCATGTCGTGCGGGTTCGATGGCTGGCCGTGGAGGCCAACGAGACGCCCCATTTGACGCGCTGGCGCAGCATGCTGGACCGCGACGAGCTAGCCCGGGCTGATTGCTATCATTTTGCCGCCGACCGCGGTACTTACACGGCGGCACACGCCCTCGCTCGCTTCATGCTGAGTGAGGCAACAGGCTTATCAACGAAAGCGTGGCGTTACGCCGCTGGGGAATTTGGCAAGCCAGCGCTCGCAGACGAATTGTCCAAATGGAAGCTTCACTACAACATTTCCCATACTCACGGGCTGGCGGCCTGCGCGATTGCAGCCCACGACATTGGGATTGATGTCGAACGGTCCGATCGGACTATCGATCTTGGGATCGCACGGGACTACTTCGCCCCGGAAGAAGTACAGATTCTCAACTCCGCTCCGCCGAGCCAAAAGAACAATATTTTCTTCCGGTTCTGGTCGCTGAAGGAAGCGTTCATCAAGGCAACTGGCGAGGGTTTGAGCCGCCGTCTCGATTCTTTTTCCTTTTCCTTCGAACCTCTCCGCATTGCGTTCCATCCCGAGCAGAATGATCGGCAACCCGGCGACGATCCGGCTGAGTGGCGATTTTGGGAGCTTCATCCCACGAATAACTGCGTTGCGGCTCTGGCCGTGCGATCAACCTGCATTGGATGCATCCAACTTGACGCGCGCCCAGCAAGGGCCGGGGATGTCAGACCACTATAACACGCTGACAACGTCGGCGCGCCCGTTGTACCAAAGGTCACTGACCCTGACTTATCTGTCGGTCTGTCGTCATGGCCGGCTCGAGGCAGGCCATCACGGTTAAAGCGAATGGGTTGCAGTCAGCGAGAGTGCCATCCGCCCCAATCTCCGGACAATCCCAAACCTCAGGGCAAAGTTCAGGCAAAGGACGCCGCGAACCTCACTGAGGAAGATTGTCGCGCCGCCACGCGCCCGGGTTAAGTCCCGCCACCCTCATGAAGACACGCGTGAAGTGGCTCTTGTCGGTGAAGCCGCAGGCTTTCGCGATGTCAGCGATGTTCGATGACGTTTCCAGCATCATCACCTTCGCCTCGTCGATGCGATATCGCAAGAGCCACTCGTTCGGCAGCATTCCCGTTGTCTGGGTAAAGGCGCGGGCGAAGTGAGCGGGTGACAACCCGCACTGTGCGGCGACATCGTTCAGAGTAACGTCCTCGGCGAAGTGTGCCGCCAGAAATGCCTCGGCCCGGACGGTCTGGCCGAGCGTGAGACCACCCTGCGCGGCGGCCCGCGTGGGCTCCCGCAGCTTGAGCACGAGCCGATCCAACATGGTGGCGAGGTGTGCGGTGGCATCCTTGATCAAGGTCAACTGTGCCTCCTCGGCGGCGCCACTAACGGTTTGTGCGAGCACTTCGCGCGCCGTGACGATGACTTGCAGCGGCTGGCGCAGTTCCATCGCCTTGAACCCCGCTCCCGGTGGACTTTGCAGTCCGCGCAAGCCGCGGCGTGCGCTGGCTGAAGCATTTGCTTTCGGCATTGTCACAGCCTCCCCTAAGTTTTCTGGCTGGTGTGAAGCTCAGCCAGTCACGTAGAGGCAGGCGCTGTGCCAGAGCCGCGATGCGGTCAAAAAATGCGGGCGCAACAAGGGGTTATGGGCGGATGGCGGAGCGGACAGCAGCGAACTGTCCGAGCGCAGTGTCCGCGCCTCGAACAGTGTGTCGCAGGATCGGACGAGGCTCGGACAGTCCGAGCGGTCAGTGGGCGACGCTGAGCCCTACTCCTCCGGCCGGCGATACAGTGTCGAACGGGCGATCCCGAGCTGCTTGGCGACCTGGGTGAGGTTCCACGGGCATTCCGCCAGAACTGCCTGGATACTCGCTCAGTTTGAGGCTGGTGGCGAAAGATGGTGTCTCTGCCGCAGGTCTGGCGCTCGCCGGGTCAGTGTCGAGGTCCAGGAACTCCGCGGGCACGTTCTGGAGGCCGAGCCGGTCGCCTTGCGACAGGACCAGCATGCTCTCGATCACGTTGCGCAACTGCCGCACGTTGCCTGGCCAGGCATGGCGACGGAACAGGTCCAGCACACCGCGGGGTCGAAACGTAGGCGCGTCCTGGCCCGCTTGCCTGCGACGGTCCCCCGTCCAGTGAGCGGCTTGAAGAGGTCGAACATCCCGGCGAGGTTACCGCATCGCTGCTCCTGTGCCTGCCCGGAAGAGTTTTTCGGCAGGCATAGCTCAGAATTCTTGCCCGGCCTCTGCGGTCAACTCGCTATGGCGTAACCCGATACTCCCGCCGCCACGCGCCGGGACTGGTGCCCACCACGCGCGCGAAGACCCGCGAGAAGTGGCTCTGATCGGCAAAGCCGCACATACCGGCGATTTCCACCAGCGGCGTCGCTGAATTGGACAGCAAACCACGCGCCATTTCGATGCGCGTTGCCATGACCCATTGGTGCGGCGGAATGCCGGTAGACCCCTTGAAGGCGCGTGCGAAGTGACTGACGGACAATTTGCAGGCCTGGGCTACGTTGTTCAGCGACAGATTTTCCGAGAGATCGGAGCGCAACATCTCCTGTGCGCGGCGAAGCTGCCACGGCGCCAGACCACTACTCGTAACGGTGCTGCTGTGCTGTGTCGTCTTGGATGCGCGCGCCACGTAAGCGAGCGCTTGCATCGCCCAACCCTCGGTGAACAGTGGCAGTACTTCGTCAGGTTCCGTCAGCTCGCCTGCGAGCGTGTCGAACGCCCGCCCGAGCGCGCCGTGCGAAAAACCGGCGATCGGTTTGGCCAGTGAGTCCTTTACCGTTGATGGCAGGAACGACGGATCGACGAAGACGCCCGCGAAATCATACGCGCCTTTTCCGGTCAGCTCGCCATGGGCATCGGACCCCTCCGGGAAGAACCAGATATTGGCGCGGCGAGATGCGATGCTGTCACTCTGCCGGCCGGCCAAAGTGAACCTGGCGCTGCTGCCCCTGTCGCGCACCCACATCAATGAGACTTCGGGCCGCGCGACACTCCACTCCAGCGTGGTCGCGCTGCCACAGCGCAGGAATTCGACGCGCACATGATCGGTGCTGGCGATTCGCGAGCTGATCAGTGCCTCGGTTGAAGTCGCCCGGATGCTGTTCTGTGTCATGGTGATACTCACGGCACTCTCCCCTATCGTTTTCTGGCTGTTGTAACGTCAGCCGGTCACGTAGAGGCAGGCGCTGTGCCAGAGCCGTTATGCGGTCGGAAAATGCGGGTGTAACAAGGGGTTAAGGGTGGATGGCGGAGCGGACAGCGGCTGACTGTCCGAGCGAAGTGTCCGCGCCTCGGACAGTGTGTTGCAGCATCGGACGAGGCTCGGACAGTCCGAGCGGTCAGTGGGCGACGCTGAGCCCGTACTCCTCCAGCCGGCGATACAGTGTCGAACGGGCGATCCCGAGCTGCTTGGCGACCTGGGAAAGATTCCCCCGGCATTCCGCCAGAACCGCCTGGATGGCGGCACGCTCGCTCGTTTTGAGGCTGGTGGCGAAAGATGGTGTCTCTGCCGCGGGCCTGGCGCGCGCCTGGTCGGTGTCGGCGTCCAGGAGCTCGGCTGGCACGTTCTGAAGGCCCAGCCGGTCGCCTCGCGACAGAACCAGCATGCTCTCGATCACGTTGCGCAACTGCCGCACGTTGCCTGGCCAGGCATGGCGACAGAACAGGTCCAGCACCGCGGGATCGAAACGCGGGGGCGTCCTGGCCTGCTTGGCTGCGATGGCCTGGAGGAAGTGCTCGGCCAGCAGGACCGCATCGTCACCACGCTCGCGCAGCGGCGGAATGGTGAGCCGGAGCACGGCCAGACGGTAATACAAGTCACGGCGGAACCGGCTGGCCGCCACTTCCTGACTAAGGTCGCGATTGGTCATCGAGATGTAGCGGACGCGTACCTGTCTGCCTTCGTTGCTGGCGAGCGGGTAGACGATGCCATCCTCCACGATGCGAAGGAGGTACTGCTGGAGTTCCAGCGGCATTTCGCCGATTTCGTCGAGGCATAGCGTGCCGTCGTGGGCGGCGACGATCTTGCCGGTGTGTCCCTTGGCGCGCGCGCCGGTGAAGGCCCCGTCGGCATAGCCGAACAGCTCGGTGCCGATGAGGTCGCGCGGAATGGCGCCGCAGTTGACCGGGACGAACGGACCACCCGCTGCGTTGCCGGCGCCGTGCAGGGCGCGCGCGAAGAGTTCCTTGCCAACGCCGCTCTCACCATCGAGCAGCACGGGCGCGTCGCTGTCGGCGATGAAACGTGCCCGCTCGATCGCGTCCCGGATCGTGGGACTTTCACCAAGGATCTCCTGAAAGTGCACCACCCGTTCGACGTGCCGAAGCTGGGCGAAGGCCGACGATGATGTGGCGCGCGGTCGGTTCAGGACGAGAACGGCACCGAGCTGCTGGCCCTGATCCTGCACGATCTCGGTGTTGGTGTTCGGTAGGATCTGGCGCAGGCGGGCCGGCCAGCCGGCCAAAGGGATGCTGTCGAGCGAGACAAGCCGCCTGCTGTCACCGGCCGTGATGCCGGGGTCGCGCCGGTTCAGTTCACGGCGCGCCTGCTCCGTCGCGAAGACGATCGCGCCACGGCTGTCGAGCACGACGACGTCCTCACCCGGCCGCTTGCCGGCGAAGTGCAGCATCAGGCGCTCGTGCTCGGCGATCATGGCCCGC